>NZ_WIBH01000039.1:0-1541 GCF_009495795.1 Flavobacterium sp. LMO6 | reverse complement strand
TTTGTGTTGGCTTGGTGCTGGTTTTTCGCCACATTTTTAAGCCGCGAAACGTTGTGTGCAAGCGACCAAAAAAACTTAACTATGATTAAACATTGTCTTATAACATTAATATTTATTTTTAATTTTACCATTGTATTTGGACAAACCAAAACCGAAATAAAAGTTCCTGAATTTGATGATAATTATAGTAAAAGCGTGAAAATTCTTGAAAACGGAAATATAGACATTGATTATAAATCATTTAGAGAAAGTTTTATTGAAAGTGAGCAGTTTAAAATTGCTTCAGAAAAAAACACCGAATTTAGAGAATTGACAATAGCTATGTATAAGCTGATGTCGGAATCTGAATTCGATAGTGTTATATCTTATACAAAAAAAATGTTGAGTATCGATTATACAAATATGACAGCTCATAAAATATTAAGACAAACCTATAAAATTGTTGGAGACACAATAAATGCAGAAAAATATAAGACAATTCAATTCGGACTTTTAAAATCGATAGTAAATAGTGGTGACGGAAAATCTTGCGAAAGTGGTTGGTCAGTAATACAAGTTTCCGAAGAATATTTTATTTTAGATATGCTTGGAGTTGAATTAAATAATCAAAGCATTGATAACAATGGAGGTATTTGTGACAGAATGGAAGTTACTGATGAAAATGGAGAAAAGAAAACTTATTATTTTGAGATAAGTAATGTATTTAAAGGTCGAGAAAATTTAAAGCAAAAATAAAGCCTGCACACAACAGTGGTTTGTAAATATTGTTTTATTTGGTGGAATCACCGTAATCAATTACATTTACGATAAACAAATTAAAAATAGTTTTCATAAGAAAACAACATTCACAAGCCACAAAACGTTAGCGGTAATACGAAAAAAAATGCTAGAAAAAATTAAATCATTAATAATAAATTTAATCTCTAAAGAAAAACAATTGACAGAAGAAGAAAAAACTAATCGAAACGAAGAATTTAAAATTAATTATAGAAAAGTACATGATTTATTAAATATCGCTTTAGAAAAATACAATGAAGAAAATTGTCAATGTGCATATCCGAGATTTCAACAATTAATTGGAATAGATTGTTCTAAAACTAAAGATTCGTTTAAATGTTGGGAAACTGAAATAATGATTTCTTCTTCAAAAAAATATTTTGATATTCTTGAGAGTAATTTAAACGATGAAAACACAAATGAAAAATGGATTTGCAAAAAATGTAAATCTGTTTATGAATATGGTTGGTCAGACTTTAGTATCTATATTGAAAGACAAAAACTAAATATAGTAGATTTAAAAACTGAATTAATCGGACAAAAAATAAAAAAACCAATTCCTTTATTCCTAGGATTAATTGGACATTCATATCCAAACAAAAACGAAATACAACCTACTGAATTTGAGGTGTTTAAAAAATACATAACTGAAAAATAAGTACTACCGCTAACAGCGGTTTGCTTCAATGGCTATTTCCGGATTTTCCTACGGAAAATCCGCTGCTGAATGGAATGTTTTGTTATATTTGTAATGGCTTGGTGTT
>NZ_WIBH01000038.1:0-1549 GCF_009495795.1 Flavobacterium sp. LMO6 | reverse complement strand
AAATTTCCAACATTAAACACATTCGTTCAATTCGGAAAGCTATTAGTTACAACGTTATGTGGCTTGCTTTCAGTGGCGTTGAACCAACACCAAGCCATTACAAATATAACAAAACATTCCATTCAGCAGCGGATTTTCCGTAGGAAAATCCGGAAGAAGCCATTGAAGCAAACCGCTGTTACCAGCAGTAATTATTTAGTTTTTCTTATTGCTTTTAAATTATCAATAAGTAAATTATCCAAATCAACATAGTATTCTAAAGTTCTAATTACTTTTTGCTCTTCATTATTTTTAACAACTAAACTATCAAGAAAGACAGTTTCAACTATTTTCCCTTTTTTAGATAATTTACTTTTGTAGTCTTCTATCACGCCATCCATGTTGAAAAAAGCAGTGTCTAATTTTATATTTGAAAAGTTGTCAAAATTAGAATTAATACTATCGCTAAAAATAAATTGTATAAATCTTTTTTTGGGAATAGGATATTTACTGTAATGAGAATAAAAGTAGAGATCACCATTTTTTACTTCTAAAAAAGTACTTTTTGTAAAATCTATTTTATTATTGTCCTGAAAAGTAATCATTTCTTTAATTGGCTTCTCGGGAGTGTTTAAAAAACTATAAACTCTAATTATTTCATTTTGCTTGTTTAACTCTACTTTAACACTGTCAATTAAATTTTCTTGACTTTTTAAATCTTCATGAATAACTTTCTTATCTCTTGAACATGATAAAAATAATAAAGGAATTAAAATAATTATTAGTTTTAAATTCATTTTATAAAGTTAGATTTATTATTGCTGGTAACGTTATGTGGCTTGCTTTCAGTGGCATTGAACCAACACCAAGCCATTACAAATATAACAAAACATTCCATTCAGCAGCGGATTTTCCGGAGGAAAATCCGGAAGTAGCCATTGAAGCAAACCGCTGTTAGCAGTAGTACTTTATTTTTCGGTTATACTTTTTAAATTTAGCAGTTCGATTGCAGCATTTTTAGCTTCTTCGGTCAGTTTATCTTCAGATAATTTCCTGTTAAGTTCGGCTTCAGATAAATTTTTAAATTGATTTTTAAAAAATTCTATTTTTCTGATTTTTTGATTTTCAATTTCTTCTTCGTCTTCAGCAAACCATTTTTCTTTTAAGTCTAAAACTTGATTTCGTTTTCGATAAAGTAAAACTAATAAAAGTATAAAATTTGGAATACTTATTACTCCAAAATTTAAGCTGAAAGCAAGACTGAATTTTATTAAATTAAATGATGAAAAAAGTAAAATTACGATTAAAATTGTCAAGCTAATTTCTGTGAGTTTTTTATTTGTCAGCGTAACAATTGATAAACCAATAATTCCAAAAATAAAAAATATGTCAAACTTGTAATTTAAATATAATGATAGAATTACACTTAGCCAAAGTATAAATATAATTATTATTTCTGTTGTAATTTTCTTCATTAAGTTCTTGTTTTCTGTGAGTTTCGATAGTATTGCTGCTAACGTTTCGCGGCTTGAAAATTGTGGCGAAAAACCAGCACCAAGCCTTCACAAAT
>NZ_WIBH01000037.1:0-1674 GCF_009495795.1 Flavobacterium sp. LMO6 | reverse complement strand
TAGGTTTGAGTTTTATATCAGACAAGATTGGTCCTGTTGAGGAAAACAATGTTTATGGTGATTTTTCGTATACATTAAATTTAGGAGGCGAACATAAGTTGGCCTTTGGATTAAAAATGGGATTAACTTTTCATAATGTAGGATTGTATAGTGATATTAATTACACATTACCACAACCTACGGACCCTGCTTTTAGTGAAGATATAAGCAATACCTATTTTAATTTAGGTTCGGGATTTTTCTATTATACAAACAAGTATTATTTAGGATTATCAGTTCCAAATATGATGCGATCTAAACATTTGGATATTCAACGTACCGGAGATCAGTTAGAATTTGGTTCAGAGGTATCGCATTATTTTTTAACAGGAGGGTATGTTTTTGACATTAATGATACGGTTAAGTTCAAGCCTTTTTTCATGATGAAATCGGCTTTTGGAGCACCAACCTCTTTAGATTTATCGGCTAATTTCTTATTCAATCAGAAATTTGAGGTAGGAGGAACGTATCGTTTAGAAGATAGTTTTGGAGCGAT
The DNA here is from genome assembly GCF_009495795.1 of Flavobacterium sp. LMO6. Classification (NCBI taxonomy): domain Bacteria; kingdom Pseudomonadati; phylum Bacteroidota; class Flavobacteriia; order Flavobacteriales; family Flavobacteriaceae; genus Flavobacterium; species Flavobacterium sp. LMO6. Next base: position 1,139 of record NZ_WIBH01000037.1, on the reverse strand, counting down.
GATAAATTATGCAGTAACGCCATCATTAAGAATAGGTTATGCATATGATCATATCGTTTCGGATTTGAAAGTAACAACGCCATCTTCTCACGAGTTAATATTGTTGTTTGATTTGAACTTCCCGAAGAAAGTATCAAGTTCACCAAGATTCTTCTAACCTAAAGCGACCAAAGTACAATGAGAAAATTATATATAACATTAAGTTTTGTGATGGTAAGTGGAATACTTAGTGCACAAAATCAATACACAAAAGCAGCAGATAAGTTGTTCGATAGATACGAATACGTTGATGCAGCCAAAGAATATTTAAAATTAGCAGAAGGTAATAAAGCCGATAGCTACGTTTATAAACAATTAGCAGAAAGCTACTATAATGTTTTTAATACCAAAGAAGCGGTAAAATGGTATGCAAAAGTAGTAGAGCAGAAGCAAGATGCGGAAACGTATTATAAATATGCTCAAATGCTAAAGGCTGAAGGAAACTTCAATGAGTCAGACAAACAAATGCAACAATTTGCACAATTGGCACCCAATGACCAAAGAGCTAAAGCATTTGTAAGTAAGCCAAATTACCTTCCAGAATTAAAAGGACAAACTAAATTATATGATATTGCCAAATCAGATGTAAGTAGTGATAAAACAGACTTTGGAGCTGTACTTACCAATGATAACAATGTATATTTTTCAAGTTCAAGAAATAATTCAAGAAAAACTAACGGATGGAACGAAGAGCCATACTTAGATATTTATAAAGCAACGTATAATGCTAATGGCACCATTAGCGATGCAGTAGCAGTTGAGAATATAAATACGAAATGGCACGATGGTCCTGCAAGTATATCAAGTGATGGAACTACGATGTATTACGGCAGCGAGAGTTTTAATGAAAAAGAGTTTACAAAAGACAAACCAAAGAATGCAAAATTTGGTAAAATTTATCTTTATAAAGCTACTAAAGAAGGTGATAAATGGGTAAACGCAAAACCATTACCATTTAACAATAAAGCGTATGATGTAAGAAATCCAAGCATTAGTAAAGATGGAAAAACATTGTACTTCTCATCGAACATGCCAGGTGGTTTTGGAGGAGAAGACATTTGGAAAGTATCAGTAAACGGAGATGAGTATGGAACACCAGA
>NZ_WIBH01000036.1:0-1746 GCF_009495795.1 Flavobacterium sp. LMO6 | reverse complement strand
TTGTGTTGGCTTGGTGCTGGTTTTTCGCCACAATTTTCAAGCCGCGAAACGTTGTAACACATTTTAATGACAAACACAAATCAAATATCAAATTCGCCTGAACTTCCTCTGATTTCAATCTATAAAAACGTAGGAATTGAAATCATTAATAAGGAAACTATTAAATATTTTGAGAGGACAAGTGCATACAGTCTAATTCAAGATAGTAGTGATGCAGAAATGTATTCAGATAAAATGGAAATATGGAATTTGGAGCAAAAAAACGACAAATTCAAAAACACCAAATGGAATAGATTTTTAGCTAAAACTATTTATAATCCGTCATTTGAAGTTACCTTATTCTGGAAAAAAATTGGTACATATAAATTGACCGAATTAAAAGCAAAAATTAAAAATTGCATTGAGAAAGATGATGACATTTTAACGCAGTTTGTTGAGGCTGATTTTTTGAAATATAAAATCGAGACATCAATAGATTTTGCCGAATTAATTGAAAATCTGAGTAAATACTGTTATGACATAAAAGATGAGGAATTGATTTGGAAAGAAAATGAAGAATGGAATAATAGTAAATAAAAAACGTGCTACAACAGCGGTTTGCTTCAATGGCTACTTCCGGATTTTCCTACGGAAAATCCGCTGCTGAATGGAATGTTTTGTTATATTTGTAATGGCTTGGTGTTGATTCAACGCCACTGAGAGCAAGCCGCAGAACGTTATGCCTAATTTTAAACGAAACGAGAAAAACAGACAATTAATGAATAAATTTTCACTTTCAATTCTATTAATTTTTATAATTAATATCTCGAATGGACAAGAATGCCAAATTCCAAATTTATTGGACAAAGAAATTTTTGAAGCTTCTAACAATGAAAAGTTTGTAGAAGAAGATTTTTACAGAATTAACAATTTGCTTTTTGAATATGAAGCAAAGGACAGTTTGAAAAATTTGAATAAATGCTCTTCATATTTTAAAAACATTGAAAAACTATTTAATTCTGAAACTACTGAAAAACGTGTTTTAGCGTACAGATTGATTGGAGTTGCAAATGACAGTACTTTTAACAACGAACTAATCCACAGAATTAACTCAAATGAAAGTTCACTTTTAAAAACTTGGAGCACAACTGCATTAATGGCAAATAATTGCGGAAAAGCATCTGATGATTTATTTGTTTTATTCTCATCATTCCCAAAAGGATTGCCTGTTGATATTTTGATAAATATGTATATTAAATATGATACAAATGCTGTCAAAAAAACTTGTTGGAAATTTATAGACTCAGAAAATAAAAACCAACAAATTTTGGCTATACAATGTTTAGCAAACTTTGAAAAAGACGAAAAATTGCAAGCTAAACTAATTGAGTTTTTAAACTCTTGGGATAATAATTCTAAAGGTTGGGTAATTTCGTCAATTTCTATGCAGAAAATGGAAAATCTAAAACCTATATTAGAAAAGTATAGCGAAGTAGAAGATCTAAAAGACGTTATAATAAGAGCATTAGAAAATAGTCCAACGAAAACAGACAATAAGTTTGCGAAACAACTCGAAAAGAAGAAAAACTAGGCATAACAGCAGTTTGGCAAAATGGCGGTTTCAGTGCTAAATTCAACGGCAGTTCTTCGATTGAATTTTTGTGCAAAACCGAACTTTTGTGCTTCGATTTCCGCCACTTCGCCAAGCTGCCAAACGTTATAGGCTATACTTCCAAAAATCGTAAAAAAGAAAATATGAAAATTTAT
>NZ_WIBH01000035.1:0-1800 GCF_009495795.1 Flavobacterium sp. LMO6 | reverse complement strand
AAATTTCCAACATTAAACACATTCGTTCAATTCGGAAAGCTATTAGTTACAACGTGTTGCAGCTAAAAGAAGTGGCGACGAGCCAAAACCAAGCCAAAACAAATATAACGCAAACTTTTGAATTTTCGGAGAAAATTCGGAAGTATGCCCTTGCCTAAGCCATTTTTTTTAACTGCTGTTGGCTGTAGTTAATTTTTATATTTAGTTTTTTCAATATTCAGTATATAAAACATTCCAAGTGGTTTTTTCTCAAGAGTTAACTCAATATAGCAATCAAAATCACAATTTTTATAATCTTGGTAATTAAATAGTTTTGTGGAATACGTTTTTCCTCTAAATTTATAAGATAAAGAACGATATTTTCCAGAAGACACCTTTTCTACTAAGCATTTTTCTTTTGAGGTTTCTCCTTTTTTGTGATTGTAATATATAATAGAAACTTTAAAAATCGAAATAAAAATAACACTCAGTGGTAAAGTAATCATTAATAAAGTAAAGATAAAATATAATGAAGATTTAAATTCTTTAATCCAATTTTTGCCTATATAGTAATGTAGAAAAATGCCTGAAATAATAAACGCTAGAGAGAAAAATGTATAATCTATAAAATCAGGGACATTTATTAGGTTAGTTGTATCCATTAATAAAAAAAGTACTAATAGGAATATGAAAAAAAGAATAATATTGGTTAGATTATTTTTCATAAAAGTGATTCACATTAATTACAGCCAACGTTCTGAGGCTTGCTCTCAGTGGCGTTGAACCAACACCAAGCCATTACAAATATAACAAAACATTCCATTCAGCAGCGGATTTTCCGTAGGAAAATCCGGAAATAGCCATTGAAGCAAACCGCTGTTAGCAGGAGCCTTTTAAAAATAGAATAAATTAGATTGTAGCCCAATTGGGAAAGGTTCGTTTTTATATTTTTCAATCAAAGTTATTAATTGTTCAATTTTAGACACTTCTCTAATTCCATTTCCACACCAAAAATCTTTAATACCATTAGAATCATAATCTATAAAGACATATTTTGTACTTATACCTGGACCAACTGACATTTTATATACAAGAACTATTGTCTTATCACTTATTGCTAAAAATTGCAGTCCTCTTCTTGGTAACTTTTCGTTTTCATCGATTATATCATTATTTTTATATTTTTCGTTTGGATTAGCAATTGAAAATTCACCATTTAAACATTCCAATTGTTCCTGAATTTTTTTCGGAATACTTTCTTTTTTATTTGTTATTTCAAACTTTTCATTTCGAAGTTTGGTTGTAAAAAAATCAAGATTAATATTTTTTAGAACCTTTTCTTCGTCAATTTTATATCCACAATCTTTTTGTCCAAATGTAATTATTGAATTTAAGAGAATAAGTGCGAAAAAGATTTTCTTCATTTTTTGGAATTTATTTGTTCTGAAGGTTACTGCTAACGTTAGGCCGCTTGTGGCAGTTGCGTAAATTTATAACAAAACTTTACAAGTACAAAACTACTCGTGGAATTTTCGGAGAAAATTCCGAACACAAGCCAAGCCTAGCAATTGCTACAAACGGCTGTTGTAACCAGTTTTTATTTTTTTATTAACTCAGTTATTTCGTTAAGACTTAATTCCATTAGTTTTTTATGAATAAATCCCAAAAATAGAATAAACAATATCGCTGAAGAAAGTCCAAATAATATACCGTGTTCATATATAAATCCGATTGTCCAAATTATTAAAAAAGTCAGTACGAAAATCGAGGGCACTGAAAAAGTTCCTTTAAATAATAATTGCAATAATTTAAGGAGTAGAA
>NZ_WIBH01000034.1:0-1978 GCF_009495795.1 Flavobacterium sp. LMO6 | reverse complement strand
TTGTGAAGGCTTGGTGCTGGTTTTTCGCCACAATTTTCAAGCCGCGAAACGTTATGTGTTATTTTAAAAAAAAACTTATGAAATATTTATCATTAATATTAGTATTTAGTTTTATGTCTTGTGAAAATGTGAAAGAAAAAAAACAAGATAATATATATAAAACAGAAGAAATTAAAACAGAAAAACCAAAACGAAAACGAAATATAATATTACAAGGAACAATTATTTCTGACTCTACTAATACTTTAGAAAATGAAATAAAAGAACTTGAATTAAATTATATAATTTGGGGCTGTGCATGTGCAAATTGGATTACAACTACAGATTTAAATAAATATGGAACAAGTATTGAAAATTGTATTTTTATAGAACCTGCAGATGACAAATTAATTATTCCAAACGATTATAATCCACATGATAAAATTATAGTAAAGGGACAATTTTATAAAAAGAAAGATTATCCACATATTACTAGAAAAATGGAAGAAGATTTAGAAAAAGCAAAAGTATTCAGATATACCGAATTGAAGATAATAAAGGGTAGTGAAAAATAAAAACAACACATAACAGCCGTTTGTTGCAATTGCTAGGCTTGGCTTGTGTTCGGAATTTTCTCCGAAAATTCCACGAGGAGTTTTGTACTTGTAATCTTTTGTTATAAATTTACGCAACTGCCACAAGCGGCAACACGTTAGCAAACAGTTTACAAATCCTGCTCAATGAAAAACCTAATATTAATTTCACTACTATTCATTTTCATTTCTTGTAAAAAGAATAATATTGAAGGTATTGAAATTGGCGTGACTTTACTCGAAAATCAAAATTTTGCGGAAAATAAAAAGCTTGACACAATTATTAGGAAAACAATAAACGGTGATTATAATTCTTTGAGAAGGCTTAATCATTTTCCTTGTGGAGATGCTGCTGGATGTTATGATAAAGGATTTATAATTACGCAGATTATTTACAAAATTGGAGAAAACAATTTTAATAAAATGATAGACAATCTAGACCATAAAGAATTGTATGGTATTGAAGATTATATTAAAACTGGTTTAGAATATGGAGATAATAATAAGGATGGGAAAATGGACAACAAAATAGCCGAAAAGGAATTTCCTATTCTAATGAAAAAGTTAAGGGAAAAATAAAACCGATTTGCTAACAGCCGTTTGTAGCAATTGCTAGGCTTGGCTTGTGTTCGGAATTTTCTCCGAAAATTCCACGAGGAGTTTTGTACTTGTAATCTTTTGTCTTAAATTTACGCAACTGCCACAAGCGGCAACACGTTAGTGGCAAGCTTAACAAAAATCGCACAAATGAAAATTTTTAAAGTTTTTGAAAATATAACTGAAGTAATTGGATGGTTGCAAATTGTTGCATCGCCTACTCTGATTTGTAGTGGAATTGGAGCTTTCATTTATTTCCGAAATCAAAACTTGACTAATTTAATAATTGCACTTTGCATATGTTTTGTTGGAGTTGTTATAGGAATACTTTTCGCAAATAAAATATGGAGAACTAAAGGAACGGTTTGGTTTATGTCAAGAGTAAATGCGAGTCCGGAATTAGACAACTTAAGCGTAAAAATCAAACCTGATTTTATAGCAATCTTGAAATACAGAACTGCTGAAGAAGGGGGTCGAAAAACTGCAATATATTCTGGATATAGACCAGATATAAAATTTCCATTTGACAATATGTTGACGTGTGGTTTTCAAACTTTTATTGATCAAGAAAAGGTATTCCCTGGAGAAAGTGTCAGAGCGGAAATTAAAATCATCGCGACGGAATATTTTAAAGGTCAACTATTCGAGAATTTGGAATTTGATTTTCGAGAAGGCTCAAATATAATTGGAACTGGAAAAATATTAGAAATTGTAAATCCAATATTAAAAGCCAGCCACTAACAGCGGTTTGCTTCAATGGCTACTTCCGGATTTTCCTACGGAAAATCCGCTGCTGAATGGAATGTTTT
>NZ_WIBH01000033.1:0-2150 GCF_009495795.1 Flavobacterium sp. LMO6 | reverse complement strand
TTGTGAAGGCTTGGTGCTGGTTTTTCGCCACAATTTTCAAGCCGCGAAACGTTATAAGTTATTTTAAAAAAACTATGGGTAATTGGAGTACAGCAATAAAAGATAGTGATGCATTTTCCGATGTTTATGGAGATTTTTTTGAACTTTATAACTATGGAGAAAATCCTAAAGAAATTACTGAAAAAATTTTAACTGAAAATTTCGAAATACTTGAAATTGATTCTGAGAAAAATGATTTTTGGTTTGCCATTGCTCTTGCGCAATGGGAAACAAAAACACTCGATGAAAATATATTAAAAAAAGTAGAAAATATAATTAATTCTGGTGATGACATTAAACTTTGGGCTGAACTTGGTGCAGATAAACAAAGTTTGACTAAAAGAAAAATAGCACTCGATAAATTTCTTGTAAAATTAAAAAGTGATAGGGAAAAACCTAAACCAAGGAAAAAAGAAAAACTTAAAACTCCTGTTTTTAAAAAAGGTGATTGCTTCATTTTTCTTTTAGAAAATGGTAATTATGGCGGTTCAATTGTACTTGCTGAAGATAATAATCCCAAAACAGCTTATAATTTAATAGCAACTACAAGACTAAACTTAAAAACTAAACCAACAAAAGAAGATTTCATAAATTCGGAAGTATTAATTTGTAATTATGGTAATTGGAATGATAGTCCAAAAATAGTTTGGTATGCACCAGACCTTTTTAAAAAAAATTATTCTGAACTTTATGAATATGCGTGTAATATATCTATTGAAAAAAATTATGATATTAATAATTACAGTGGTGAAGGTTACTTGTTCAAACCATCATCAACAGCTGGCTGGAATATGAAATCTGATGTTGATAATCAATTTAAATCAGAAATATCCAAACCAAAACCAAAAAAGATAATAACAATCAAACAATTGACAAAAAGGAAAAAATGGTGGGATATATTTTAAAAAACAACTTATAACAGCGGTTTGCTTCAATGGCTACTTCCGGATTTTCCTGCGGAAAATCCGCTGCTGAATGGATTGTTTTGTTATATTTGTAATGGCTTGGTGTTGGTGCAACGCCACTGAGAGCAAGCCGCAAAACGTTGTGTGCAACATATTTTCCGAACTTACGCTGAAAGCTTCTCTCCTATTTTTTCCGAAAGAAATTTATTGAAATTGTTACCGAAAAATTTTGCGTGATAGTTGAAAACCGAACCGAACTTTGTCGATAAACTTTGTGCTGAAGATACGTTTTCGGGAAAATCCGTTGTGAAATTAAAAACTGAAACTAAACGTTGCGTGAAAATATGCTTTGCGTGACAATCCGAACTTTGTGGAAAACTTTGCGTTGAGTTTTTTAAGTTCCGAAAATATTATGCAGCCTACAACAGCGGTTTAAAAATATGGCTAGTTTCGGGAATTTTTGAAATGGCGCAGTTGCTAAATTTAAAGTTTTGTGTATATTTGTGAAGGCTTGGTGCTGGTTTTTCGCCACAATTTTCAAGCCGCGAAACGTTACCAGTAAGTTTTGAAAATCTACATAAAATGAACAATAGAATTTTAGCTACAATTATTTTTTTCCTGTCAATAAATGTAAATTGTTTTTCACAATCAGAATATCCTTTCTACGAACAATTAGCTTTTAATTTCTATAAAGACACTATTCTTGAAATATATCCTGTTGAAAGGAAAATAATTGTGTTTAAATCTCTTAACTATGATTCTGGTGAAGAAATTTATTATGTCCCATCTGATTGCTTAAAGACAAAGCTTCCAAATTATGGTAAAAATATTGAAAAGTTAGAATATTCAAAATATTGGAGGAGATTTGAAGATATGAGATTGGAACTCGATTTAACAAATGTTGACAAAAAAAAATTTAAAATCAGAAAATTTAATCGTGGAAATTTTCCTAAGTTATTTGTTCATTATCCAAAAGTATATGAAGACAGAATTTTTGTTATTGTACACGAAAAATATCAAAACAGCGGAAAATATTATACTGTTGAATTAAATAAAGCTGGTGAAATTATTGATTGGTGTCAATCATTATATGAAACTGTAACTTTACATTAAACCTACTGGTAACAGCGGTTTGCTTCAATGGCTACTTACGGATTTTCCTACGGAAAATCCGCTGCTGAATGGAATGTTTTGTTATATTTGTAA
>NZ_WIBH01000032.1:0-2215 GCF_009495795.1 Flavobacterium sp. LMO6 | reverse complement strand
CCTGCTGGCAATCCAGCAAATGTTGCGCCTGTAGCTCCTGTTGTTGCTAAGGCAATATTCGTAATAGCACTATTGATACAAACCGTTTGATTTGTTCCTGAGGCAATGACATTTTGTGGAAGTATAGTAATATTAAAAGTACTACTGCCTGCTGCACCACAAGCCGTTGCTCCATAAAAATAAGTAACTGTATATGTTCCTGCAGTACTTGATGCTAAATCAATTTCTCCGGTTGAACTATTAATAGTTAATCCTAAAGTTGAACTATAAACACCTCCTGTAGTAAATCCTGCTACTGGAGTTGGAGTTGGATTTGTACTGTTTATACAAACTGGTGTTGAATAACTAAATCCTGTAACTGGAAGAGGTAGTGGATTAACAGTAATAGTTCCGGTAGCTGTTGCTGGTGGACACCCTCCTGTTGTAGTTACGGTATAGTTAAACGTTCCTGCTAAAGTAGCAGTACCAGTAATTGTAACATTATTTCCTGCCCATGAACCAGTAACTCCTGGTGGTAATCCTGTAAATGTTGCGCCTGTAGCTCCTGTTGTTGCTAAAGCAATATTCGTGATAGCACTATTGATACAAACCGTTTGGTTTGTTCCTGAGGCAATCGTGTTTAATGGCGTAACCGTAATGGTTCCGGTAGCTGTTGCTGGTGGACATCCTCCTGTTGTAGTTACAGTATAGTTGAATGTTCCTGATGCTGTTGGTGTACCACTAATGGTTGCAACGTTTCCTACCCATGAACCGTTAACGCCTGCTGGCAATCCAGCAAATGTTGCGCCTGTAGCTCCTGTTGTTGCTAAGGCAATATTCGTAATAGCACTATTGATACAAACCGTTTGGTTTGTTCCTGAGGCAATCGTGTTTAATGGCGTAACAGTGATTGTACCGGTAGCTGTTGCTGGTGGACATCCTCCTGTTGTAGTTACAGTATAGTTAAACGTTCCTGAAACAGTTGGTGTACCACTAATGGTTGCAACGTTTCCTGCCCACGAACCTGTAACTCCTGCTGGCAATCCAGCAAATGTTGCGCCTGTAGCTCCTGTTGTTGCTAAGGCAATATTCGTAATAGCACTATTGATACAAACCGTTTGATTCGTACCTGCAGCAATTGTATTTAATGGTGTAACTGTAATTGTTCCGGTTGTTGTCGCTGGTGGACAACCACCTGTAGTAGTTACAGTATAGTTGAACGTTCCTGAAACAGTTGGTGTACCACTAATGGTAGCCACATTACCTGACCATGAACCTGTAACGCCTGCTGGCAATCCAGCAAATGTTGCGCCTGTAGCTCCTGTTGTTGCTAAGGCGATATTCGTAATAGCACTATTGATACAAACCGTTTGATTTGTTCCTGAGGCAATCGTGTTTAATGGCGTAACAGTGATTGTTCCGGTAGCTGTTGCTGGTGGACATCCTCCTGTTGTAGTTACAGTATAGTTAAAAGTTCCTGAAACAGTTGGTGTACCACTAATGGTAGCCACATTACCTGCCCATGAACCGGTAACACCTGCTGGCAATCCAGCAAATGTTACTCCAGTTGCACCTGTAGTGGCTAAAGTAATATTTGTTATTGCACTATTGATACAAACCGTTTGATTCGTACCTGCAGCAATCGTGTTTAATGGCGTAACAGTAATGGCTCCGGTAGCTGTTGCTGGTGGACATCCTCCTGTTGTAGTTACAGTATAGTTAAAAGTTCCTGAAACAGTTGGTGTACCACTAATGGTTGCAACGTTTCCTGACCATGAACCTGTAACACCTGCTGGCAATCCAGCAAATGTTGCACCTGTAGCTCCTGTTGTTGCTAAAGCGATATTCGTAATAGCACTATTGATACAAACCGTTTGGTTTGTTCCTGAGGCAATGACATTTTGTGGAAGTATAGTAATATTAAAAGTACTACTGCCTGCTGCACCACAAGCCGTTGCTCCATAAAAATAAGTAACTGTATATGTTCCTGCAGTACTTGATGCTAAATCAATTTCTCCGGTTGAACTATTAATAGTTAATCCTAAAGTTGAACTATAAACACCTCCTGTAGTAAATCCTGCTACTGGAGTTGGAGTTGGATTTGTACTGTTTATACAAACTGGTGTTGAATAACTAAATCCGGTAACTGGCGTAGCTGTTGGATTAACAGTTATAGTTCCGGTAGCTGTTGCTGGTGGACATCCTCCTGTTGTAGTTACAGTATAGTTAAACGTTC
>NZ_WIBH01000031.1:0-2277 GCF_009495795.1 Flavobacterium sp. LMO6 | reverse complement strand
AACTCACTATTATAAAGATGATTTTACTCAAGTACTTTTGAATCAAACTTTAAAATTACATGTCATGAAAACAAGATTACTATTATTTTTCTTTTTTGTGTTTTCGTTTGGAAATGCGCAAATCAATGTGGTTGAAGGATTTGAATCTGGAACTATCCCTGCTGGTTGGGGCAACAATGGTTTCAATGTTTCCAATACATCTTCCTGTTCAGGTTCTTATTCTAGTTTTTTCAACACTTTTGGACTCGGTTCAGGTGCCTCAATTTCCACTCCAACCTATGTTTCAACTGGAGGAACAATAACATTTTCTTGTGACTACAAGAGAAGTAATCAAGCTGGGGATGCAGTTATATACCTTCAATATTATAATTTCGCTACCAATAGCTGGATTGATCTTACAAATAATGTAATGTCACCAACTTGTTTTGGACTTGCAGCTATAATTCCAGCAGGAACTATCCCAGCGGGAACTAATGTAGTTTTTAAAGTAACTTTGTATTGCACAAGCGGCACATTTACTTTTTTTATGGATAATTTTTCAGTACAAGAAAGTTTACCTCACGCTATTGCCGAGTATAATTTTGATAGTACTTACAACAATACTATAGGTCGCAATCCATTTTTATCAAATGCAGGAACTTCTTTCGCTACAGATCGATTCGGAAATGCAAATGGTGCTATTAATATAAATAATACAGGGACTACGGCTAATTTTCCAGGACTTCCTTATGGTGCAAGCAGTAAATCAATATCTGTTTGGGCAAAAGCTAATGTTATAAACCCTACTATTAACTATGTTTTTCATTATGGTAATACCGCTGGTGGTAATGGACTTGCTTTCAGAACGGCTGAAACACTTTTTTTTGCTGGTTCAGGAGGAAATTTAACGGCAGCTTCAAGCATAAGTGCACCTTGGGCACATTATGTTTGTACATATGACGGCACTACAGCGAAAGTTTACAAAGACGGAGTTTTGCTTTCTGACAGTGCTCTAGCATGGAACATAATAAATAATTCAAATACCTTTAGACTTGGTTTGACCGAATCGGGTGGGGTAAATTATTTTAATGGTGCCATAGATGATCTGAAAATTTATAATTATGCATTAAGTCAAGCAGATGTAACTAGTTTATATACAAACAATTCATTGCCAATAACGGCGCCAACAATTTCTTTAATTTCAGTCCCTACAATTTTAACAAATGAAGCAACTGTAAATTATAGTTTAAATGCTAATAATGGCGCTACAACTTCAATTGTAAAGTACGGTTTAACAAGTGGAAATTTATCAAGTCAAGTAACGGGTTTTTCTGCAAGTGGTTCATTGGCAACGTCTGGCTCTGCACAAATTCAAGGATTATCATCAAATACAACTTACTACTATCAAATAGAAGCTTCAAATTCTGCCGGTACAACGACAAGTGCAATAGGTAGTTTTACAACAACGGCATTAGTGGCGATTGCAGAATATAATTTTGATAATACGTATAATAATATTTTAGGGACTAATCCATTTCAAGCAAATGCAGGAACTTCATTTACAACAGACAGACATGGAAATATATCAGCAGCACTTAGTATAAATAATCAAGGAACATTTGCAACTATTTTAGGACTACCTTACAACTCTACAAGTAGAACAATTTCTGTGTGGGCAAAAACGAATGTTCTTAATAGTCAAATTAATTATGTGTTTCATTATGGAAATTCAGCAAATGGCAACGGACTAGCTTTTAGACCAACAACAACACTTTACTTTGCTAATGCAGGAGCTAATTTAGAAACAGCAGATACAAATACAAACAATACTTGGATACATTATGTTTGTACTTATGATGGAACAACAGCGAAAGTATATAAAAATGGTGTTTTATTTAGTTCAGGTGTAAAAGCTTTTAATACAATAAATAACTCAAATATTTTTAAACTTGGATTAACAGAAGGTGCTGGTTATAACTATTTTAATGGTGCAATTGATGACCTAAAAATTTATAATTACGCTTTAAATGCAACAGAAGTTTCTAGCTTATACACAAACAACGCTTTGACTTCAGAAAGCTTTAATTCAAACAATTTAGAAGTTGCATTGTATCCAAACCCTGTTCATAATATATTAAACATTGAAACTGCTTTGGAATTAAAATCAGTTGAAATTTATAATATTCAAGGGCAAAAAGTATTGTCTTCAAATCAAAAACAAATCAATGTTTCTGATTTAGCTGCTGGAATGTACATGGTTCGTATTCAAGATGCAGACAATAACATTGCAACTAAGAA
>NZ_WIBH01000030.1:0-2454 GCF_009495795.1 Flavobacterium sp. LMO6 | reverse complement strand
AAGCCGCGAAACGTTGTACCACATTGTAAAAAATGAATCGAATATCTGTTTTAATTTTAATAGTTATTGTTAGTTGTAAAACAATTAAAATAACTGAGTGTAATTATATTGAAGACTATTACCAAACTATGTATAAAGCTGATTTGGAATATGAAACTGGAAACTATGAAAAAGCATTTGATCTATATCTAATTACTTTTAAAAAGTGTGAAGCAAAAAACACTTTTACTTTTAACGAAATTTCAAAATTCACAGAAAGTACTGCTATTTTAAAAAAATTTGACATCACCTATGAATATGCTAAAAAACAAATTCTAAACGGAGTTAAGTTAAATAGATTTGAAAATAACGAAAATTTTAATGATTTTTTATCATCAAACTACGGTAAAAAACTAATTAAAGAGTACGATATTTTACGAAAACAATTTGAAACAAATGCTGATTTCAAACTTAGAGATGAATTAATTTCAATGAAAAGAGCTGACCAAATGTACCGAAATAAAAATTACAAAGAAAATATCGCTAAACAAGATAGTATTGATAAAATTCATGAAAAGCGTTTAATAGAAATATTTAAAACAGTCGGTTATCCAACGGAGAGAATTGTAGGACAACCTAATATGGACAATCATGTTGACGTTGAACTTATGTTACTACATACTGATGATAGTATAAGAATAAATTACTTTGTGCCAAAAATTAAAGAATTTGTAAAAAATGGAACCGCATCTCCTTTAACTCTTGGAAGAATTATAGATCAGTATTACTTATACAATGGAGAACCACAGATTTACGGAACTTATGGAGCTCAAGGTGGTGGATATGCCAATATGATTGACGACTTAAAAAAAGTTGATAGCAACCGTATCTCGATTGGACTGCCGCCATTGGAATTAAAAGAAAAAAAAGATAGTTTAGTGAAAGCTAAATATGGATTTTAAAACAACGTGATACAACAGCCATTTGTAGCAATTGCTAGGTATGGTTTGTGTTCGGAATTTTCTCCGAAAATTCCACGAGGAGTTTTGTACTTGTAATCTTTTGTCTTAAATTTACGCAACTGCCACAAGCGGCAACACGTTAGCTGTAATATGAACAAAACAGAGAGATTAGAATTTTTAAAGAAAAAAAGAACTGAATACAAAAATCGTATTGAACTTGAAAAAAGGTTAAGCGATTTGAATGAATTTTTGTTTGCGCTTAATAGAATTGAATCTGGATTAGTAAAAATTGTTTCCTCTGAAATTAGCATTGATAATATTGTAAGTCCAGCTATATATGACAAACCTGAAAAACCAATTTATACGGAATTAAGATATAAATCTACCGAAGAGGAATTAAATGTGAAAAACGTAATTAAAAAATGGGTTTTGGAACAGAATTCGAAAAAAATTTTAATTAAGAATGTATTACTTATTGAAAAAGATGATTGGTTGGAATTAAATGCTGAATTATTATTACGTAATTTTGATTTACTTTTTGATAAGCTGGATATTCTTTACACTATAATGCTAGTGCCTGAAAACGGAAATTTTATTAATCTATTTGAATTTGAATATGATGTAACTTTTTACAAAGGAAAAATAAAGGAAAACGAAATAAAATACTACAGCTAACAGCAGTTAAAAAAAATGGCTAAGGCAAGGGCAAACTTCCGAATTTTCTCCGAAAATTCAAAAGTTTGCGTTATATTTGTTTTGGCTTGGTTTTGGCTCGTCGCCACTATTTTTTAGCTGCAAAACGTTGTGCATTATTTGAGAAAAATGAAATTCATAAATAAATTTATCATTCTGATTTTAATCGTTTCGTGTTCTAATAAGCCAAACACGTTAGAACAATATGCGAATTATCCTGTGAAATTTGCAAAACAAAAAATTACACATCCCAACAATGATTTCTCTTTGTTTATTCCTATGAATTGGGAATGGAAATCTGATGGATATGAAAATGATAATATATTATTGGGTATTGAGGCTAATTCCAAACAATATGAAAATGGATTTTCTGATTTAATTTCTATACAAAAGATTAAGAGTTTTGGAGAAAAGAAAGATTTAAAATCTGAATTTGAATATTGTCTAAATGTTGTTGAGAATAATTTCGGAGACAAAACTATTTTGGAATCAGGATTAACAAAAATTCTTGATAAAGAAGCATATTTCATACATACAGTATCAAATACTGAAACTTATGGAGAAGCGGAAATTATAAGTCTAATTGTTGAAGGGAATAATAAAGGAGAATTTTATAATTTAAATGCTGTTGCTTCTAAAACGACTGACTTGAAAAAAAATATGGCAGTTTTAATAAATTGCTTGAAAACATTTGAAAACCTGAATAACGAATAAAAACAATGCACAACAGCGGTTTGCTTCAATGGCTACTTTCGGATTTTCCTGCGGAAAATCCGCTGCTGAATGGAATGTTTTGTTATATTTGTAATGGCTTGGTGTT
>NZ_WIBH01000002.1:0-299375 GCF_009495795.1 Flavobacterium sp. LMO6 | reverse complement strand
TTCTACTCCTTAAATTATTGCAATTATTATTTAAAGGAACTTTTTCAGTGCCCTCATAAAATCGGGATTTTTTTTTTCTCATTTTATAACTCTTTTGCTACCTCTTTTATAGCATTAATTGTAAAATCTAAATCGTCATAGGTTAATGCATCTGTAATAAACCACGTTTCATAGGCCGAAGGTGCAATATAAACACCTCTTTTTAACAAGCCATGAAAGAATTTTTTAAAGGTTTCGTTATCACCCTTTTTAGCGGTGGCAAAATCATAAACCGGATTCGCATCAAAATGAACCGAAATCATCGAACCAACTCTATTAATTGTAAAAGTAATTCCTTCCTCAGTAAGCACTTTTTGAATTCCATTTTCTAAATAAGCCGTTTTTTGTTCTAAACGAGTAAAAATTTCAGAATCTGCATTCAATGCCTTCAACATTTCTAATCCAGCAGCCATTGCTAGTGGATTGCCAGATAAAGTTCCTGCTTGATAAACAGGCCCAATTGGTGCTAAATAATTCATAATCTCCTCTCTTGCAGCAAAAGCTCCAACAGGTAATCCACCTCCTATTACTTTTCCAAAGCAAACAATATCAGCTTGAATTTTGAATAACTCTTGAACACCGCCTTTTGCCAAGCGAAATCCAGTCATAACTTCATCAAATATTAACATTGCTCCAAACTCAGAACAAAGCGCTCTTAAACCTTCTAAAAAACCTTTATTTGGAGGGATACAACCCATATTTCCTGCCACAGGCTCTACAATAATTGCAGCAATTTCGTTTTTATTAGCTTCAAACAATGCTTTTACATTTTCAATATCATTATAAGCAGCTAACAAGGTGTCTTTTGCTGTCCCTTCTGTAACCCCTGGACTATTTGGCACACCAAAAGTACTGAGACCGCTTCCGGCAGCAATTAAAAACGAATCTGAATGTCCGTGATAGCATCCTGAAAATTTGATGATTTTATCGCGTTTAGTATAACCACGTGCTAATCGAATGGCACTCATGCAAGCTTCAGTGCCTGAATTAACAAATCTAATTTTATCTATATTTGGAACCATTGAAATAGCCAACTGTGCAATTTGAGTTTCTAGCTCGGTAGGCATACCAAAAGAAGTTCCTTTTTTAGCTTTTTCGATTACTGCATTTACAACAGGTTCATAAGCATGACCTAAAATCATTGGACCCCAAGAATTAATATAATCAATTAAACGGTTTCCATCTTCATCATATAAATAAGCTCCTTTTGCTTCTTTTACAAATATAGGAGTTCCTCCTACTCCTTTAAAAGCTCTAACCGGAGAATTTACTCCACCTGGTATAACTTTATTCGCTTCTATAAATAATTCGCTACTTCTTTTATATAACATTATTTTATTTTTAATTTTTGACCAATAGAAATGGTATTATCTGATAAATTGTTTAATTTCTTTAAATCGTTAACCGAAAGATTAAATCGTTTAGACAAAGAATATAAAGTATCCCCTTGTTGAATAGTATAGTATTCATTACTATCTAATACAATTACTTGTTCATTTTTAGGATTATAGTCTCTACTTAAAACTTCATTATCATATTTATACAATTCGTATCGTTCAATTAATCCAATTAATTTATCCGGATATTTTACATCTGTAGCATAACCCGCTTCTTTTAATCCTTTAGCCCAAGATTTATAATCGCCTTTATCTAATTTAAATAATTTTGAATAACGCGTTCTTGTTGTTAAAAACAAAGAATGATCACGATAGGATTCTGAAGGATGTTTATACTTTCTAAAACATTCTTGGGCTGCATCATCATCATGATGAATAGTTTCACCTGTCCAACCTGTATGACATTTTATTCCGAAATGATTATTGGCTGTTTGAGCTAATTTCCCTTTTCCCACACCCGATTCTAAAATCCCTTGCGCCAATGTAATACTTGCAGGAATTCCGAGTGATCTCATATTATTTTGAGCAATTTCTTTGAAATTATCAACATACAATTTAATTTCTTCAGCATATGTTTTAACACTTGAAGTAGCCTCTAAAGTTTCCTGAGAATTGTTTGATGCATCTGTATTCGTTGAAGTATTTATAATAACTGTTTTTGTCTCAGTTTTTGACTGGGCTACAGGTTTTTTCTTAGTAGTAATTTTAGCTTTAGTAGTTGTTCTTACAACTGGTCGAGAACTCCTACAACTTACTATAAAAAGGGCTAATAAAATTAGAGCCAGTTTAGTTTTCATCATAATTTATTATTTCTTTATTCTTATTTCGTAAAGCAAAATTCATGCCTTTAATTCCTTGTAAACCACCAGTGTGAATCATTAAAATCTTAGAATTTTCAGGAAAATATCCATTCCTAATTTTATCTAAAACACCAAAAACCATCTTGCCCGTATACACAGGATCTAATGGAATAGTAGTTTGATTGTAGAATGAATTTAAAAACTCAATTAATTCATCTGTAACTTTACCATATCCTCCAAAATGATAGTCATCATTTATATCCCAATTGGTTTTCACTACAAAATTACGAATTACATCAGATAAAAATGCACCTTTTAACGAAGAAAATCCAATAAGTTGCTGTTTTTGATTTGATGAATTAATTATTCCCGAAAACGTTCCACCTGTTCCAACTGCACTTACTACATGGGTAAAAAATTGCTTATCTTCGTTTGTTAAAATTTCCTCACATCCTTTTATAGCCAATTCATTTGTGCCGCCTTCAGGTAGTAAGTAAAAATTTCCAAATATTTTCTGCAAATTTGCAATAAAAAACAAACTTTCTTTATCTCGATATGCTGTTCTACTTACAAAATAAAACTGCATTCCTAATTCTTGTGCTTTTACTAAAGTAGGGTTTTCGTGAATTTTACTTTCTAATTCTTCTCCTCTTATTACTCCAATAGTTGTAAAACCATATTCGGCACCAGCTCCTGCAACAGCCAAAATATGATTAGAAAAAGCACCTCCAAATGTTAACAAGGTTGCAAAACCTAATCTTTTTGCTTCCTCTATGTTGTATTTGAGTTTTCTAAATTTATTTCCCGAAATAATAGGATGCAACAAATCATCCCTCTTCATGTAAAGTTCAATATCTTTAGGGAAAGTGATTTGTATTTTTTGGTTAATTGATTCCATAAAAAAAGCAGCTAATTAAAGCTGCTTTCAAATATACTATAAAGCATATAATTATTTATTGTAAATAGATATTTTCTTAGAAATACTTAAATTGTCTTTTGTAGCTAATTTTACAACATATACACCCGTACTATAACTTGCTGTAGAAAAACGATATTCTGGAGCAGTACCTAAACTTTCTTTTTTTAATATAAGTTTACCTGTAACATCATATAATTCTAAGGCTGTAATATCTTTAGCTTCTGAATTATATAACGTTAACATTTCATTTTGGTTATCTTGAGCAACAACAAAAAGAGATTCAACTTCTTCGATTGGTGTTGATAAAGTTGTGTTTTTAAAAGTAACTTCAAATTGAGTTCTATTATCTCCAGCTGGAAGTGTCATATCAAAAATACCATTCTTGATATCATAATAAACATCTGATTGTTTGTCATGTAAATAAACTTCCTGATTAACATCAAAATCGACTACATCTTTAACTTGAACTTTAAAATTAGTTGCGCTAGTACATCTAAAACCTACAGGAATTCTTTTGTCTACATTAAATTGCACTGCAGTTGCTACATATTCATGCGGCATATCTTTTACCACATAATAAAATTCAGCTGCTTCAGACGAAGGAGAACGACCATCTGATCCATAATCAAAACCATCAGTAGCAGTATCTAAAAATGCAATAGTCGTAGGACGAACGCCTCCATTATTGTACATAGCATGAATTCTAATGTAAGGTGCTGTTCCTTTTTTAATTTGGGTATAATCGATACCTGCAACATTTGGTATTTCAGGGAAAAATTCAGAATCAGTATTATACACATCTGATAATGAATTTTCATTTGTTCTTGCAAATTGTGATTGACTAACAACTCCTTCTTTAACAAAAACTCTAAATGCATTTTTCATAGTAACATTTCCGCTTGCCGTTCCATACACCATAAAACCTTGACCTACTGGAGAAAACCTTCTTTCAAATGAGTTTCCAGTTCCAAAAGGAATACCACCAGTTTGATTTCCAGCACCATCATAAGTCCAAAAAGCAGCAGGCGTATAAATTGAAGTACCAGGGTTATAAACACCGTAACCTCCTTGGTATTGATTTAATATGTGAGAATTTACAGTTACTTGTTCCCAAAAATATGCCTGCCCATTAATTAGAGCCGCATTAGCAGGATCTAATAAATAAGCATTTAAATCTATTGCGCTTGGGTAAGGGTTTCCAACAAGAGTAAAATTTGCAGGAGCAACCGTTACTGACATATTTCCATCATTTGGTTTTCCTCTAAAGTCATAACGTTGTCTACTACCCGAATTGTTTTGAACATTTTCAACAACATCTGCAATAGTAGCATCAGTACCCGAAGTTCCTTTCATAGTAAAACCTTCACCTGGGTTTATTGTAGATCCAGATCCCACATAAGCCCATTGTGCATATGCAGTTGATGTTACGAATCTCCAAATCCAATAAGGAGCAATTGCTAATGGACTTGAAGTACCATTATAATTACCTGTTGGTAATATGGTTGCCGGAGTACTTGCTGTTAAAGTAGTAGGACGGTGTAACATCGTAATTCCAAACGCTTCATTTCCTACAGTTACCGTAGCATTTCCTACTGGCGAACACCAATAATTATATTGAAAATTATTTACAGTACCTTCTTGAAAAACAGATAACTTTCCTGCTCCAGTATTTGCTCCTGCACCAGTAGTTCCCTGTAATAATTGTGAATTATTTCTCAAAAAGAAATTACCATCATTTTGTAAATTTATATCTTGTTTAACATACATAAACTGATTATTTACAAACACATAGCTATTAGGACTTACATATACCTGCGAGAAAGCAGTAAAACATCCCAAAAATGCAAATAAAGAAAATATAATTTTTCTCATAATACTGAAATTAAATAAATTACGGAGCAAATATATGCAATAAATTTCATCAAATTATAATAAAAATTTAACTTTTTAGTAACCATTAAAGAACTTTATCTTAAATAAATAAAACTGAAAACTTTTTTTCAAGTTAATTTTCAAAAACAAACATTCTCATTCGAGAAAAATAAAAAAAACATCTTCTTCTTAACTAAATAAAGTAAGTGTTTCATTTTCAAAAAAATAAAAAACTATTTTGTTATAAAAAGTAATCTTTTTCTTATTTTTTTTGTTACAAAAAAATATAAAAACAACAAAAATTGTGATTTAAACGTAAAAACAAAACATATCGTCGATAAAATTTTTGAAGAGAACAAATTCCATATACATTTGCACATTGAACAGTTATTCTAAAAAAGTATACAGTTATTCTAATTTTTAAGAAAAAAATATGTATATTTACGAAGTTGACATCTTTTTAGTTAAAAAAACCTAAATGATTCACAAAATTGAGTAAATGTTTAAATATAGTACTTACTACTAAACATAAGCTTCCCCAAGCCAATTGTTTTAATTAAATTTTAGTTTTATGCAAAAAAAGTACGCATCAAAAATCGCTAAGTCGACTTCATCTCAAACAGCGACTTGTTCAAAAAAAATCTGGAACAACTCTTTATCGTCTTGGTTGATGTTATTGTTTGTTTTCATTGGAATTTCTGATGTCTTTGGGCAAAGAAATGATTGCGACAATAATGCAGGCGGCCAACTAACAGTTAACTCAACTTGTACTTTTCAGTCATGGGACTCTACTAATAACACTGATTATTGGAATAGTGCAGCTGGTTGCAATGCTGCTGATTTAGATGATGCTTGGGGTTGGTTTGACGCAACAAGCACAACAACAATAATAACTTATTCTCCAAATACTCAAGACGCTGTTCTAACACTTTTTGAGGGCGCTTGTGCGGTTACAATGACATCTGTTGCGTGTGCAGATGCATTTGGGGCTGGAGGAGATGAAACCATAACATTTGCCACAACAATTGGTCAAAGATATAGAGTTAGAATTCAAAGATTTAATAGCAATAATAATATGACTGGTGATATTTGTGTTTATTCACCAGCACCCCCTACAATTACAAGTTTAGGAGCAACTAGTGGTTGTGTTGGCTCAACATTAGTCATAAACGGAACTAATTTAACTGGCGCAACAACCGTTACTATTGGCGGCACTGCAGCAACAATAACGGGTAATACTGCAACAACAGTAACAATAACGGTTGGTTCTGGTACTACTGGTACTATACAAGTTACAACACCAGGTGGTACTGCAACATCAGCAGCTACTTTTACAGTAAACCCTTTACCAGCAGCAATTGGTGGTGGTAGTGCAACAGTATGTGTTGGAGGTACAACTCCTGCATTTACAAATGCAACTGCTGGCGGAACCTGGTCCATTACAAATGGCACAGGATCTGCAACTATAGCACCAACAGGAATAGTAACAGGTGTTACAGCCGGTACTGCAACGGTAGTTTATTCAATTGGAACATGTAGTATTACAACAGCTATAACAGTAATAACAACTCCATCTATTACAACAAACCCAGCAAACTTTACAACATCTATTGGAGGCGCAGCAAACTTTACAGTAACAGCAAACAACTCCCCTTCTTCTTATACTTGGGAAGTAAGCACAAATGGAGGTGGCTCATGGACTACAATAACTAATGGAGGAGTTTATACAGGTGCTACAACAGCTACATTAACTATCACCGGAGCTACAATAGGAATGAATGGTTACTTATATAGAGCCTCTGCATCAAATGCTTGTGGATCTTCTGCTTTTTCTAGTGGTGCAACATTAACGGTAAGTAATATTATACTTGTAACTGGAGCTGGAACCAATAATGTAACTTGTGGTACTAACGCAATTTTAAGAGACCACGCTAGCAATGCAAACTATGCAAACAACAGAAATGATTGGACTGTTATAGATGCAGGTATAGGCTCTACAATTACATTAACTGGAAATTATAGTGTTGAAAATTCATGGGATTTTATTAATATATACGACGGTTCAGGAATTGGCGGTACCTTATTATTTACATATACAGGCACTGGAACTATAAACTTCATAGGAACACCAGGGCAAACCATAACAATTCAATTTACTTCTGATGTCTCAAATGTAGATACAGGTTTTGAATTAAATGTTACATATTCAGGTGTTTGTTATCCTGTTTGTACAACACCAATTGCTCAACCAACAGCACTTGTATTAACACCAGGAGGCACAACTGTAAATGGTACATTTGGAGCATCTATACCTGTTTCAGACAGCTACTTAGTAGTTATGAACACAACTGGTATTGCTCCATCACCTGTTGATGGAACTACATACACAATTGGAGGCACTGTTGGCGCGGGTAATACTGTAATTGATATTGATGGAAATACAAGCTTTGTAGCCTCAGGATTATCTCCTTTAACTACATACTATTTCTTTGTGTTTTCAACAAGTTCAGCGTGTACAGGTGGCCCTTTGTATTTAACAACAACACCTCTTACAGATAGCACAACAACAATATTAAGCTATTGTACTGCAGGTGGTAGTGTAGCAGCAAGTTCATATATTTCAAACGTTACTTTAAATACTATTAATCAAAGTAATAGTGCTTGGGGTGGATACCGCGATTATTTCCCAACAGTATCTACAAATGTAATGCAAACTTTAACCTATACTATTAGTGTAACTATCTATAATGCAACAACAAGTCAAAAAAACATTTCGGCTTGGATAGATTGGAATCAGAATGGTGTTTTTGATATTGCCTCTGAAACCGTATTATCTACAACATCAACGGTTGCAACAGCCCAAAGTGTTACCTTAAATAATAACTTTACAGTTCCTGTTGGAGCGGCATTAGACCCTACCCGATTAAGAGTTGAGTTAGCTTTTAATAGTCAAGGAGCTGCAGCACCTTGTAATACGAATACATTAACTGACGTTCAAGATTATAAAGTAATTGTTAACCCTGCTGTGCCATGTGTTACACCAACAGCTCAACCTACAGCACTTGTGTTAACACCATCCGGCAACTTTATTTCAGGTTTATTTGCACCTGCTGTACCATCTGCAGATAATTATTTAATTGTAATGAATACTACAAACGTTGCACCTTCTCCAGTGATCGGAACAACTTATGTTATAGGAAACACAATTGGGGCAGGAAATACTGTTGTAGGCACAGGTTCAGGAACAACTTTTGTTGCTACAGGATTAACACCTACAACAACTTATTATTTCTTTGTATATTCATATAATTCAGTTTGTACTGGAGGTCCTTTATATAATACAACATCTCCACTAAATGGAACTTCGACAACCACAACTGCAGATCCTGTATATTGTACACCGTCTGTTGGAGTTGGTTATGAAGCATTGACCTACTTTACAAACATTAGTTTTGTAGGTACTTTAAATGATGTTTCTAACAACTCAACTTATTCAAGTACTCCTCGAGGATATGAAAACTTTACTACACTACCCAATGTTTCTAGACAAGCACAAGGGGAAGGGGTAAATATTGCAACTCAAACTAGCAATAGAGGATATTTAAAAGCTTGGGTTGACTGGAACAGAGATGGTGACTTTTTAGATGCCGGAGAATTAGTATATGATGTAGGTGGAATTGCTTCTTATTCAACCACATTTGGTTTTGTAATTCCTGCAGCACAACCTGTTGGTAATTATAGAGTTAGAATTAGAATCAACAAAGACGACAATACACCTCCTTATGATCCGGGAGCAATAAGTGTGTTTGACGCATGCCAAAACATAGATTATTACGGTGAAACAGAAGATTATTTATTTACCGTTGTTGCTAGTTGTTCTGCAAACATAACAGCTGTTTTTGATGGCGAAAATTGTGGTGCAGGTAGTGTTGTAATAGGCGCTACAGGTACTGGTTCTCCAACAGAATATCGTTGGTACAGTACAGAATTTGGAGGGATTCCTCTAGCTACAACCGCAACAGGAACTTGGACAACTCCTTCAATTGCTACAACAACTATGTATTGGGTAACTGCATTTAATGGATGTGAATCTTTAACAAGAAGTAAAGTAACAGCAGTAATAAGTCCGTTAGCTACTTTATCATTTACACCTTCAGTACCAGAAGTATGTGGTGAAAACAATGTACTTTCACTAACTGCAACAGGAGATAAACAATTAACTTATTTAGTTAATGAGCCTTTTAACTCAGGCTTAGGAGTAATGTCTAATTCAAATATTGTAAGCAATGGTGGTGCAACAGATGCACTTACACAATGGCAAAATCGTACTAGTACATTTGTACCTGCACAACAAGTTTGGTTCCCAGCAATTGCATCAGGTTTAGGAGGAAATGGTTTTGCTGCAGCAACTTCAGATGTTGGCGCGGTAGTAACTCATAATTATATTCAATCACCAATATTAAACACTACAAGTTATTTAAATCTAACAATGTCTTTCGATATATATTATTCAAGATATTATGTAGATGAAACAAGTCTTACACTAGACTATGTAACAGTAGACGTGTCAACAAATGGTGGTGCAGCATGGACAGAGCTTACTCGTTATACAGCCGATATTGGATATGGAACTCGTTTTGTAAACAAAACTTTCAATTTAGATGCCTATACCAATCAAACTAATTTAAGAGTACGTGTTCGGTATTATGGTGAGTGGTGTGATGGATTAGCTGTTGATAATTTTAAAGTCTTTGGAGACGTTCCATTAAGCACCTCTTTTGACTGGACAAGCGCAACTCCGGTAGCAGCATTTCAAGATTTTGCTTGTACGATTCCTTACGTAAGTGGAACACCAATTACAACTGTATTTATTAAACCTACGCTAGCTCAACTAGAAGAAAGTACTTATGATTTTACAGCAACTGCTACATTATCTAACGGTTGTGATATTAGTCAGGATATTTCTATAGACAACAAATCTAAGGTTTGGAAAGGTGGTACAAGTAATGATTGGGACAATCCAAATAACTGGTTACCACTTGGAATACCAGATGCTAATACTTGTGTAATTATACCAAGTGCTTTTAACACATCTAACATCCTTGGAACAAACTATAATGCATTTGGAAAAACACTTCAAGTTAAAAATGGTGGGACATTAACAATACACCCTTCCAATAATGTAACAATAACAGACTTTGTTGAAGTTACTCCAGGTGGTGTATTTACTATCGAAAATTCTGGTAGTTTAATACAAGTAAACAACATTGCAAATACGGGTACAATTTCAATGAAACGTAATGTAAATGTTAGAAAATTAGATTATGTTTATTGGTCTTCTCCTGTAGCAAACTATGCGTTGAACAACATCTCAACAACAATGTACAGATACAAATGGATTCCTACCATCGGTGCTAATACAAATGGCTGGGGTAATTGGTCTTTAGCAAATGAAAACATGGTAAATGGTAAAGGATATATTGTTAGAGGACCAGATAGTTTCACAGCTACACCACAAAACTACACACAAAACTTTGTAGGTGTACCTAACAATGGAATTATCAATATGCCTATAAGCAGAGGAACTTATGATGGTGCTAACTACAGTACGGGAGTTTCTGGTACTTTAGCAACAAATAATGATGACAACTGGAATTTAATAGGAAATCCATACCCTTCAGCAATTAGTGCAAATACATTTTTAGCTACTAATACAAATATTGCAGGCTTTATTAAATTTTGGACACATAGCAATTTACCTTCATCTCTTATTTCTGATCCTTTTTATAGTGATTATGTTCAAAATTATACAGTTAGTGATTATGTTACATATAATGCAACAGGAGCTAACCCTCCAGTAGGAAATGGAAACATAGGTGCAGGACAAGGTTTCTTTGTTTTAATGAATCATAGTTCTGCTGGAACTGATGAAAATGTAGTTTTCGACAACACCATGAGAAGAAACGATTACAGAAATGATTTATTCTTCAGAAACGGAAATGTTGCAAATAGCAATAGTGAAGAAAAAAATAGAATTTGGTTAAACTTGGTAAGTCCTACTTCAAAATCTAGTTCAACTTTAGTAGGATATTTAACAAGCGCTACAAATGATCTTGATAGAATGTTTGATGCACCAGCTTTAGATGTAAAAACAAACTTTGAATTATATTCTTTTTCAAATACTGATAAATTAACAATTCAAGGAAAAAGTTTACCTTTTAATAATGAAGACCAAATTCCTTTAGGAATATCAATTTCAGAATCTGGAAATCATACTATAGGAATTTCAAAAGTAGATGGGTTATTTGAAAACGAAAATCAAAACATATATTTAGAAGACCTAACATTAGGAATAATTCATAATTTAAGAACTAGTCCATACAGTTTTACTGCAACTACTGGTAGATTTGAAAATCGTTTTATTTTAAAATTCAATAACGCTACATTAGGAAATGAAGATTTTATTGCTAATTCTGTAATCGTATATACAAATGAGGATATAAACATAAACGCTTCAAACAAAATTATTAAATCAGTTAAAATACATGATTTATTAGGTAGAGTGATTGGAATATTTAATAATGTAAATTCAAATACTTTTACAACTAGTAAAATTTCAAAAACACAAACAACACTTCTAATAGAAGTAATACTAGATAATGGAGCTACCGAAACCTATAAAGTAATTTTCTAAAAAAAATAAAAAAATAACACAAAAAAGAGCTAACAAATTGTTAGCTCTTTTTTTTTACGATAAATACAAAACAAAAGGAATAAAAAAACAGATACTATAATTTTATTCCATATTTAGCACAATACTTATCAACAAAATAACTTTTTTTAACAAAAAATTAAAATTAGGTTGTGTAGTTAACAAAAAAAGTTATTTTTGTGTAAATCAACATAAACAACTATAAATTAAAAACTTACCCCTACAATGAAAAAACTCTCTTTCTTGTGGAAAAACGTATACGTTTTTCTGTTTTTTATTTATACAACAATTAATTTTGCGCAAAGTGGAAATGATAACTGTGCTAATGCAACAGCAATAACTTTAGGAACATCATGTACAAATACTTCATTTACATTTACTTCAAATACTGTAGAAAGTGGTGCTGCAGACCCAACACTTTGTAATTCAGTTACTGCTACTCGAGATGGTTGGTATACATTTACAACAGGAGCAGCTACAAATCAAATTACATTAACTGCAGTAGTAAACAGACCATGGGGTGTTGCTATATATTCAGGCAATTGTAGTGGATTTACGCAAATCGCATGTAATAATGCTACAAGTAACACCTCAATTACACTTAACCCTACTGTAACTCCTAGTACGACTTATTATATAAGAATATTAAGAACAAATGTTGGCACTAATGGTTTTAACGGAACTTTATGTGTTTATGACACAACTCCAGCCCCTGGTTATTGCACCCCAACAAACACCTACTCAACATCTTATTACATAAGCGGTATTACAACAACTGGCGGTATTGCCAACATTAGCAATACCCCAACTGGATTCTCAGCCTATACAGATTACTCCTCTTTATTTGTAAGTCAAATCGCAGGAAGTAGTTTTTCATTAAATGCCACACATCCATCAAGTACTTATGGATATAATGTATGGGTAGACTGGAATAATGATTTAGATTTTAATGATGCAGGCGAAAATGTAATTTCTACAAGTTATATCTCAACTCCTGCTAATTTAGGAACAATATCAATTCCACCCGGACAACCGGCTGGAAATTACAGAATGCGCATTAGAAACGCCTATTTAAGCAATCCTGCACCAGCATGTGGTGCTTTTGATTATGGCGAAGCCGAAGATTATACAATTCTAGTTATTACTCCAGCAGCTTGTTCTGGAGCTCCAACTGCCGGAGCAACAACAAGTCCTGGATCAGGGGCTCCTGGTTCAAGTTATACGGTTTCAGCTACAGGGTATTCAACCGGTATTACTGGCTTAACTTATCAATGGCAATCAAACACTAATGGTGCTGGATGGGTAAATGTTGGTGCTTCTTCAAGTACGTATTCAAATTATTCAGCTACCGCTCCTGGAACTATCGGTTCAACTGTCTCTTGGCAATTAGTCGTAACTTGTACAAATAGTGGTCAATCTGCTACTTCTACAAACAGCACATTTACTGTAGTAAGTATTTTAAACATTCCAAGTACGGGTAGTAATTCTGTTACTTGTGGAACTAATGTTACTTTATATGATAATGGAGGACCTTCAGGAAATTATACCAGCAGTATAGATGGACATACTATATTAGACGCAGGATTAGGAGCAACAATCAATATTTCAGGATCTTATAGCACTGAAAGCGGCTTAGACTTAATACGAATTTATAGTGGATCTGGTACCGCTGGAACTTTATTAGCAACTTACTCTGGAACAGGCACAATTAACTACACAGGTACTGCTGGGCAAACATTAACAATCAGATTTTATTCCGATGGTTCAGTAGTTGGAACGGGGTTTGCTTTATCAGTTACCTATAGTGGCACTTGTTTTCCTGCATGTTCAGGAGCACCAACAGGAGGTACCGTATCTGTTTCTCCAGTTAATAGTGGGCCGGGATCAACTTATACTGTATCTGCAACTGGAATGACATTAGCAACAGGAATAACTTATCAGTGGCAATCAAACACTAATGGTGCTGGATGGGTAAATGTTGGTGCTTCTTCAAGTACGTATTCAAATTATTCGGCTACTGCTCCTGGAACTACAGGCTCAACTGTCTCTTGGCAATTAGTCGTAACATGTACAAATAGTGGTCAATCTGCTACTTCTACAAATAGCACATTTACTGTAGTAAGTATTTTAAACATTCCAAGTACGGGTAGTAATTCTGTTACTTGCGGAACTAATGTTACTTTATATGACAATGGCGGATCTTCAGGAGATTATTCGAATAATTCTGACGGGTTTACGGTGTTGGAAGCAGGATTAAGTGCTACAATAAATATTACAGGAAATTATGTAACAGAAAGTGTTGATGATATCATTATATATGCAGGAAGTGGGACTGGAGGAACTATATTAGCTACTTATTCTGGAACTGGAACAATAAATTACACTGGAACTCCAGGGCAAACTTTAACTATTAGATTTGATTCTGATAGCTCTGTGGTTTATTCTGGATTCGCGCTTTCTGTAACTTACAGCGGGATATGTTTCCCTGCATGTTCAGGAACACCAACAGGAGGGACCGTATCAACAAGTCCAAATACTGGATGGCCTGGATCTTCATATACAGTAGTAGCAACCGGCTACACACAAGCTTTAAACATATCTTATCAATGGCAATATAGCACAGACGGAGGAACTTCATGGATAAATGCAGGAGCATCTTCGAGCTCATATTCTAATTATTCAGCAACTGCGCCTACTAGCGGATTAGTGCATTGGCAATTAGAAGTAACTTGTACTAATAGTGGACAAGTAAGTACATCTTCTATTGGCATATTTACAACAATGGTAGTTAGTGACGTAGTTACTGGATGTCCAAATGTAGTTTCTGGAGGTTTAGGCTTAAATGGAGCAGATCCTGCAGCAATAAATTGTACTGCGGTGTCTACTTGCGTTGATCTTGAGGCTACCTATTTAGATTTAGGAGAAACTACAGATTATATAGTAGAACCAATACTTTACAATCCTCCTTTTGCTTTTAATGGCCTTGCAAATCCTGTAAGTGTAAACACAGATGATGTTTGGTCTCCTATCGTAAACCTTCCATTTGATTTTTGTTTTTATGGAAACACGTATAACCAATGTGTAATTGGATCAAATGGCATCCTAACATTTGACACTTCTGTAGCAGGAGGATCTAGTGGATACAGTTTTAATAACAATATTCCTATAAGTGGAGATGGTAGACTATTAGAAAATTCAATATTTGGTGTATTCCATGATATTAATCCAGGTGTTGGTGGCGAAGTTGGATGGGAATTGATCACACTTCCTACAGGCTGTAGAGCTTTAGTAGCTTCATGGTCTGACGTACCAATGTTTGACGAAAACTCAATACTCTACACAGGAATGATGGTTTTATATGAAAACTCAAATATTATTGAAGTTTATATTAAAGAAAAAAATATTGATAATTTTGGGGCTGGTACTTGGAATGATGGTAATGCCGTAGTAGGTATTCAAAATGCAACTGGAACATTAGCAAGTGTAGCTCCTGGAAGAAACGGACTAGATCCAAACTGGGCTACAACAAATGAAGCATGGCGATTTGTACCTAATGGAAATTCTATCGCTTCAATTGCTTGGTACGAAGGTTCAGGAACAACCGGACCAATTGTTGGAACAACTCCTACAATTAATGTTTGCCCAACATCTACAACAACATATACAGCAGAAATCACTTATACCTTATGTGATGGAAGAACAATTAAAGAAATAGACGAAGCTACCGTTACAGTTAATGGAGCAAAAGTTTGGAATGGTTCTGTTAGTACAGATTGGAATGTAGCTAATAACTGGACTCCTACAGGTGTACCAACTGCAATGGACTGTGTAGTCATTGCTGACACTGCTAACGACCCAATAATTTCTGGAACCAACTTTAATGGATTAGGTTTAAACTTGACTGTTGACAACAACGCAACTTTAACTGTTAATCCTGATAATTATTTAACGATTACAGACTGGATAAACACTAATACTACTG
Organism: Flavobacterium sp. LMO6; assembly: GCF_009495795.1. Lineage (NCBI taxonomy): Bacteria > Pseudomonadati > Bacteroidota > Flavobacteriia > Flavobacteriales > Flavobacteriaceae > Flavobacterium > Flavobacterium sp. LMO6. The sequence goes on along the minus strand of NZ_WIBH01000002.1, from coordinate 283,654 downwards.
GAGATTTAGTTTTACAAAATAGTGCTAGTTTAATTCAAATTAACAATAATGCGAATCAAGGAACTATGCACATGACTAGAACGGCAAATATTCGTAAATTAGATTACGTTTATTGGTCTTCTCCTGTGACTAGTTTTAATTTAAACAGTGTTTCTCCAGGAACAAATGGATATAAATACAAATGGACTCCTACAATTCCAACAAATACTAATGGTTTTGGAAACTGGAGTAGTGCAAATGAAACTATGGCGTTAGGTAAAGGTTATATAGTTAGAGGACCAGACAACTTTACTTCTACTTTAGCTCCTTTTAACGCTGTTTTTGTAGGAACACCAAATAATGGCACTATAACAACTCCAATTTATAGAGGTTCATGGAATGGTGGAACTTATACCAATGGCGTATCAACAACTCTTGGAACAAACGATGATGATAACTGGAATTTAATTGGTAATCCTTATCCATCAGCTATAGACGCTATAGATTTCTTAACATTAAATACTAATGTTGATGGATTTATAAATCTATGGACTCATGGAACATTACCTAGTTCAGCAATTGCAGATCCTTTTTACGAAGACTTTGTATATAATTATACTCCAGGTGATTATATTACTTACAACAGCTCAGGAGCCTCTGCAGGACCTGGAACCTTTGGAGGAACAGTAGGTGCTGGTCAAGGATTCTTCGTTTTAATGAATCATACTTCTATTTCAGATACAGAAAGCGTTACTTTTAACAATTCTATGAGAAGCAGCGCTCTTGATAATTCACAATTTTACAGAACATCAAATGAAAATGGTAAAATTTGGTTAGACATTATTGCATCAAACGGATCAAATGTTAGAAATTTAGTTGCCTATGTAGCTAATGCAACAAACGATAGAGATCGTATGTATGATGCAATTACAAATGAAAAATTAAACCTGAATTTATATTCATTAATTGGTAATGAAACTATGAAAATTCAAGGTAGAAGTTTACCATTTGATAATAATGATAGAGTTCCAATGGGTATTAAAGTTCCACAAAATGGAAATTATTCGATAGGAATAGGCGCTCTTGATGGTTTCTTTACAGATAGTAATCAAAACATTTATCTTGAAGACCTAGAAGACAATATTATTCATGATTTAAGAGCAAATCCATATAGTTTTACTGCTACTGCAGGAAACCATACTAATCGATTTGTATTGAGATATAAAAACGAAACTCTTGGCGATGATGATATTATAGCTGATGAGGCTAATTTATGGGTAATTTCTTCAGAAACTTTATCTGTAAAATCAACTAAACGCGAAATTGAATCGGTTAGAGTTTTTGATGTTTTAGGGAGACAATTAGCTCATTACCCAAAAGTAAATAGCTATGAAGTTCCACTTACTAAAATTCAAAAAAATAATGCTGGTTTAATAATTCAGGTAACACTATCAAACGGAACTGTTTTAAGTAAAAAAGCAATTTACTAACTACTCTATTAAATTTAAAAATCCCTTTCAATTTACTTGAAAGGGATTTTTTTTGTCAAATTTTCACTGTCTGAATCAATAAAAAATATTGTTATAAAAAATTAAATATAAAGGTTTTTATGAAAAAAATAACAAAAGGTAAATTAATTGTTATTTTATTTGGTGATTTGTTTTAAATATAATACATTTGCGGCCCTAACAAATTTACTATCAAACATCTAATAAAATGAAAAAAAACCTAGTATACTTATTATTAGTAATAAATTTAACTGTAAATGCTCAAATTGGTGTTGGAACTACAACTCCAGAAGGAGCTCTTGATATAACTTCTACTACACAAGGTTTAATACCACCAAGAGTAGCTTTAACTGCTTTAAATGTTGAAGCACCTGTTATAAATCCTCAAGGAGGAGGATTGGTTGCAGGAACTTTAGTTTGGAATACAGTTACTGCAGGAGTAATTCCTAACAATGTAGTTCCTGGAATGTACTACTGGGAAGGAACAAGATGGATTTCATTAGCAGGATCTCCAGGAGGTCTTGATTGGTCGCTATCTGGAAATACAGGTACCAATCCCGCAACAAATTATGTTGGAACCACAGATAATGTTCCTTTAATTTTGAGAGCTAACAGCATTGAAAGAGTTAGAATGGGAACATCTGAAACTGTAATTAACGAAGACGCCCAAAACTATGACTTTAGAGTTGAAGGAACAGGCGAACCTGAGATGTTTTTTGTAGATGCTAGCACAAATCACGTGCACGTTAGAGCCTCATCACCATTCCCAACAATCGACATGTTTACATCTGTAGGTGTAGCAAATGACTATCCAATTAACGGTTATGCTTCTGGCCAAGGAAACGCAGCTGTTTATGGACAACATACAACAACTGCAACAGCAACGGAAACAAATGTCGCAGGAGCTTTTGACGCAATGGGAACTGGTTATAGCACTCAACCTGGTTGGAATATTGGAGTTGTAGGAACAGGAGATGAAGCTGGCGTTTATGGAAGTAGCACGTCTTCTACTGGAAATAGACAAGGCGGATATTTTACTTCTTCAGATGCAGGAACAACACAATCAATTGCAAGTATTGCTGGATTTACAACAACTGGAAATGATTATTATGGTGGTTTTTTTGATGGAAATCAAAACACAGGAGATTGGGCATATGTAGGAATTAGAATTGGAGGAACAAACTATAAAATTAATGGAGGTGGTTCGGTTTCTACAAACGTCAAAGACGAAAATGATAAGCTAAGAATTTTGTTTGCTCCAGAAGCTCCTGAAATTGTATTTCAAGATTGGGGAACAGGAAAATTAATAAATGGTGAAGCATACATTTCAATAGATCCTGTATTAACTAAAAATATTTTTGTTGACGAAAAACACCCTTTAAAAGTTTTTATTCAATTAGAGGGAGACTGTAATGGTGTATATGTTACAGAAAAAACCGCTTCAGGATTTAGAGTTAAAGAACTACAAAAAGGAACCTCTAATGTGTCTTTTTCTTGGCAAATTGTAGCTAACAGAGCAGATGAATTTGAAAATGGAGAATTACAATCTAAACATGTAGACGTAAGATTACCAGATGGTATTGGTAGAAAAGAATTTAACAGAAAAGAACTTCTATCTAAAAAACCAGAAGAAAAAGTAAAACCTGTAAAAAATTAAATAAAACATAAAGTTTATCGTTTATATTTTACAAAAATTCCAAAAATTCCAAAAAGACCTCTGCTTTAAATAGTCGAGGTTTTTTTCGTTTGTATAAGCCTCTCTTTCAAATGAAATATTTAAATATGCTTTTTTCTTGTCTTTAAATTGAATCCATCTGTATAGATACTCAAAAAAATACCACAGAAAAAACGGAAGTATCAACAACTCTAACTGCTGTCTTATGTGAATTTTTTCGTGATTTAAGAGTACATAATTATGCTTATCCTTCGAACTAAAAAGTATTATAAACGGAAACAAGGTAATTCCTCGAAAACCTTTTGGTATTAAATATTTAAAAACTAGTACTATCATTTGATGCAAAGTTGCTAAATTTGTCGATATGAATAACGATATAAATCCGAATAATTTAAAAGAAGGGGAAGATTTCTATTATACCCCTGAAGGATACAAATGTTTTACCGAAAAATATCACTTAAAAAGAGGTTATTGCTGCAAAAGCGGTTGCCGTCATTGTCCGTATGGATTTGATAAAAAAACGGGAACAAATAAAAAGTAACCTGTATTTAGTCGCAGTATTCAGTTAAAAAAATAAACATCAACACAACATATAAAGAAATGACGTTTCAAGAACAAATATTACAAGGAATTCCTTCGGTTTTACCAAATCCAAAACCGTATGAAACAGAAATAAATCACGCACCAAATCGAAAAGAAATTCTTTCTGATGAAGAAAAAAAATTAGCCTTAAAAAATGCTTTACGCTATTTTGATTCTAAACATCACGCTGAATTACTTCCCGAATTTAAAGCCGAATTAGAATGTTACGGAAGAATTTACATGTATCGTTTGCGTCCTGATTACAAAATGTACGCACGACCAATTTCGGAATATCCCGGAAAATGTGAACAAGCGAAAGCCATTATGTTAATGATTCAAAACAATTTGGATTATGCGGTGGCACAACATCCACATGAGTTGATTACTTATGGTGGAAACGGAGCTGTTTTTCAAAATTGGGCACAGTATTTATTGACTATGCAATATTTAGCAGAAATGACTGATGAGCAAACTTTAGCTATGTATTCTGGTCATCCAATGGGATTATTTCCTTCACATAAAGATGCTCCAAGAGTTGTGGTTACTAATGGAATGGTAATTCCAAATTATTCAAAACCAGATGATTGGGAAAAAATGAATGCTTTAGGCGTATCGCAATACGGGCAAATGACAGCAGGAAGTTATATGTATATTGGTCCGCAAGGAATTGTTCATGGAACAACAATCACCGTTTTAAACGGATTTAGAAAAATAAAAAAAGCTCCAAAAGGCGGCTTGTTTGTAACTTCAGGATTAGGTGGAATGAGTGGCGCTCAACCAAAAGCTGGAAACATTGCAGGTTGTGTAACCGTTTGTGCTGAAGTAAATCCAAAAATTACACGTATTCGTCATTCTCAAGGCTGGATTAATGAAGTAGTTGAAAACATAGACGAACTTGTACCAAGAGTTAAAAAAGCTCTTGAAAATAATGAAGTAGTTTCTATTGCTTATTTAGGAAATGTAGTCGATGTTTGGGAACGATTTGATCAAGAAAATTTAATAATCGACTTAGGATCTGATCAAACTTCTTTACACAACCCTTGGGCTGGCGGTTATTACCCTATCGGTTTTACTTTTGAAGAATCAAATGATATGATGGCTAACCATCCTGATAAATTTAAAGAAGAAGTTCAAAAAACCTTACGTCGACATGCTGCTGCAATCAACAAACATACCGCAAAAGGAACTTATTTCTTCGATTACGGAAATGCCTTTTTATTAGAAGCTTCTCGTGCTGGAGCCGATGTTTTTGCAGAAAATCACATCGATTTTAAATACAACAGCTACGTACAAGATATTATGGGGCCTATGTGCTTCGATTATGGATTTGGACCATTCCGTTGGGTTTGTGCATCAGGAAATCCTGAAGATTTAGCTAAAACAGATGAAATTGCATGTGACGTTTTAGAAGAAATGATGAAAAACTCACCTGTTGAAATCCAACAACAAATGGCCGATAACATTCAATGGATTAAAGGCGCTCAAGAAAACAAATTAGTTGTAGGTTCTCAAGCTCGTATTTTATATGCAGATGCAGAAGGAAGAATTAAGATTGCGGAAGCTTTCAATCAGGCTATTGCAAAAGGAGAAATTGGTTATGTAATTTTAGGTCGTGACCATCATGATGTATCTGGAACGGATTCACCTTACAGAGAAACCTCAAATATTTACGATGGTTCTCGTTTTACTTCCGATATGGCTATTCAAAATGTAATTGGAGATAGTTTCCGAGGTGCTACTTGGGTTTCCATACATAATGGTGGTGGTGTTGGCTGGGGCGAAGTTATCAACGGAGGATTTGGCATGGTTCTTGACGGTAGTAAAGAGGCATCTAAGCGATTAGAGTCAATGCTTTTTTGGGATGTAAACAACGGAATTTCAAGAAGAAGTTGGGCTAGAAATGACAACGCCATTTTTGCAATAAAAAGAGCTATGGAGACGCAACCTTTATTAAAAGTTACCATCCCTAATATAGTAGATGAAAATCTTTTATAGTTTTACGTTTTTAAGTTCGTTTCCTATTTAACAACTTTAAACATGAAACATCAAACTTTAAAAAAATAATTATTATGAAGACACTAAAATTTATTCCCGTACTCCTACTCTTCGTTATTACATCTTGTAGTTCGGTTAGAGTAAATGCTGATTATGATAAAAAAGCTACTTTTACGAACTATAAAACTTATGCTTATTTAAAGAGTGGCATTGATAAAGCTGAGATTTCTGACTTAGACAAAAAAAGAATATTGTACTCAATTGAAGAAGTTATGACATCAAAAGGATTTAGTAAGTCTGAAAATCCAGATATTTTAATTAGCATTTTTACTAAAGAAAGAGAGCGTGTTGATGTGTACAATAATATGGGATTTGGTTGGGGTTGGAATCCTTGGTGGGGAATGGGAATGGGATATTCAAATGTAACAACTACTCCAGAAGGAACGCTTTTTATAGACCTAATTGACGCCAAAACAAAAGAGTTAGTTTGGCAAGGAGAAGGTAGCGGCTATCTTACTAAAAATACAGAAAAAAAAGATGCAAGAATTATGGAATTTGTTTCTAAAATTTTAGAGCAATATCCTCCAAAATAATTAAATAAACACAAAAAAGAGTTAACCAATAGTTAGCTCTTTTTTGTTTATTTATAAAACCTATATAAAAATATAGTAATTTTGCATTTAGCTATAATGAGCAAAATGGAAAAAACTAAAAAATCATTACTCTTCAAAATATTAAAAACAACAGGAATTACTTTCATAATTTCATTATTGCTTTTAATTTTAATTCCACTTTTATTTGCCGACACTATTACTGAAAAAGTAAAAGTATTAGCGAACAATAATTTAGAAGGAGAACTTAATTTCCAAGATTCAGAATTGTCTTTTTTTACAAATTTCCCTTCCTTAACCTTAACCTTACACGAATTAAACTTAAATGGTTCAAAACCTTTTAAAAACAAATCTTTAATTTCGGCAAAACAAATTGGGTTTGGTATTGATACTTGGAGCTTAGTTTTTGGAAACCAAACACAAATAGATGAAATCTTTTTAAAAGAAGCAAAAATTACAATTTTAATTAATAAAAAAGGAGAAGCTAATTACAATATTTACAAATCGAATTCAAAAGATACCACAACTTCTTCTGAAAGCGCTTCTTTAAAATTAGAAAACATCCAAATCAGCAATAGTCAATTAGTTTACAACGACAAATCTACAAAGATTTTGATTGAAGCAAAAGGCTTAAATTATAAAGGGAAAGGTGATTTATTGGAATCTAATTTCAACTTAAAAACTTCGGCTAAAATTGACAGTGTAAGCTTTGCTTATGACCAAAAAGAGTACTTAAAAAATAAAAAAGTTAAAGCCAATTTAATAACAAAAATCAACACCAACTCGCTTTCATTCATATTTGAGAAAAACGATTTGGTTATTAATAAATTACCCGTAGAATTTACTGGAATGTTTGATTTCCTTAAAAATGGTTATCAGATGGATTTTGAATTAAAAACAGAAGACAGTAACTTAGAGGATTTATTCTCTGCATTGCCAGCAGAATATGTTTCGTGGATGAACGAAACTAAGTTGAAGGGTAAAACTTCTGCTTTCTTATCTTTAAAAGGAAAATATATTGCTTCCGAAAATTTAAGTCCCGAATTAAATTTTAACGTTAAAGTACGAAATGGCTATGTAAAACATACAAAAGCACCTTATCCTGTTGAAGATATTTTCTTAAATTTAGAGACTAAACTACCTAATTTAGACCTCAATCAACTAAAAGTACGATTAGATTCGTTATATTTTGATGTGAATAAAAATAATTTGAGCGCTATTTTAATTTCAGATGGTTTTGGCGATAAGTTAACTATTGATACGAAAGTAAAATCAAAATTAGATTTGGCTTTTTTGAGCAATGCGCTTCAAATACCGGGTTTTAAATTAGCAGGAAATTTAGATACCGATATTGTATCTAAAGGAAACTACAGTAAAGAAGATAAAAAATTCCCAATAACTAAAGGAAATTTTGAACTCAAAAACGGATTAATTCAAACCGCTTATTATCCTAAACCTATTCAAAAAATCAATGTAAAAGCTAATTTAAATAGCCCAACAACTGATTTTAAAGATGCCTCTTTTGTAATTTCTTCATCAAATTTTACTTTTGAAGGCGAACCCTTCAATATGACTGCTTCGTTTGCTAATTTTGAAGATATATCCTACGATGTAAAAGCAAAAGGAACAATAAACGTTGCTCAAATTTACAAAGTATTCTCACAAAAAGGATTAGATATTGATGGCTTCATTAAAGCTGATTTGAGTTTGGCTGGAAAACAAAGTGATGCTTCAAACGGTAGAGTTGGCAATCTAAAAAACAGCGGAACACTTGAAGTTAAAAACATTAAAACCACAAGTGATTATTTAGCCAAACCGTTCTTAATCGAAAACGGATTGTTCACTTTCAATCAAGACAAGATGAACTTTTCTAATTTCAATGGAAAATACGGAACATCTGATATTGCTATGAATGGAAATTTAGAAAATGTAATCAATTTTGTGCTTTCTGAAAATCAAATTTTGAAAGGTAATTTCAATCTAACTTCAAATTTCTTGAATATTAATGAGTTTATTCCAACCTCAACTTTTGAAACAGAGGATGAAGTTCAAAAAACAGAAGTTTCTGGAGTTGTAGAAATTCCATCTAATTTGAATGTTATTATTCAAACTAATGCTTTAAAAACAGAATACGACGACGTTATAATTGAAAATTTAAGAGTAAATATACAAATCCATAACGGAACATTACAACTTTCAAATGGAACGCTTGGCATCATTGGAGCAACCGCAAAAATGGAAGCCTTATATAGAAACGAAGGCACACAAAAAGCGTATTTTGATTATAAAATTAACGCATCTGAATTTGATATTAAACGCGCTTATAACGAAATTAAAATGTTCCGAGAAATCGTAACTGCTGCCGAAAATGCAGAAGGAATTGTAGGTTTAAACTACACTATAAAAGGAGTTTTAAACAACAAAATGGAGCCTGTTATGCCATCTTTAGAAGGCAACGGAACATTATCCGTTAAGCAAGTGAAAATGAAAGGGTTTAAATTATTAAATGTTGTAGCGGCTAAAACTGAAAATCCTGATATTCAAGATCCAGACATTTCTAAAGTAGATATTAAAACCACTATCAAAAACAACCTGGTTACTATTGAACGTTTCAAGTTTAAAGTAGCTGGTTTTAGGTTGCGTTTTGAAGGACAAACGAGTTTAGATGGAAAATTAAACTTAAAAATGAGAATTGGATTACCTCCATTAGGCATTATAGGAATTCCAATAAAAGTTTTAGGAACTCAGGAAAATCCGGATATTAAATTAGGAAGAAAATCAGAAGATTTAGAAGAAACAGAATATGTTGATGGGATAACTCCTATCAACACAACAATTCCTGCTACTCCTACTCCAACGATTCAGAATGATAGTATTCCAAAAACTGAACTAATTATTCCTAAAAACACCAATGAAATTCCAACGCCAATAATTCAAAAAGATAGTATCCCAAAAGCAAAACCAATAGTACCTGTTGAAAAAGTAGAGGATTAGATTGTAATTAGTTTTATCAAATCTTTAAAAAGCTTTCCTTATTTCTTAAATATTCGTAATTTTACATCAAACATCTCAAGTAAAATTATGGAAACGCATTTTGAAAGCAATCCGCTGATTGACAGATTACCAAAACATTTAAAACAGTTCATTAAACCACAAGTTTATGAAGATTACACACCTATAAACCAAGCGGTTTGGCGTTATGTAATGCGTAAAAATGTATCTTACCTTTCAAAAGTTGCTCATAATTCTTATTTAGAAGGTTTAGAAAAAACAGGTTTAGAAATCGACAACATTCCAAACATGTATGGAATGAATCGTATTTTAAAAGAAATTGGCTGGGCAGCAGTTGCTGTTGACGGATTTATTCCGCCTAATGCTTTTATGGAATTTCAAGCCTATAATGTACTAGTAATTGCTTGCGATATTCGTCAGTTAGAACACATTGAATATACTCCTGCTCCAGACATCATTCACGAAGGTGCTGGCCACGCTCCTATTATAGCTAATCCTGAATATGCAGAATATTTAAGACGTTTTGGTGAAATAGGTTGTAAAGCGATATCTTCATCTAGAGATTATGAAATGTACGAAGCGATTCGTTTGCTTTCAATATTAAAAGAAGCAGAAGACACACCGGAAGAAGAAATCAAAAAAGCGGAAGAGCAAGTGGATTATCTTCAAAAAAATATGGGAGAATTATCTGAAATGGCTCAAATAAGAAATTTGCATTGGTGGACTGTGGAATATGGCTTAATTGGAACCGTAGAAAATCCTAAAATTTATGGGGCTGGATTATTATCATCCATCGGAGAAAGTGCCTGGTGCATGACAGATAATGTAAAGAAAATTCCATATGATATTTCTGCAGCTTATCAAAGCTTTGATATTACAAAACCTCAACCTCAATTATATGTAACTCCTGATTTTGCTTATTTAAATCAGGTTTTAGAAGAATTTGCTAACACAATGGCACTACGAAAAGGTGGACCAAAAAGTGTACAAAAATTGATCGATTCAAACGCATTAGGCACTATTGAATTAAGTACAGGTTTGCAAATTTCGGGTGTTTTTACTAACGTAATTGAACACGAAGGAAAATCGGTTTATGTACAAACAACAGGAAAAACAGCACTTTCATACAGAGAAAAAGAATTAGTAGGTCATGGAACAGAATATCATGCTGAAGGTTTTGGATCGCCTATTGGAAAACTTAAAGGAATCAATTTAACAATTGAAGAAATGAGTCCGAGAGATTTACGTGCGTATGATATTTATGAAGGCGAACAAGTTACTTTAGAATTTGAAGGAAATATTACGGTAAAAGGAGAAATTATTACTGGTTCTAGAAATTTACAAGGTGAAATTTTATTAATTAAATTCAAGAATTGTACCGTTACACACAACGACACGGTTCTTTTTCAACCTGAATGGGGCATTTATGATATGGCTGTGGGTAAAAAAGTAATTTCTGCTTTTTCAGGACCTGCCGATGTAAATAGTTTCGATATGATAAATCACGTTCCATCTTCGCAAACTATCAAACAAAAAAAATCACAAGAAAGAGAAGAGTTAGAAAAATTATATTTAAGTATTCGCAACATTAGAGAGAATAAAACCCCCACAACTACTTTAAAAGAAGCTTTTGCTTCGGTTACGGCAAATCATCCAAACGATTGGTTATTATCCGTTGAAATTGCTGAATTAGCTAAAAAAGAAGATAATTCTGATTTAGTTGAAAAAGTTTTAAATCATTTAGAAAAAGTAAAAATCAATCGCCCAGAAATTGCTCATTTAATTAGTGGAGGTTTAGAATTATTATTTCAAAAAGCTGCCGTTTAACGTTTGGTAACTTTTGTTACTGAATAGCTAAGCAAACCGGTTTATCTTTGTAAAAAAATAATAATTATGGGAATTTTAGATTTTTTAGGATTAGGAGACAAAGCAAATGATGTTCAAGAATATGTTCAAAAAGGAGCCATTATTTTAGACGTTAGGACTCCTGATGAATTTAAAGAAGGACATATAAAAGGTTCTAAAAATATTGCCTTACAAGTTTTAAACGGTAATATTGAAACCATTAAAAAATGGAATAAGCCAGTTATTGCATGTTGCCGTTCTGGAATGCGAAGTGCACAAGCAACTTTCATTTTAAAACAAAACGGAATTGATTGTATTAACGGTGGTGGCTGGACAAGCTTAGAAAATAAATTATAAAAAAATGGCTCCAAATTATGGAGCCATTTTTTGTTTCATCGAAGAATTTACATTTCTAAAATTAAAAACTCCACTCTCCTATTTAGTTGCTTACCTTCTTCGGTGTCATTTGAAGCTATAAACTTGGTTTCACCATATCCTTTTGCAGTTAATCTTTCTTTAGAAACACCTTTAGAAATTAGATAATTCATAACTGCATTGGCTCTATTATTAGAAAGTTGTAAATTATCTTTATCTGCACCCACAGCATCTGTATGTCCTCCAATTTCAATGATTAACTTTTTATTGTCTTTTAAAACTTTAAACAAATTGTCTAATTCTGCATTAGATTCTGAAAGTAAATCATATTTACCTGAATCAAAGAAAATATTGTTTAATCGAATGATTTCACCTTTTTCAATTGGGTTTAAATATAAATCTACTGTTATCTCTTTATATTCTTTTAAGTCCGATAAATCAACATTTTGAGTAACAGCGTAATATCCTTCTTTTTCCGCCATAAAACTGTATTTTTCTCCGTAAGGCAATACAATTGAATAACTTCCAGTTGATGGGTCTGAAATAGCCGTCCCTAACTCTTTATTTGTTTTAAGCGCATTATAAACAATAGGAGCACTTATTATTTTTTTAGTTTTACTATCGTACACTTTTCCTTTCACTAAAGCAACCGGATCTTGTTTTACAGAATTATCAATTTCCCAAATATCCTTTTCTCTACCTACATAAGCTTTATCTCCTTTTGCAGAAAGGAAAATACTTAACTCATAACCTGTAGAATTTATAATATTACCCAGATTTTCAGGCTTAGACCAATTTGTCCACGAATCGTCTAGTCTTTTAGAGACAAACAAATCATAATAACCATATCCAGGATGACCTTTACTTGCAAAATACAATGTTTTACCATCGGCAGCTAAGAATGGATTGGATTCATCTTCAAAAGAATTTATGACATTTCCTAAATTTTTAGGCTTAGAGAATGAACCATCTTCTCTTACTTGACTTACGAAAATATCTTTTAAACCAAAACCTTCTGATCGCTCAACTGACATTAACAAATACTTATTGTCATTGGTAAGAAAAAAACCAACGTATTGATTTTTATTTTCGTAGTCCTCAATAACAACATCTTTAGGGATTTCCCAACCCGATTGTCCTTTTTTAGTTATAGAAACTCCAGATCCATTAGGAGAAAGTCCATCAGATGCATATCTATTACCCAACAACAAAGTATTATTATCTGGCGAACTAGATATAACAAAATTATAGTCTTTATTATTTAGCGGTCTTCCTATATTTTTGGCTTCTTCCCAATTTCCATTTTTATCTTTTACCGAATACCAGATATCATCTTTTATTGTTTCAATGTTTAATTCATTGTCTTTTCTATCAAAATATAAGATATTTCCATCAGCAGAAATTACAGGATTAGTTTCTTCAATAGTTGAACTAGATACCGTTTCTGGAAGCTTTACCATTTTTAAATTAGGATCAAATTCTTTAACTAAATTGATAGAAAAAGGTTGTTCAATTATTTTTAAGTCTTCAACTTCTATCGTTACACCTGCATCTAAAATAAATCCGAATGAAGAACCATAATAGGCATTATTTCCAGTTTGATACTCTAAAACATTGTTTATATACACCTTATAAACATTTGCTCTTTTTTCAACTTTTATTTTATTTTTTTTCCCTTTACCATTAACATTTTTTGAAGCTGTCCACTTTTTATCATAATGAAATTCTTTACTGTAATAATGGTAAATTTGCAATTGTTTGTTAGCTGACAATTGTACTACTCGATAATTTGAATTATCATTATACATTCCCCAAACTAAGCCATAAGTTGCATTATCAGTAGGGGTTTTATCTAAAGTTAATACCGCTTCTACGTCAAAATCCGTTACATCTGTATTTTGAGAAATAGATATATAACGCCACTTTGAATTCGTTTTATGCTTGTTTTCTAAAACTAATTTTCCGTTATCTATTTTAGAATCAAAACCATCTCCATTATAGGTCCATTTATTTAGATCTTCATTAAAAGTGTCTTGAAAAAGCACATTTTGAGAAAATGCATTTGTTGTTATCAAAAGTAACAAGGCTAAAAAGTAGTTGTTTAATTTCATGTTTGTATTCTTTTTTTAATTTAGATAAGATTGTTTCGTTTGGCTTTTTGAACTGCCTCTAGTTTTGAATGCACCTGCAATTTAGAATATATATTTTCGATATGTTTTCGTACTGTTGATGGTGATAGAAATAAATTTTCTGCAATAACCGTATAACTTAATCCTTGAGCAAGCTGTTCTAAAACTTCAATTTCTCTTGTAGTTAAATTAATTTCTTCTTTATAAATTTCTTCAAAACTTACTGGATTTCGCAACAATTTTAATGTTTTTAAAGCTATTGAGGGATTCATTGCTGCACCACCATTTAAAGTTTCTACAATACCATTAAAAAGAGTATGTGGATTTACATCTTTAAGCAAGTAACCATCAGCTCCAGCTTTAATAGCATTGAAAATATTTTCATCATTATCAAAAACCGTAAGCATTATAATTTTTATTTGAGGATATTTTTGTTTTACTACCAAAGTAGCTTCGATACCATTCATTATTGGCATTTCTATATCCATCAAAAGCACATCTATATTGTTATTTTTATCTAATTTTTCAATCAATTCAGCTCCATTACTGGCCGTAAACTTTATTTGAATTTCTTCAAAAAACGACAACTTCTCCTTTATAGATGAGATTAAAAAACTATTATCATCAATTATTGCTATTCTCATTTTTAATTTCCGTTTTGATTTGAAATTTCTCTTAACAATTCAACTTGTTTTTTAATAATCAATAGTTTAAAATCGATTTGATTGTCGAAATTAACATTTGAGTTACTTTGCATACTATTTTGTTTCATTAATTGTAATTGAAACTCACCATTTAATTCTTCAATAATTAATTCATGGAACATTTTTTGTCTTTTCATAAAAAGAACATGAGATAGAATAGAAATCAATACTATTAAAATTAAGAAAAGTAATATGATATTCATAATGATGGTTAAAATAATATTCCAAAGTTGATCAAAAAATAAAAAAAAGCAAATAAGGCATATGCCCTATTTTTAAAACATAGTATTTAAATCAAAATAAATATGTGTTACCAAATAAAAAGAACATTTTTTTTATTATAATTTAAATTTCAATCTAACTTTAGTACCTTGATCTAAAGGCTCAATGGAGAAATCAGCGTTAATTTCTTGAGCTCTTTTTTTCATAGAATTTAATCCGTTTCCGGCTTCTGTTGATTCTTTATCAAAACCTTTTCCATTATCGATAATAGAAACCTCTAAAGTGTTTTTAACAAGGATAAAATCAACAGCTATTTTAGTAGCATTAGCATGTTTTACCGCATTATTTACCGCCTCTTGAATAATACGGTACACGTCTATTCCTTGCAAAGAATTTAGAGTAACTTCATTTGTGTCTTCTGGATAATTAAATTCAAATGTAATTCCTAAAAGTGATGTTTTAGCCGCTTCTATAAAGTTTGTAGTTCTTGTTTTTAAATCTTCAAACGTAATAGCTTCTTTATTCATGGCCCAAATAGTATCACGCAAATCAGTTATTGTTGAACGTGTAAAAGTTCCAATGGAATCGAATTTTGAATATAATTTATCTTTAGTAAACTCAAAATATTTTAAATTATCTAAAGAGGAAATAATGAAGGTTAACTGAGAACCAATATTATCATGTAAATCTTTTGAAATAGCTAAACGTTGCTCTTGTAAGTTATTTTGATTTTCGATTCTAATTAAAGCTTGCTTTAACTCATTTTCCTTGATAATTTGATTGTTTTTTAGTTTTTGTTGCTTGTATACAAAAAAACCTATTAAACCTAATAAAAAAGCAAGTGCTAATGCAGAAATTAAAAAAGTTGTTCTTTTTTTAATTTTAGCTTCTTTCGCAAGTATTTCAACTTTTGCTTCAACTAATTGCTTTTCTTTTTTTTCGGTTTCAAACTCAATTTGAAGCTCTTCTACCCTACTATTGGTAACTATATTATCAGAACTATCTTTTAAAATTTGATATTTGTCTTTAAAATCAAGTGCATTTTTATAGTCCTTCAATTCTAGATAACTATTAGCAAGATTTTCGTAACAATATTGCTCTAATTGTGTATATTTATATTTGTTGGCTAGTTTAGCACACGTTTTAAAATTTTCAATTGCATCTTTATATTTTCTCTCTATAAAATAAATTTCGGCCTTTTGAACATAATTCACAGTAATCCCATAATTATCAGCTATTTTTTCTCTAATTACAGATGAACTATCAATATATGCTTTTGCTAAATTAAATTGCTTTTTCTCAGCAAAAGTATTAGCAATATTTGCAAATCCATATCCTAAACCAACACTGTCATTCAGTTGTTTTTTGATTTTTAAAGATTTTTTTTGATAATATAAGGCACTATCATTTTTTGTTTTCATATTTAAAACAACACCATAATTATCATAAATCGGATTAAGGCATTCTAAATCATTATCTTTTTCTAACAACTTAATACCTTTTCTCATGTAATAAAGACTTTTTTCTAAATTTGTCCTTTTTAAAGCATAACCTAAACCACCATAAGCAACTCCGGCTTGTTTATAATTTTTAGTTTTTTCAAAAATGGTAATTGCTTTTAATGTTAGCTCTAAACTTTCATCAAATTTATTTTGATACGATTTCAATTGACCTTGCTTAAAAATCAAATCACCTAATATTAAACTATCCTTTAATTTAATTGCTATACTTTCTGCTTTTTTAAATAATTTTTGAGACTTATCAACCTCTGCAACAAATTTAACGTATGGTATTTCGTTAATAAGTTGCAATTTCTTTTTTATCGGCATTTTTGAAACTATTTGTTCTAAACTATCTAAATAAGATGGTTTATTATTTTGTGCTATTGAAAATGTCACCCAGCAAAGAAAAAGTGAAAAAAAAGAGTATTTCATGAGAAAATTTTATTTTTTATAAATATCATAGTAAATTAAAAATAGTAAAAACATCAATCAAATTAGAAAAATAAAGAAAAAATATCAAAAGCGACCCAATAATATATAAATATTCTATAAGTTTCTAGATTAAAACATATTATAAACAATAAAAGGAGTGACTCAGTATTTTAAAATTTTAGTTAAAACTAAAAAAATAGGACTGATGTCCTATTTTAATAAATACCAAAACTAATTATTAAACTCATTAATAATAGCTTAGTTACATAACCTTTTTAAATAAATTTTATTTATTCTGAAAATATAATTCTCGTCATACGTAATTTTTCATTAATTACATTTACTTAATTAATTTATCAGTATCTTTCTTCAAACTTAAATCAAGAGCCGTTATATACAACTTAAAAGCTCCTATTAATGATTTTTTAGTAAAGCCACCTTCTGTAAAAAAGTAATAATAGTAGCCAAAATTGTTCGATTTTTCAGAATAAACTGCTTTTACTAAAGCAACTTCTCCATTAATTTTATTCATTAAATCCATTACTTTATCTTTTTTTGCACCATCAACAATTCTATAAATTCCAGATAAAGTTACAAAACGTTTGCTCGGGTCAATATCAATAAAAACACTATAAGTATCCTTTACTTTTATATACGTATCTCCTACTTCTTCGATTGTTATAAAGGCTGCTTCAAAAGTTTCTTTTAAAAATTGAGGTGTAATTTCTTCTGGTTTACTTAATTGTTGAGCACTTACTAAAGAAGAGCTAAATAACGTTGCGCAAACAAGTAATAGTTTAAATAATTTTACGATTTTCATAATGTAAGGGTTTTAGATTTATTAATAATTCAAAATTCGTAAAATGCTAAAAGCAAAAAAATAAGGCAATTGCCTTATTTTTAAAAATTTATGTAAAAAACTATTTAAAAGGGTGTCGTTGTTGCCAATGTAACTCTGGCTCTAATTGTTTAAATATTTTACCAATATATTTATTAATTATTTTATTGTTATGATAAATAAACCCTGACATTTTAACAGGTGTTGCACCTACTGAACTCTTTATTTCTAAAGCTGTTCTTCCAAAAATAATCTTTTTAAATCCGTTTTCAATTCCGTATTTCGTCATGTTGTACAACATATTTAAATACAGCATATTTTCTTTTTGAATGGTTTCGTCGTATCCTAAAAAATAGGTTTCTAAAGTTTCATCATTTAATAAAAGCGTATGAAAACCTACTAATTTATCATTCAAAAAATAGCCAAAAATTTGAAAACGATTTCCACATTGTCCTTTCAAAGTTGAAAAATGATTTTTTGCTAAAAAAAATGTATTAAAAGTCGCATTTTTTGCTACGTAGTGATACAAATCGTAAATCGTATTTTCATGCTGAACAACTTCTTCGAAAGAAAGATTTTTAACAATGATTCCATCATTCTTTTTTCGCGCTCTTTTAAATTGGTCTCGATATTTTTTTGAAAGTGCCGCTATGTAATCTTCTTCTGATTTCCATTTTTCATCCAAATAGAAAATCATATTAGGTTGTACGTTGAACTCGTATAAACCCTTGAAAGAATACTTTTTAAATTCAGTTGCATTGTTTTCGTAAAAGTCTTTAACAGATACAATATGAATTTTAATCTTCTTCTTTTTAAAATATAAAATAAGTTCGTTACCGCAATCTATTAATAATTTGCTCAAGTACTTATGTTCAATTTCTTTAGATAGTGCATAAGCATTTTGCCCTGTAATCATATTGTTCCCAAGAAATAAAACGTGAGATGCAAAGTTCTTGAAAATAAAATTTCGTAGTTGCTTTTTAAAATAATTGTCTCTTTCTCCAAAAGATTCAAGTTTGTTTAAATCTAAGTACTGGGAAAGAAGTGTTCCAATTAAAGTTTCGTTTTCAAAAATGCCAATATAAAAGCATTCCATATTTACGGGTGCAGATTTTTCTAACACTTGTAAATAAGGTGTTTGTAAAAAATGGTTTGATGCAGCTACCTCATTCCATTTTTCTGGAAGAGTTAAAGTAGATGAGTAAATTTTAAAAGTAATGTTTTTCAATATAAAAAAATCGTCCCACAAAAATAGGACGATTGGTATTAAAAAAAATGTTAAAAGACTAACATTTTTTTTTATCTTGCAAAAAAAAATATTATCATGTTCAAAAACAGTGTGTTACTCGCCTTTTTTATGTTTTTTTCTATTAATTATGCTCAGGTTGGAGTAGGTACAACTTCCCCTAACGGAGCGTTAGATGTTTCATCAACAACAGATGGGATGCTTGTTCCTAGAGTTGCCCTATCGGCAACAAATGTTGCTACTGTTATTACTCCCACTGTTTCGGAATTAGTGTATAATACATTTACATCTGCTGTTGGGCCAAATCAAGTAACCCCTGGTTATTATTATTGGGATGGAGCTTCATGGGTTCGTTTAGCTACAGTTGCCACAAGTTCTTCTGATTGGTCGTTAACCGGAAATACTGGTACAAACTCTGCAACAAATTATCTTGGTACTTCAGATGCAAATGATTTGGTTTTAAGAACAAACGCAATAGATAGAATTCATATTGATGTAAATGGTAATGTTGGGATTGGCCAACCAGCACCAGATGCTAAATCGGATATTGTTCAAACTGCTGCTATTGATGCAATTGAATTAAACCATAGTGGAACTGCAGGTAACTCTATTGAAATTAATGCAACTAATGCATCTAATACTTCCTCTGTTATTTATATGCCCAACTTTACTGCAGGAGCAGGTATGAATATTGAAATGCTGAATGCAGGCAGTACAGCTAGCGGCATGCGCTTAGGACATACAGGTACAGGAGATGGTCTCACGCTCTTGCACGATGGGGATGCTTATGGTTATTTTGGCTATATGTCTAGCGCAACGAACATCAACCCAGGCATTTCACTCTACACAGAGGCCAGAGGCAATGGTGAAGAAGTTATCATGCTCAATACAACGGGAACAGGCTATGGCTTGGATGTTTTCCAAGATGGTCTGGGTGATGGTATTCGCGTTATCCAAAATAATTCGGGCGACGGTGTTTTTAATGTGATTGCAGCAGGAAATGGTGTTTACAACTTAGTAACCAATGGTACTGGGGTTGTAAATGACATGGCTACTGGCGATGGCGTTTATAATGGCATTACCAATGGTTTTGGTGTTTTTAATGACATCACCTCTGGTTTTGGTACTTATAACTTGATGTCTGCTGCTGATGTAGGGACTGTCAATAATATGTCTGCTGCTGGTGGTACAGGGTCTTGGAGTTATTTGGTAGGGCAATCTGGTAACGGATTCCAAGCTAACTATACTGATGTTGGCCCTGGTGTACCCGTTCCGACGACAGCTGCTGGTAATGGTTTTGGCTTTTTTGCTGATATGAATACGGCTACGCCTAGTGCAGGTGGTATTGTTTCTGGTGCTGCTTTCGCAGGTAGCCAGTACGGTATCGGTCATGGTGTTTTGATGAACCACTACGGTACACAAGGTCGTTCTGGTGAGTTTGACATTAATGATGCAGCAAATACAGATGAGGCTCTTTACGTACAACATGCTGGCGAAGGCTCTGCCATGGTCGGTTTTAGCGCACCTGCTGCTCCTTCAGCTGGCACTGTTTTAAACGCTAATGTCTTTGCTTATTTGGGTGGAAATAATGGCCAGGACCACACAGGTGCTTACATACTTTCTCAACCTGCAGCTGGTTTTGGTATCGCTTCTTATAATTTTGGTGGTTATATGGGTACTTTTTCCTATGGCGACACTTATGGTGTTGTTGCTCAAAGTGGTGGTGGCGCAGAGGCTGTTTTTGCAATTGGCGATATGACGGCAACTGGTGTTAAGCCTTTTACCATCGATCACCCTAGCGACCCTACCAACAAAAACCTCAAGCATTTTGCTATCGAATCAAACGAAGTTTTGAATATGTACCGTGGTACAATTAAATTGGATGCTAATGGTCAAGCAACCATCGAATTGCCTGATTATTTCGATCAAATCAATAAAGATTTCAGCTACCAATTGACAGCTATCGGAACACCTCAACAACCTTATGTTTTAGAAGAAATCGCTAACAACCAATTTAAAGTGGCTGGCAAGCCTAATACTAAAGTTTCTTGGATGGTTTTGGCTGATAGAAATGACTTGTACCTCCAACAAAATCCTGAAAAAGCATTGGATGTTGTCGATAAACCTGCACGTATGCAAGGTAAATATTTAATGCCTGAGCTTTATGGTCAGCCTGTAAATATGGCTGCTTTCCCAGTTCGCAAAGCTGTTGATGAAAATGCTTTAAACCCATCGAGTCAAGTTGTTGTGCCTAAAACAATCGATAGGGAGTCTATTAAGAAGAAAACAAAAACAAAGAGTAGAGAAGAGGTAAGTGTTCAAATAGATGATAAAAAGAATTCAATTGAAATAAAAAAAGAGTTGATCTTGAAAACAAAAAAAGAATCAGCAGATGAAAATTAATAAAAAAAGCCTTTCGAAAGAAAGGCTTTTTTAAAATTATTCAGCAGCGACCAATTTGCTAGCGCTTCTGTATAAGAAGTTATTGTAAACATGGCGTCTTGCAAATCTACTTGGTGATTCTGCATTTACCATTTTTATATAAGTGTTTTTTGGAACTCCAAAGTATTCATATTTATTTCCATCTAAGAAATGAATATATAATACCGTTTTTTCCATATAGAAATCTAAAATATTTACTGATGTAGTTGTTTTTGTGTATTCTGCTTTGTCTTTTTCTAAAGTTTCTGGAGCAATACTAACTAAAAAATGATATGCTTCAATAGTTAAAGTACTTAATTCTTCTACTGCTAATTTATCAGCTTCATCCGTAAATTTATCAGGATGATTTTCTTTCATACTGTTTCTGTAAATAGACTTTAACTCTTTTAAAGTAGCATCTTTAGTAACGTTAAGTAATTTTCTGTACTCAACAATTTTTTTCATATTCATAATCAAGGAAATAAAGTGCTTTTCTTTAAAGCAGTTTTTACTATTTTTTAAATTTCGTGCAAAGGTATTATAAATTAACTAGTTAGACTAATTATTTTTAATTGCATAAAAAAAGCTTCCTATTTCTAGAAAGCTTTCTTTAGTAGCGGGAACAGGACTCGAACCTGTGACCTTCGGGTTATGAGCCCGACGAGCTGCCTACTGCTCTATCCCGCGATATATGTTTTTAAAACTTTTAATTTATCCAAATCTTGACCTGTGTCCGCCGTGGCGGATATGAGCCCGACGAGCTGCCTACTGCTCTATCCCGCGATGTGCGTTTTGTAATCTCAATAAGGCTACTTAGTAGCGGGAACAGGACTCGAACCTTGTCCGCCGTGGCGGATATGAGCCTTCCTGTAAACACTGATTTAATTACTTAGTAGCGGGAACAGGACTCGAACCTGTGACCTTCGGGTTATGAGCCCGACGAGCTGCCTACTGCTCTATCCCGCGATTTGTGAGTGCAAAGGTACAATCTTTATTTAAAATCACAAGACTTTTTTAAAAATAATGTTTTCTTTCTACTATTTAAGGCGTTATCACTACCTTTGCACCCATAAATATATTGAAATGGAGCACAAAGCAGGTTATGTTAATATTATTGGAAATCCGAATGTAGGAAAATCAACCCTTATGAATGCGTTTGTTGGCGAGCGTCTTTCTATTATCACATCGAAAGCACAAACTACTAGACATCGTATTTTAGGAATTGTAAATGGAGATGATTTTCAAGTTTTATTTTCAGATACGCCAGGAATTATAAAACCCGCGTATGAATTACAGAATTCGATGATGGATTTTGTGAAATCGGCTTTTGAAGATGCTGATATTTTAGTTTATATGGTGGAAATTGGAGAAAAAGAATTAAAAGACGAAGCGTTTTTTAATAAAATTATCCATTCTAAAATCCCAGTTTTGTTATTATTAAACAAAATAGATAAATCGAACCAAGAACAACTAGAAGAACAAGTACAAGCTTGGAAAGAAAAAGTACCTAATGCAGAACTTTTTCCTATTTCGGCATTAGAGAATTTTAATGTACAAACCGTTTTTGATAGAATTATCGAATTGCTTCCGGTTTCTCCAGCGTTTTACCCAAAAGATGCTCTAACCGATAAACCAGAACGTTTCTTTGTTAACGAAACCATTCGTGAAAAAATATTGTTGAATTACGACAAAGAAATTCCGTATGCTGTAGAAATTGAAACGGAAGAATTTATTGAAGATGATAACATTATTAGAATTCGCGCCGTGATTATGGTGGAACGCGATACTCAAAAAGGAATTATCATTGGTCACAAAGGTGCTGCTTTAAAGCGTGTAGGTATTCAAGCACGTGAAGATTTAGAAAAATTCTTTGGAAAACAAATTCACTTGGCTACTTACGTTAAAGTAAATAAAGATTGGAGAAGCAGTGCTTACCAATTGAAACGTTTTGGGTATAACCAAAAGTAAGTTGTAAGCAATATGATATTATTAAAATAAATATGGAATGGAACAAAAATTATTCTCGAAATTAATAATTGAATTCATTGAGAGAAATTATCCAGAATTTATTGAAACAATAAAACATCAAGATGACGGATCATTTGATTGTGATTTGAAAAGTGACTCAGGAATTTTTTCAATTTGGATTGCAACTTATAATTCTGAAATTACAATTGGAATTGAAGATCCAACGGGTCAGAACAACATTCATACTCATATTTTATGTTATGAAATTGAAGATTTAAAATCTTGTACAACTGAACTGTCAAAATATATTGAAAATATTAAAGCGGATAACTTAATTCTATACAAAGATAAAGACGGAAAATATGATTGGATTGAGTCATCCGAATTTAAAAATCAAGATGGTTCGAAAAAATTTTCATGGAAAAATTAATCGCTCCGTAACTTCGAGTGATTTTTAAAAGAAAAAAATACTAATTTTTGCTTTTAAAAATTGTATCGAGAACTATAGAAACGAAATCAAAATTCTACAGTTCTCGATACATTTTGTATTCGGAAACCTTAGGCTTTCCAAATACAAAACACTCGAAGTGACGCAGGTGGAATTTTATTTTCATTTGAATTGTAGATTTTCTTTTTTGACAGAATCAATAACTTGAATTTATTAGTTTAGAAACTGAAACAAGTTCAGTTTGACAGACATAAATTATTCCAAAACCTTATACATCAAATCTTCCAATTCATGCATTTGTGGTATACCACGTTCTCTATTTAATCGTGCCATAAAATAGAGTGAAAACCAAAATGCTACCATAATTCCCATAATACTGAAATCTATGATCGTAGATTGTTTTAGCGACCAATGTGTGTAGGCCATCATTGCAAAAACTAAAAACAAACCAGCAATAATAAAATGTAGAAACATAAAAAGCGTCCACAACAATTGCTCTGGACCAAAAAGACCTTTTACTGTTGTTTTATCTTCATTGGATTCTAATTCCAAATGTAAAAAAGGGGAATAGTATTTTCGTTTTTCTTTACTGAAATAGAAATACAAATGCTCGTCGATTATTTTTATTTGATAATCGGCTTTGAGTTCGGCTTTTAACTGTTTTGCTTTTTCTAAAATTTTATCGACCCTATTATTTGATTCGACTTCAAACTTTGGTCGTAGTGCAATACTTTTTTCAGGTTCCATTTCTTCTGATTTTAAAGCTAATATATACAATTTTAACAAATATTGAACAAATTTCACACCCTAGCCCAGATAAAAACGGAAACCCCGCAAATTTTTGATCTATTTTTTCTTTTTATTTGGACAGCGACCATAGAAGCTGACCGAATAAATTTAGAAAAAAAGAGCTAAAATTGTGGAGTTGTAGTGGATAGCTGGAAAAAGCTACAAAAAAAATCGTACTTTTGCAGATTCAAAATAAGATTATGAATAATATTGTTGCCATTGTAGGAAGACCGAATGTTGGAAAATCCACATTTTTTAACCGTTTAATTCAGCGAAGAGAAGCAATTGTTGACTCGGTAAGCGGTGTTACGCGTGATAGAAATTATGGAAAAAGTGAATGGAATGGAAAGGAGTTTTCTGTAATTGACACGGGTGGTTATATCAAAGGTTCGGACGATATTTTTGAAGCTGAAATTCGCAAACAAGTAGAATTAGCTATTGACGAGGCAGATGCTATTATTTTTGTAGTAGATGTGGAAGAAGGAATTACTCCAATGGATGATGAAGTGGCTAAGTTACTTCGTAAGGTTAAAAAACCTGTTTTGTTAGTAATTAACAAAGTAGATAATGCGATGCGTGAAAAAGACGCTGTAGAATTTTACAACTTAGGATTAGGGGAATATTACACGATTTCGGGAATGAGCGGAAGCGGAACAGGTGAACTTTTAGACAAATTAGTCGAAGTATTACCTGAAATGCCAGAAGTTACCGAAGAAGTGGAACCATTACCACGTTTTTGTGTAGTAGGAAGACCAAATGCAGGAAAATCATCTTTCATTAACGCTTTAATTGGCGAAGATAGATTTGTGGTTACCGACATTGCTGGAACTACTCGTGATGCAATTGATACAAGATACAACCGTTTTGGATTTGAATTTAACTTGGTTGATACAGCCGGAATTAGACGTAAAGCAAAAGTAAAAGAAGATTTAGAGTTTTACTCGGTAATGCGATCAGTAAGAGCTATTGAACACAGTGATGTTTGTTTATTAGTTATCGATGCTACTCGTGGATTTGAAGGTCAAGACCAAAGTATTTTTTGGTTGGCTGAAAAAAACCGTAAAGGAGTTGTAATCCTTGTAAACAAATGGGATTTGGTAGAAAAAGACACCATGACAACCCGTGATTACGAACGTAAGATTAGAGAAGAATTACAGCCTTTTACAGATGTGCCTATTCTTTTTATCTCGGCTTTAACCAAACAACGTTTACTAAAAGCATTAGAAACTGCTGTTGAAGTATTTGAAAACAGAAAACAACGTATTTCTACTTCTAAATTCAACGAGTTGATGTTGCCTATTATTGAAGCAACGCCACCACCAGCCTTAAAAGGAAAATATGTAAAAATTAAATATTGTATGCAGTTACCAACGCCAACACCTCAGTTTGTGTTTTTTGCTAACTTGCCACAATATGTAAAAGACCCATACAAACGTTTTATTGAAAATAAACTGAGAGAACAATACAATTTTAGTGGTGTTCCAATAGATATTTATTTCAGACAGAAATAGTAGAAAACCGAAGTTAACGCTTCGGTTTTTTTGTGTTTATTGTTAAACTTTTCGTAAGAAAATTTTTATTCACACAATAAATATTTTATTTCGCTGTTAATTATTACTTAAACAAATTAACTGCTTTTTCATGTTAAAAAAATCACTTTTAATTGCATCGCTACTATTTACTTCCCTAATATTTAGTCAAAACACCGTTTCATTAAAAGGGAAGATAATCGACAAGAATACATCTGTACCACTTGAATCAGCTACAATTTATTTAAAATCAGTTAAAGATTCAACTTTAATAGACTATACCATTTCAGACAAAAATGGGAATTTTATTTTTAAGACTAAAAAAACAGAAAATTCAATCTATTTTAAAATTTCTTATATCGGATACAATGATTATTCGGAAAAAATTGAAAATTTAAAAGCCGATATTGATTTTGGATCCATCAAATTAGAAGAAAATGTTAGTTCGTTAAAAGAAATTATTATTCAATCTGAAGCGCCACCCGTAACTATTAAAAATGATACCTTAGAATTTAATGCTTCGTCTTTTAAAGTTCGTCCAGACGCCAATGTTGAAGCACTTTTAAAACAATTACCAGGCGTAGAAATTGATGAAGAAGGAAAAATCACGGTCAACGGAAAAGAAGTAAATAATATTTTAGTGAACGGAAAACCTTTCTTTGGAAAAGATGGTAAAATTGCCACTCAGAATTTACCCGCTGATATTATAGATAAAGTACAAGTTACGGACACCAAAACTAAAGAAGAAGAACTCTCCGGACAAGACGCTACTTCTGATGAAAAGACGATTAATTTAACTATTCAAGAAGATAAAAATAAAGGTGTTTTTGGAAAAGCAAATGTTGGCTATGGAACAGATGACCGATACGAGTCGAGTTTGTTATTTAACTATTTTAAAGATACTCAAAAAATAAGTGTGCTTGGTTCTTCCAATAATATTAACTCAATAGGATTTTCGATGGATGAAATTTTTGACAATATGGGTGGCGGAAGAAACAATTCTATTTGGGTTAATGACAATGGAAGCTTTGGAATTAATGGAATGCAATTTGGAGGAAATAACGGAATTACGCAGTCTAACATGATTGGAGTAAACTTTGCAGATGAATGGGCAAAAAAGAAAATAAATCCGAATGGAAGTTACTATTATTCAAGTGCAGAAACAAACAACAACAATAGAACAAATAGAATTAATTTACTTCCTACCGGGAACACCAACACTTTAGCCGAATCTAAAACCAAATCCATAACAGACGGGCACAATATTGAAATGGATTTTGAAATTAAACTAGATTCAACTGCAACTATATATCTTAGTCCAAGTTTTTCTAAAAGTGAAGTTAAGAACAAAAACTTTGGCTTTGATGCTACATTTGATGAAACCGGAGCTGCTTTAAACGAAAACACAAGTGATAACAACTGGACTAGCAAAAACAATACCTTTAAAAACAATATTTATTTTTACAAAGGATTTAAGAAAAAAGGTAGAGGAATTAGCGCTTCATTAAATAATGAAAACAGCAAAAATACATCTGATTTATTTACTAAAACAGCAACTACATTCTTTCAATCAGGAAGTTCTAACGATGACCGAGATCAATTCAGAATTGACGATTCTAAAAATGACAGCTTTAGAGCTGAAATAGGTTACAACGAACCTTTACAAGATTCGTTAGTATTTAATTTTAAAACTTCTTATAAATACAACAAAGCTAATGATGTACAGGAAACGTATGATTTTGATAGTGGATTTAATTCTTATTCTAACTTTAATGATTTACTTTCAAATAAGATTTTTTCCACAACCTCATCAGTAAGTCCAATGGTTGGAATAAGTATTAGAAAAAAGAAAATTAGAGGAAGTATTTCTATGGGGACTGAAATTATTAATTTCAACAATCAATCTACCTATTTATCAACTAAAACTGCGGTAAATAAAAACTATATCTATCCAAAAATGAACGGATATGTTAGCATTACACTTGGTAAATCAAAATCGATTTATAGTTATTATTCTTACGAAGTAAATTTACCAACTGCCAACCAAATTTTACCCTTCCAAAATTTAGGAAATCCATTGAACACGTTTATTGGAAATGCCGATTTAAAGCCAAATGAAAATTATTCACTTTATACTAATTTTAATAATTATGATTACGCATCACGAAGTGGCTTTTATGCTTATGCCGGAGGTGATTACAATGTTAACGAAATTGTAGCTTCTACAACTTATGATTCTGATTTTAAAGCAACCACTACTTACCAAAACGTAGATAGAGCTTACAATACATATATTGGTTTTAATTTAAACAAATCCTTAAAACAGGAAAAAAGTACTTTTAAATATGGGTTTGGAATGCAACTAGGTTACGATTACAATCAAGGATTAACCAATGCAGAGTTGTTTGAATCTAAGGGATTAACTTTAAATCCGAGAGTTAACTTAACTTGGTCTATTGATGAACTGATTACAATTAATCCTTCCTATAAATACACTTACATTACTAATGACTTTACCAATTACGTTATAGATAATACCAAAAATTTTAAACATAGTGCTAAATTAGAAATCACGAGTTATTGGCCTAAAAAAGTAGTATTAGGAAGTGATTTTGGCTACAACTACAACTCTAATATTGCAGATGGTTTTCAAAAGGATTTCTATTTATGGAATTTAAGCTTGGGTTATAATTTTTATCAAGACAAATTATTAGCAAAAGTAAAAGTTTACGATCTTTTAAATCAGAATGTTAGTGCAACAAGAACCATTACTCCAACAGCAATTACCGATATGGAAAATATGGTTTTACAACAATATGTTATGTTTTCGTTAACCTATAAATTAGAAAAATTTGGAGGTAAAAAAGATAATGGTAATGGAATGATATTTATGGATTAACAACTAATGACAAAAAAACTCGTTAGAAATTCTAACGAGTTTTTTTGTCATTAAAATGTTGCTATTTAAAATGATTTTGTTAGTGTAATTCCTAAACCTGTACTTGGCGGCACAAATCTACAAACACCCCCTGCACATACCAAACCACCTCTTTGACGACCATAATTCACAGCAATTCTTGTACTACCTTTTTTATAGGCTCCTCCAAAATTATAAAAATGAATTTCAAATGGATCTGTTATGTCGTCAATAAGAATTGAAGGATTATGCTTATAACCATAATTATACATATCTGAAGCAAATACAGAAAATTTTGTATTTAAATTATATTCTATCAAAATAGCAGCCCAATTTTTTCTATCGTTATCTGCCCACATATGCTCTACTGCAATTTTTGCAGCTCTCCCTTTAGAAAATCTATAATCTCCTTCAAATGCAAGTATATTTGTTTTTACAATTACATTTGAAGCTCCTGTTATTAATCTATTATTGTAATACTGATTTATATACGCAAAATTATAAGTGGCTTTAGTAGATACTTTTTTTGTTACTTCTAAATTAAAATCTGAAAAGTATCTATTCCCAAAACCAAAGAAATCTGTCTTGTAATCAGGCGGATATAGCACATAATCTGCTTTAAGATTGTTCCAATTACTATAATTAACAGCTATTTTAGTTCCGTATTTTCCTCCAATTTTTGTATCTTTTTTAAAATCATAAAACAAATCGATTTGACCTCCAATTTCACCAGCTTTTGTTACACCAGTATCTGGATCAACTAAAACTTGGGCCTGTGCTTGGTAAACATAAATATTTGCTAAATTAAAGTGATGTTGCTTAGTTAAACTAGGCACAAAATTCATTATTTTATCATTGTAATTTATACTTGTAGACAATGTCTCTGTGTAAGTTTCAGGAACTCTTTCAGAATAAAAGCTCATATTTTCAGTTCTTCTAAAATTCACATCCATGCCAAATCCTTTTTTAGAATAACCAAAATTTAATAATAAGGCTGATCCTGGTTTAACAAAATCATTATTAATATCTAAATTATATAAAACAGCATCATCAGATTTGTAGTTGTATTCCGTAAACAAGTAAAAATTATTTTTAGAAAAATTAACTCTTCCAGCAAAAGCGTTTGTAAGATTATCAAAGTTTGGATCAACTTCATCTGTTTTTTCATATCTACCCACATAAGAAAAGCCAACAGATAAGTCTGAACCTTCTATTTTTAGCATTTTAAAAAGGTTAATATCTGAATTAAACCCATAAATTTCACCTTCTGAAACATCAAATCCTGTTCTATGATTTCCGTATAAGGCTGTAAAAAACAAATTATCTGTTGGGGTAAACGTTACTTTACCACCACGTATTGCATTATTAATTCCTAATGAACGGTCTTCCCAACTTCTAAGTAACAATCCGCTTCCAAATTGCTCATAAAAATACCCAGCCGTTACATCTAATTTTGTAGCTTTATAATTAACATACCATGTTCCAACATTAGTCTCATTATATTTTGGGTTATAATTTAAAAGTGCATTTGGCGCATAGGCTTCACCTTGAATTCCTGCAGACCATTTACCATAATTAAGATTAAAATTCAAATAATTATTAGATCTCAATGGATCTTC
The DNA here is from genome assembly GCF_009495795.1 of Flavobacterium sp. LMO6. Taxonomy (NCBI): domain Bacteria; kingdom Pseudomonadati; phylum Bacteroidota; class Flavobacteriia; order Flavobacteriales; family Flavobacteriaceae; genus Flavobacterium; species Flavobacterium sp. LMO6. The sequence continues at coordinate 253,308 of NZ_WIBH01000002.1, read as the reverse complement.
TGGATGATTTATCTCTCTTTCGATATCATTTGTATACCATTGTGAATTAGATTCAATTCCTCCAAAAAAGTTAAATCTCGTTTTTTCTGTTTTAGTTTCTTCTGTTTGACCAAAAACAGCAGTATTTATAAACACTAAAAATAGTAGGATTATTTTTTTCATAATTTACAAAGTCTTTAATTTAGCTAATAGCTCTTCTTCAGCTCCAGGAGTGTGACCATTTTGAATGAAAACGATTTTTCCATTTTTCACAACTATTAAATAAGGAATATTTGCAATTGACAATTTTCTTTTTAAATCCTGATTGGTATCTAATAAAACATTGTATTCCCATCCTTTACCATTTACAAGAGGCTTTACTCTTTTCTGAGTTCTAGAATCATCTGTAGAAACCGCTATTACTTCTACATTAATTTGTGTTTTCCAGTCTTGATAAACTTCACTAATTGCTTCAAGCTCCTGAATACATGGCGCACACCATGTAGCCCAAAAGGAAAAGACATATAATTTATCTGCTTCATTAAACGAAGATGTATTAATAGTTTCACTATCAAGAGTTTTTAAATCCACAGACGGAAATTCTTGTTGTGAGTAAACAATGTTACCAAAAAATAGTAAAAAAAGGGCTAATTTTTTCATTGATAAATAGATTATAAGTTTGAACAAAAAAAATGATTAATTAGTTAATACACAAACATTTTTAAATAAAAATTAAGACTTTATTAACATTTAATTTTTTTTTATATATTAGCGCAACTAAATTTATCAACTATTAACCAAATCAATTAACCATGAAAAAAATTTTATTAGCTTTTGCCCTTTTAACAACACTTTTTAACACATCATGTAGTAGTGATAACGACTCTGGAGAAAACAACTCAAGTTCAGAACCTATTTCATCAATAACCGTAACTTCAAATTCTTCTTCTGTAGATGTTGGAACATCGGTTATTTTATCAACTGTAGGAAACAATAATGCAAGTGTAAGTTCTACTTCAACTTTTTACGTAAATGGAACTCAAATTTCTGGACGCTCATATACAACCTCAGTTATAGGAACACTAGATATTTATGCAACACATGTAAATTCTGCTGGTGTAACATTAACATCACCTACAATTCAAGTTACAGTAAACGAAGTAATAAACTTCAATAAAAGAGTTTTAATTGAAGACTTTACAGGAACTTGGTGCCAGTATTGCCCTAGAGTTGCTTATGCTATTGAATTGATTGAAGCAGAAACTTCAGATGTTGTGATTACTGCAATTCACAGAGGAAATGATCCTTATAATTTTTCTGGAGCAAGTGTTTTAGAAAATCAAATTGGATTAAGTGGATACCCAACAGCTATGTTAAATAGAAGTACAGAATGGAGTTACCCTGAAACATCAACTACAGCAATTAATCAAGCATTAAATTTAACAACAGGTATAAATCCTAAATTAGGTGTTGCATTAGAAACTTCAACTTCTGGAAATACTTCTACAGTAAACGTTAAAGTTAAATACGGTAAAAGTTTTAACAATCTTAAACTTGTTGTTTACGCTTTAGAAGATCATTTAATTTACAATCAAACTAACTCGACTACTTACTATGGAGGATCTAATCCAATAGTTGGTTTTGAACATAACCATGTTTTAAGAGCTGTTTTATCTAGCAGTATTTTAGGCGAAACAATTACAGGAGCTATGGGTTATAATGATGAGTTTTCTAAATCATTTACATATACAATACCATCTAGTGTAAATGCTAGTAACGTTCGATTTGTAGCTTTTGTTGTAGACTCAACTAATGCAGCATTAAATTCAAGAGATGCTGGTCCAAACGAAACACAAACATTTGAAATTGAATAACTTATTTGTTTAAATTTATAAAAAAACTCGTTAGAATTTCTAACGAGTTTTTTTTATACTTTTTATTTTTTACTACAAATCTACCAACTTCCGCCGGCACCACCTCCAGAGAAACCACCGCCGCCAAAGCCACCGCCAAAACCTCCAGACGATCCACCACCAAAACTTCCTCCGCCTCCACTTCTTCCTAAACTACTTAGGATAATAATATCGGCTAAATCTAATCCTCTTCCACCACCTGAATTGCCTCCGCCTTTAGACTTTGAAATAATCAATATTATAATAAAGATAAAAATAAGGATTGGAAAAATTGGAAAATTATCTTTTTTCTCTTTTCGAGAACCTTTATACTTTCCTTTTAACACTTCAAAGATTGCATCGGCTCCTTTGTCTAAACCAGTATAGTAACTTCCCGATTTAAATTCGGGAATAATAATGTTTCTAATAAGCTCTCCATTTATTCCCGCAGTTAATTTTTCTTCAACTCCATAACCCGGAGCAATCCAAATTTTTCTGTCGTTTTTAGATAATAAAATTAAAATTCCGTTATCTTCTTTTGCTTGCCCAATTCCCCATTGATGTGCCCATTTTGGAGTTAAAATCCCAATATCTTCTCCTTTTAAATCATCTATGGAAATAACTACAATTTGTGTAGAAGTTGAATCGGAATAGCGAATTAGCTTTTTTTCCAATTCTTTCTCCTCCAATTGATTTAAAACATCAGCATAATCGTAAACACTCGTTTGAAAACTGGGTTTATCTGGAATGGTAAATTGTGCATTTGCGTAAATTCCTGAAAGGAAAAATACTACTAAAATTAGTTTTTTCATATTATCCTCTTGAAATTTCGTTAGACAATTCGTTGGTATCATCTGATTGATAAGGAAAATGTTCTTTTAAACTTTCTCCTGCTTTTATAATTCCATCAACCAATCCTTTTTTAAACGCTTTGTTTTTAAAATTAGAAATTACAACTTCTTTTGTTGCATTCCAAAAATCTGAAGCAACTACTTTATCAATTCCTTCGTCTCCAATTATTGCAAATTTTTTATCTGCCACACACACATAAAACAAAACACCATTTCTTTCTTGTGTTTCATTCATTTGAAGTTCAAAAAAAACCTCCTGAGCTCTCTCAAGAGGTGATTTTTCTGAATGTTCTTCTATGTGTACACGAATTTCTCCCGAAGTATTTTTTTCGGCTTCTACAATTGCCTGAACAATTTCTTGTTCTTCTACTTTTGATAAGAAATCTTCGGTTTTAGACATTATTTTTTCTCGTTATTAAAGTCAAACTCTACTTCTACTGGTTTTTCTGCTCCAGCAACTGCTTTAAATACAGCTTTTTCTTTATATTCAGATAAAATTAAATTTCTAGGCATTTTCAAAACATAATTATTGTACGCTTCAACCGATTCATTAAAGCGAGTTCTAGCTGTCAAAATTTGATTTTCAGTACTAGCTAATTCATCTTGTAATTTTAAGAAATTTTGATTCGCTTTTAAATCAGGATATTTTTCAACTGTAACTAATAATCTAGACAATGCAGATGACACACCACTTTGTGCTTGATTAAATTGCTCAAATTGTTCTGGTGTAATATTTGTTGGGTCAACAGTAATTGATGTTGCTTTTGATCTTGCAGCAATAACAGCTTCTAACGTTGATTTTTCAAATTCGGCAGCACCTTTTACAGTTTTAACCAAATTTCCAATTAAATCATTACGTCTTTGATATGAAGTTTCAACATTTCCCCATTCTTTTTTCACAGACTGATCTACTGTAATTGCTCCGTTTTTAACGCCGATATACCAGAACACTAATACTAAAAGTGCTCCACCACCAATCATCCAAGGTAAAAATTTTTTTATCATTTTTTTTTGTTTTAAAGTTTATTAATTTGTTTATAGTTGATTTTTAATTGTGTTCAATTGTGCTTTTATCGTTTCTAATTTTGAAATGATATCAAACTTATCTAAGGTTTTTTTCTGACCTTCTTTTAAATGCGTTTTGGCTCCTTCTAGTGTAAATCCACGTTCTTTTACTAAATGATAAATTAACTGAAGATTTTTAACATCGTCAGGTGTAAACATTCTGTTTCCTTTTGCGTTTTTCTTTGGTTTTAGAATATCAAATTCTTTATCCCAAAAACGAATTAAGGAAGCATTTACGTTAAAAGCTTTGGCAATTTCACCAATGCTGTAATATCTTTTATTTGGTGCTAATTCTAAATGCATTTTTCAAATTCAAGTTAAAGTTCAATTACAAGTTCAAAACTTCTGAAATCGTTAATCTAATGATTGATTCTCTTGGTTTGCTAATTTTGAAATCTCTATATATTCTTTTGCCGAAATACTTCCGTAATAGAAGTTTAATGGATTTACTCGCACATTTCCTTTAAAAACTTCATAATGTAGATGTGGCGCCTGACTTCGGCCTGTGCTTCCAACATATCCAATTATATCTCCACGTTTTACTCTTTGTCCTGATCTACATTTATATTTACTTAAATGGGCATATAATGTTTTATAACCATAACCATGATTAATTTCAATATGGTTTCCGTAACCAGACAAAGAAGCATCTGCTTTATACACTACCCCATCTCCTGTTGCGTATACTGGCGTTCCTGTTCTTGCTGTAAAATCCATTCCGTAATGAAATTTTCTAATTTTTGTAAACGGATCACTTCTATAACCAAAACCAGAAGCCATGTGTTTTAAATCTTCATTCTTAACCGGTTGAATTGCCGGAATTGCCGCTAACAATTTTTCTTTTTGTTTTGCTAAAGCTACAATTTCATCTAACGATTTAGATTGAATAACCAATTCTTTTGTTAGTATATCGACTCGTTTTGTGGTGCTTTCTATCAAATCTGAATTATTAAATCCTTCCAAATCTTTGTATCTGTTTACGCCACCAAATCCTGCTTTTCTTTCTTCTTCTGAAATTGGACTCGTATTAAAATAAATTCTGTAAATATTATTATCTCTATTTTCGATAGCGGTTAACACTTCGTTCATTAAATCTAATTTTTTATTTAAAACTTTATAATTTAATGCTAAAGCTTCAATTTCTCTCGCTTGAATTTTATCTTTTGGCGTTTCAAAATAACTAGTATTAATCAACAACAGGAAAATTAAAAATCCAAACAAAGCCGATGACAATAAAAACAACACAATATAGCCAAACTTCTTCCTTTTTTTTGTCTGAATTCGTTTATAAGCTAAATTTTCTGAATCGTAATAATATTTTACCTTCGACATAAATGAAAATATACTATTTTTGTGCCAAATTTATTGATTGACATAGGTTATACGAACAAATTTAAGAAATGTTTCATTCTAATGCTATTTTATTTTTTAGTTGGGAAATTTTTCAAATCGTTAACTTAGTATTCCTTATAAAATCATTAATTAAAATCTGAAATAACTAATTGATAATGAAATCGCAACAATAAATAGTTTGTAAAAATTACAACTTAAAAACGCGATTACACATAATACCGATAAAAAATATATTATATATATGAAATCACAAGACATTCGTAAACAGTTTTTACAATTCTTCGAATCAAAAGGACATTTAATTGTTCCTTCTGCGCCAATCGTTTTAAAAGACGATCCAACCTTGATGTTTAACAACTCGGGAATGGCCCAATTCAAAGAATATTTCTTAGGTAATGGAATACCAAAAAGCCAAAGAATAGCCGATACGCAAAAATGTCTTCGTGTTTCAGGAAAACATAACGATTTAGAAGATGTAGGTTTTGATACTTATCATCACACGATGTTTGAAATGCTAGGCAACTGGTCTTTTGGCGATTATTTCAAAAAAGAAGCCATTGATTGGGCTTGGGAATTTTTAACCGAAGTTTTAAAACTAGACAAAGATCGTTTATACGTTTCAGTTTTTGAAGGAAATCCATCAGAGAATGTTCCGTTTGATCAAGAAGCTTATGACTTATGGAAACAATATGTTTCTGAAGACAGAATTATAAAAGGAAATAAAAAAGATAATTTTTGGGAAATGGGAGATCAAGGACCTTGTGGACCTTGTTCTGAAATTCATATTGATTTACGTACCGATGCCGAAAGAGCAGCTGTTTCTGGATTCTCATTAGTGAATGCAGACCATCCACAAGTGGTTGAAATTTGGAACAACGTATTTATGGAATTCAACCGTAAAGCCGATGGTTCGTTAGAAAAATTACCAGCACAACACGTTGATACCGGAATGGGATTTGAGCGTTTGTGTATGGCAATGCAAAATGTAACTTCCAATTACGATACCGATGTATTTACACCACTTATAGAAAAAGTAGAACAAATTACAGGTTTAAAATACACTTCTAATGAAGTAAAAAATATTAGCGAAGAGCAAAACAAAACCAATATTGCTATTCGTGTGGTTGTAGATCATGTTCGTGCCGTTGCCTTTGCAATTGCAGATGGACAACTACCATCTAATACTGGTGCCGGTTATGTAATTCGTAGAATTTTACGTCGTGCGATTCGTTACGGATTTACGTTTTTAGGCACGAAAGAACCTTTCATTAATAAATTGGTAGAAGTGTTAGCGAATCAGATGGGCGAATTTTTCCCAGAAATTAAATCGCAACAACAATTGGTTACTAATGTAATTCGCGAAGAAGAAGCATCTTTCTTAAGAACTTTAGAACAAGGTTTACAATTGTTAGAAAATGTAATGGCTGAGACCTCTGGAAAAGAAGTTTCAGGTGCGAAAGCATTTGAATTGTATGATACATTTGGTTTCCCAATTGACTTAACAGCCTTAATTCTTCGTGAAAAAGGATACGATTTAGACGAAGCAGGTTTCAATGTAGCAATGCAAGAACAAAAAGCACGTTCGCGTGCCGCTTCTGAGGTTTCTACGGAAGATTGGAACGTTTTAATTCCAGGAAATGTAGAAACGTTTGTAGGATATGACAAAACCGAGAATGAAGTAAAAATCACAAGAATTCGTAAAGTAGATTCTAAAAAAGATGGTGTTTTATACCAAATAGTTTTAGATAATACGCCATTCTACCCAGAAGGTGGTGGACAAGTGGGCGATAAAGGAACATTAGTTTCGGCAAACGAAACGATTGAAATTATCGATACAAAAAAAGAGAACAACTTAATATTACATTTTGCAAAACAACTTCCTGAGAATTTGGAAGCAAGTTTTATTGCAAAAGTAAATACCGATTTAAGAACTTCGACTTCTAAAAATCACTCGGCTACGCATTTGATGCATTTGGCTTTGAGAACCATTTTAGGAACACATGTGGAACAAAAAGGTTCGTTGGTTAACCCAAATTATTTGCGTTTTGACTTTTCGCATTTTTCTAAAGTTTCTGATGAAGAATTACGTCAAGTAGAAGCAAGTGTAAATCAACAAATTGAAGCACAATTACAATTGGTAGAACATAGAAATATTGCAATCAAAGAAGCATTAGACAAAGGTGCAATGGCTTTGTTTGGTGAAAAATATGGCGATAACGTTCGTATGATTGAATTTGGCGATAGTAAAGAGTTATGTGGTGGAATTCACGTGAAAAACACCGTTGACATTTGGCATTTCAAAATTATATCAGAAGGAGCTGTTGCGGCAGGAATTCGTCGTATTGAAGCAATTACAGGTGATGCGGTGAAAGATTTTTATACTTCACAAGAAAATACGTTGGCGGAAATCAAAGAAGTTTTGAAAAATCCACAAGATGTTTTAAAATCCGTTGCTTCATTACAAGATGATAATGCAAAGTTGAAAAAACAAGTAGAGCAATTAGTGAAAGAAAAAATCGAAGGATTAAAAAATTCGTTGGTTACCGATTTCCAAGAAATCAACGGAATCCAATTTTTAGCCAAACAAGTAGATTTATCGATGAGTTCAACTAAAGATTTAGCTCAAGCTATTGGGACTTCAAAACCAAATGCGTTTGTATTCTTAGCTTCAATTGAAGACAATGCACCAAATATTCATTGCTACATTTCAAAAGAACTAGTTGCTGAAAAAGGATTAAACGCTGGAAACGTAATTAGAGAATTAGGAAAATTAATCGACGGAAATGGCGGTGGACAACCTTTCTTTGCATCAGGAAAAGGGAAAAATGTAGGTGGAATTAAGGAAGCTTTGGAGAAAGTGGTTGATTTTGTGAAATAATTAATCTAATTATAATTTAGTAAAGTCCTGAAATGATTCAGGACTTTTTTTATTCTATTACTGCAATCACTTCAATTTCAATTAACCATTCTTTTCTTCCTAGACTTTGAATTCCAACTAAAGTGCTTGCAGGATAATTTTCATTTCCAAGAAATTCCTTTCTGACTTTTCTGAAAATGGCTAAATCCACTTCGGAATTAAAATTTACGATGTAGGTATTCATTTTTACCACATCTTTAAAAGTAGCATTACAATTAGCCAGTTGCTTTTCTAAATTTTGAAAAGTGGCAATGGTTTGCGCTTCTAAATTTGCACCGTCACCAATTTGACCTGAAATGTAAAGCGTTTTGAAATTTCCAGTTTTTACAACTATGGTTTGAGAGAAGCCATCATTAGGTTCTAAATATTCTTTTTCAATCATTCCCTATAAGTTAACACTTATTAATTTACTATAAATAAACAAAAAAATAATAGAATTCTCACAATGCATGTCTGATTTTTTTCGTAACTTTAATAGAGAAAAAAAGACTAAATCATGAAAAATTTAATACTCATACTTGCATTTTTTGTTACAACGATAGTTGCAGCACAAGAAATAACTAATGAAAAGGAACATGAACTATCATACGGAATTACAATTGGAACTAATTTTTATAATATTGCCAATAATAATAAAGCAGACTCATTTATTCCTGAAAACCTAGCACCTTCTTTAGTATTAGGTGTATATGGTGAATATAATTTTACAAAAAATACGGGAGTTAAACTAGATGTTTTATATTATAGTAAAGATTTTTTATTTGACATTAAAAATACATTATTTAAAATGCATTTTATAGATTTATCTGCCAATTTTAAGTATGATTTTGGTGAAACCTATAGAGAAGGTTTCTACTTAATTGGAGGCCCTAAAATTTCTATAATTACTGACGCCACTTCTGATAATGAAGAAGATTATAAACACCATTTTGAAACCTTAAACTTAGGCGCTCAATTAGGTTTTGGCTGGCGTGTTCATAGATATATTGACATTCAAACAAAATTAGAATATGAAATAACCCCGTTTTTCAAATTAGACAACGGTCATAATAGTAAATTCATTAATGCAATTCTTTCTGCTAATTTTGATTTAGCTAGAATAATAAATTAATAAACTACTTTCGTTCACCTATTTGTTGGCGCCACATGGCATAATATAAACCTTTCTCTGCCACTAAATCATCATGCTTGCCTTGCTCTATTATTTTTCCTTGTTCGAGCACAAAAATAGTGTCGGCATGCATAATAGTAGATAATCGATGCGCAATTAAAACCGTTATTCTATTTTGATCTGAAATAGACCTTATCGTTTCGTTAATTTCTTCTTCTGTAATAGAATCTAATGCAGAAGTTGCTTCATCAAAAATTAATAAATTAGGTTTTCTTAAAATAGCTCTTGCAATAGATAAACGTTGCTTTTCGCCACCTGAAACTTTTATACCTCCTTCGCCAATAGTAGAATTCAATCCATCATCGGCACGATCTAATAATTTTTGGCAACTTGCTTTTTTCATTACGTCGTTTAATTCTTCATCTGTTGCATTTGGTTTCACAAACAATAAATTTTCACGAATAGTTCCCGAAAACAATTGCGCATCTTGTGTTACAAATCCTAATTGTCTTCTTAAATCTAATAAATCAATTTCAGAAGAATCGGTATTATTATACAAAACCTGTCCTTCAGCCGGTGGATACAAACCAACTAAAAGCTTAACCAAAGTAGTTTTACCTGAACCAGAAGGCCCAACAAAAGCTACTGTTTCTCCTTTTTTGATATTAAAATTTATGTTTTCAACTGCTTTTTGACTTGCCGATTTATGTTGAAAGGAAACATTTGAAAATTGTAAATGTGTAATAGGTCCAATGTTTTTAGGATTACTTGGTCTAAACTCTTTTGGAGCATTTAACAAGTCTTTAAAATTCTCCATAGAAACTTTAGTTTCATTAAGCGCAATAATAAAATTTCCTAACTCTTGTAACGGCCCAAAGATAAAAAAAGTAAAAAACACCATTGTTAGTAAATCTCCAACTAAAATTTTCTCGCCAAATAAAAAATAATACAGCGTAAAAACCACACAAGTTCTTAAAAAATGCACTGTAGTACCTTGTATAAAACTTAGACTTCTAATGAATCTGATTTTTTGTAATTCGAGTTGTAATATTTTTAAAGTGTTTAGATTTAAACGTTTTTCTTCTTGATGTGTTAAACCTAAACTTTTTACCAATTCTATATTTCGTAAACTTTCTGTTGTAGAACCTGCTAATGAATTTGTTTGAGTAACAATTTTACGAGAAACAACTTTTATTTTTTTTCCTAAATACGAACTTACCAATGCAATAATAGGAGCCGTAATTAAAAATATCAATGAAATTCGAGCATCTATTCTAGAAACGTAAATTATTACAAAAACGAATCCTATTATGGTTTGAAAAATCATAGAAACTGAAAGCGTAATTAACTTTTCAGAATCGGAACGAACCTTTGTTAATTTGCTTAAAGTTTCACCACTTCGTTGATCTTCAAATTCTTCAAAAGGCAAGTCTAATGATTTTTTTATTCCGTCTGTGTACATTTCGGCACCAGTTCGTTGAATAACACTATTTGTAAAATAATCTTGGAAGTTTTTAGTAATTCTTGAAATCATTGCTGCTCCAAGAGACAAACCCAACCAAAAAGCAACCGATTTAATAAAACCTAACTCGTTGCCTTTATATTTTGCCATTCCTACACCACAATCTTGCATTAATTTTCCGGTAATGATAGAATCGGATAAACTAAAACAAATATTAATTGTTGCCATTATTAAAGCAAAAAACAATAATAATTTATGCTTAATAATATAGGAATATAGTAATTTCATGAAATGTAATTTTAAGTTGCAAAAGTAGTCATAATAGTTATTGAAAAAGTTGCCTTAAAACATAAATATTTTGAAATTAAAATTCTTAATTTTGAAGAAATTAATATAATTTATGCAATTCAGAACTCAAGTACCTCTTCATAAAAATGAAATCGAAATTGATTATCATTCTAAAATTGTTTTATTAGGATCTTGTTTTGCTGAAAATATGGGAGAAAAATTTGAATATTATAAATTTCAAACTGCTATAAATCCGTTTGGAATTATTTTTAATCCGGTTTCTTTGGCTAAAATTATTGAAAGAAGCGTACAAAAAAATTATTTTACCGAAGCTGATATTTTTTTTCATAACGATTTATGGCATTGCTTTGAAGTACATTCTGAATTATCGAATCCGAACAAAGAAATTTTTCTAAAGACTATAAACGAATTAATCCATTCAACAAATAAACAATTAAACGATTCAACTCACATCATCATCACATTAGGAACGTCGTGGGTGTATCGGTACATTAACAGCAACGAAATTGTGGCTAATTGCCATAAAGTGTCTCAGAAACAGTTTGTGAAAGAATTACTTTTAGTTCCTGAAATAGAAGAAAGTTTAGCAACCATTATTTCTTTAGTAAAAACGGTTAATCCAAACTGCAAATTCATTTTTACGGTTTCGCCTGTGCGACATATAAAAGATGGTTTTATAGAAAACACATTAAGTAAAGCACATTTAATTGCTGCAATACATTCTGTTTTAAATCAAAAAATCTCGACTTCGCTCGAACTGACAACAACTAATCAAAAAAACAACAAGCTATCAACAATCACCCATAACCCATCATACAACACCTATTTCCCTGCCTACGAAATTATGATGGACGAATTACGTGATTATCGTTTTTATGCGGAAGATATGTTGCACCCTAACCAAACTGCTATAAATTACATTTGGGATAGTTTTTGCTCTAATTCAGTTGCTTCAGCTAGTTTTAAGATGATGAAAGAAATAGAAACGATTCAAAAAGGTTTAGCGCATCGTCCTTTTAATCCGGAGACGGAAAGTCATGAAAAATTCTTGACTCATTTGAAAAGTAAAATACTAAAAATTGAACAAGACTTTCCACAGATTTCTTTTGACCTATAAATTTATATTGATACTATCAAAAATATTGAAAAATAGTACGCAAAAACACCTTTACACCACTGCAAGCTTGCCCCAGATAATAGTGGAAATCTTTTTGTTAAAGAAAATTTATTTTTGTTGCTTTAAAAAAGCGACCAACGAAAGCTCTTTTTATAGCCTACAAAAATATTTTGTTTTCAAAAAATTGAAACGAATAGCTGGATTAGGCTTACAAAAAAATAATTGATAAAGGACACAAAATACGTCAAATGCCGTATTTGATGATTAGCTATTCACCGCTATATTTACATTAAATAAAATAAAGATGTATTACCTAAAATTTATTAAAAATAAGAAAATCGCAACAATCGTTATAATTATTGCGATTACCCTTTTACTTTTAAATTGTGTTACTATACTATATTGTATTTAACTATTTAATACTTCTATTTCTAATTGAACATTTTCCCAATCTTGTAATAGCTGCTCTAAATCTTTTTTCTTTTTCTCGTATGCAGCAAAAAAAGTAGCATCTTCTATATGTTTATCAAAATTTGAAGATAAAGCTTTATCATCGAGCTGAATTTCCTTTTCTAATTGTTGTATTTGACTTTCAATTTTGCTTAATCTATTTTGTAATGATTTGGCTTTCTTTTGGTCTTCGTATGAAATGTTTTTTATTGCTTTATCCACCTTGACATTAGAATTAGTAACCTCTTTCTTTTCAATTTCTCGCATATTCATTGCGTTTTTTTGTTCTAAGAAGAAGTTTATATCACCCAAATATTCTCTAATTTTTTGGTCTTTAAATTCGTACACTAAATTAGACATTCCTTGCAAGAAATCACGGTCGTGAGAAACCAATAACAAAGTTCCTTCAAATTGCTTTAAAGCAGCTTTTAAAACGTTTTTAGACTTAATATCTAAGTGATTGGTTGGTTCGTCCATTACCAAAACGTTTATAGGCTGCAAAAGTAATTTACATAACGCTAAACGATTTCGTTCGCCACCCGAAAGTACTTTTACTTTTTTCTCTACATCATCACCACGAAATAAAAAAGAACCTAACATATCGCGCACTTTTGAACGATTGGTATCAGTAGCCGCGTCTTCCATGGTTTGTAAAAGTGTAATTTCGCCATCTAAATATTCTGCCTGATTTTGAGCAAAGTAACCTAATTGCACATTGTGACCCAGTTTTATTGAACCTTCGTACTCAAACTCGTTTACGATTGCTTTCATAAAAGTTGATTTTCCTTGACCGTTTTGACCAACGAAAGCAACTTTACTGCCACGTTCTACTAAAAGTGAAATGTCTTTTAAGATAACTTTTTCTCCGTAGGATTTTGTAACATGTTCTGCTTCTACGACAACTCGCCCTGGTGTTTGAGAAACTGGAAATGAAATATTCATAACCGAATTATCGTCTTCATCGACTTCAATTCGTTCTACTTTATCTAATTTTTTAATCAGCGATTGCGCCATTGATGCTTTTGAAGCTTTAGCACGAAATTTCTCGATTAACTTTTCAGTTTCCTCGATTTTTTTGGCTTGATTTTTTTGTGTTGCCAATTGCTTTTCGCGAATTTCCTGACGCAACACTAAATATTCAGAATACGGTTTATTGAAATCGTAGGCTTTACCTAAAGAAATTTCAATTGTACGGTTGGTTACGTTATCTAAAAACATTTTATCGTGAGAAACAATAACAACTACTCCTGAAAAATTACGTAAAAAACCTTCTAACCAAATGATACTTTCTATATCCAGGTGATTGGTAGGCTCATCTAAAAGCAAAATATCATTAGATTGTAGTAATAATTTAGCTAGTTCTATACGCATACGCCATCCGCCAGAAAAAGTATTCGTTAAATTATCAAAATCTTCACGTTTAAAACCTAAACCTAAAAGAATTTTTTCGGTATCTCCTACATAATTATAACCACCTAGCACTTCATAATGATGTGTTACATCGCCTAACTCTTCAATTAAATCAGAATATTCTTGACTTTCATAATCTGTTCTTGTAGCTAATTGGTGATTGATTTCATCAATTCGAAATTCAGCACGTTTAATTTCAGAAAAAGCTTGATACGCTTCTTCTAAAACGGTTCTTCCTTCTTCAAAATCGATATCTTGACGAAGAAATCCCATTTTTACTTCTTTTTCAGTTGCAATAGTTCCACTATCGGGTTTAAAATCGCCAGCAAGCATTTTCAACATTGTTGATTTTCCTGCACCGTTTTTTCCAACAAGTCCTACTCTATCTCCAGAACCTAATCTAAAAGTTACTTCTTCAAAAAGATAAGTTCCACCAAATGAAACCGATAAATTATGTATGTTTAGCATTTATTTAGTTTAAATGTTTAAGAGTTTATGGGTTTAAAAAGTTACTAATTAATTAAACTCAAAATTCAGTAAACAAATTGATATTTGTAATAATTGTTACACAAGTAAAAATTTGTTATTGTACATTTGTGTAAATTATTTTGCAAATGTTAAAAAAAGGATCCATATTAAATAGTATTTTAACAGGAAGTTGTCCAACTTGTCATGAAGAAAGCATGTATTTAGACAAAAATCCGTATAATGTTCTTAATGTTTACAAAATGCATGAGAATTGCAGCCATTGTGGAACCAAATATAAAATGGAGCCGTCTTTTTTTTATGGCGCCATGTATGTCAGTTATGCGCTTGGAATTGCATTTGGAGTCGCTGCATTTATTATTACTTATTTCTTTATAGGAGAAAAAAGTTTGGTAAATAATTTTATTGTAATAATAGCAACTTTAATCGTTTTTATGCCCGTAATTATGAGACTTTCTCGAAATATTTGGATTAATATGTTTCTAAGTTATGACAAAGATTGGAAAGAACACAAAGGCGAAAAAAAACCAACACTAAGATAAAAAACCCATTTGTTAAGCTGAACTTGTTTAATCTTATTTATAAACTAATATAGATATTGAAACAAGTTCTGCATGATAATCTACTTTTTTTTATAGCATCTTATAATATCAATTTCTTTTTCTAACGGATCATTATTTTCTATATGTTGAAATAATTGATTTGCCAAATAAGGTCCAAGCATTACACCACGAGTTCCTAATCCATTTAAAACATGTATTTGCTTATAAGTAGGATGTGTTCCTACCAATGGTCTCCTATCTTTTACTGTAGGACGAACTCCTGCAAAATGATTTACTATTTCAAAATCACATGAAATAATTTCTTTTAGCTTACTTATAAGTTCATCTTTACCAGCTTCTGTTGGTGTATTCGATTTATCAGACCAATCATAAGTAGCACCCACTTTATATAAATCATTTCCAATTGGAAGAATAAAAACACTAGATTTAATTACTACATCTAGATCTAAATTAGGAGATTTTATGATTAATAATTCACCTTTTGTTCCATCTAAAGGTAAATCATTAAAATAAGGATTAGCATGTAATCCAAAACCTTCAGCGAAAATGATATTTTTTACTTTAATATTTTTATAAAGAATATGATCGTCAAAAAACTCAATAGCTTTATAATCAAATGTATCATTTGAGAAACAATTAATAGATTGTAAATATTTAGAATACGCTTCAATTAAAACTGAAATATTTAAATAACCTGTGTGATTAACTTTACCGTAGTGAAAAGGAGAATCGATATTAGAAAACACTTTTTTAACTAAAGTTGCATCTAAAAAAGGAGATAAATTAGGTTTATCGACTGCTTGAAACCAATTATTTTGTTCTTCGATAGAATATAATTTTCTAAGAATTGGAAGTTCAAAATCAAAAGTTACATTTAGTTTTTTTTGTATATGATGATATAATGGAAATGCAAAATCAATTTGTTCTTTAGCTTTCCATACTTCACTAAATCGTTTTAAAACAACTGGATTATATAAACCACCCGCTACACGAGAAGAAGGTTGAGAATTATTATCAAAAACTAAAATTTTCTTATTTGCATTAAGGGCAATTTCGGAAAATGAAATACCTGCAAGACCGTTACCAATAATAATATAATCTATCATGGTGTAAAATTAAAAAACTCTTACCAAATGGTAAGAGTTTTTTAAATGAAATTGGAGAAATACTATTAATAATTCCACATATCTTGTTCAAAGTCACGAATCTTCTCTTTTACACGATCAGATTCTAATAATTGCATTTGAGCGTTTTCTTTCATATAGTCAGCAATTTTACGATCTCCGTAAACATTCTCTTCTAAATAAATCATTCCACTGAAACGACGAGCATTTAACATATGGTCAAATGTAAAAGGCATTGCTGAATTTCTATTATTGAAAGCAGTTGCTTCATGAAGAACATCTCTAGCTGAAGGGAAATAAACCCAAAAAAGTTCATTATACTCAGGCTCAGCAGCACTATCTTTCTTAGAGAAAACATCAATTATAACAGGTGATATACCCAACAATCGATATTTTAATTCGCCTTGTCTTTTGTCAAAATACCAATATCCAACTATTTTATACGCATTAACATCTATAGCATCTAATTCAGTTTTTCTAATGAATTCGGCATCTAATTTCTTATCGCCTTTTCTATAAGCTTCGATATCTTCATTAACTCTTTCAGCACCAGCATCAGTTGTATCAATTGTAAACAATGATGATTCTATATCTTCTAATGTTTTCTTAGTAGTAAAATAACTAGAATCATATACTTCGGTAATTTTCCCTTCTCTTATACCATTAATTAAAACGTTATAAAGAGGCCTTCTCTCAGGAGAACTCATAACATCACCTTCAACAGGGAAATATAAAGGAAAATTTACTCTTTCATCAAGATCAATATATTCCCAAATACGCTTACCCATTAAGATATCTCTATCATGTACATAACCATATGGAAGTGGTTTGTCGTTATCCGCACTTAATTCAGCTTCCGTCTTTTTACCGATTTGATCGGGAGTCTTCGCATTTAATAAGTTTGATTGAGCAAAAGTAGTAGTACTTAAAACTAATACTAAAATTGCAATACTATTTCTCCAATTCATTTTATTCATTTTTTATTTGGTTTACAATATAAACTCAAATTAATTTAAATTATTGTATTTCGTAAGTACAAATTGAAACTTTTTTAGCCATTTGGTCAATACCCACAAAACTAGCTTTTATTTCAGAAATAACAACTACATCACCTCTACTTGCTTTAGAAATAACAGATTTAGCTTTAGCATCCATTTTATTTCCTCTAACAACTACTGTAGGTTGACCAGGTACTTTAACGTTAAATTGTGTAACATTAACCGTTACTGGGAAATCAAAATCTTCCATAACAGCTGTAATAGTACAAACTTCTAAATTACTTTTAGGCCCTTGATTTTTTTCAGAACCTCCAACTTTTCCAGTAGGTGCAGGTAAACCTTTAATACGGAAAGCTTGTTTACTTGTAAAAGATTTTCCATCAGGTAAAGTTGCTGTAACATTAATTGTAACTTCACTTCCTGAACCAGCTTTAAGTAAATACTGTCCTGGCTTAGGACCAGCTGACATACCCGGAGCACTTGCTTTTACTTTGTCTGAAGAAATACCAGGAACCGAAACAGAAATTGGGTTAGGTACACCACGATAAACAACATTCATTTTATCTGCAGAGATAATAGCTTGGTTTGGTTTAGGAACCACAACATATTGTCCTTCAAATTCGATAGGCACAGGTTTACCATCTTCAGTAAACACAAATTGCCCTTTAATATCTTTTTCTCCAACAGCACCACCAACAGTTTTGAAAACTGCTTGACCATTTTCGATTTTAGAAGTAGCACCATTAACTTTAAAATCAGTAGGAACAGTAGTATCATCATATTTACCTAAAACAACTCTTCCTGTTACTTCTTCTCCTTGAAAAACAACATTTTTATCAAAAACTACAATAGCTTTGTATTTTTTCATAGAAATAGCAGCTTCCATTGTATTACCTAATAACAAGTTATAAATATCTTGTTCTGCTTTTTTAACATCATTTTGCATAGCTGTTAATTTAGACACAGTAGCAATTGCTGGAAAGCCTTTAAAATGGTAATCTAAATATTTCTTTTTAACACCTTCACCATCAATAACATCATTAGTATTGAATGTTTTTTCAAATTTTTCTAAGAAAACTTTATATTTAACATCATTACCAAAAACAGCTTTTACGTTATTTCTGAAAGCATCAATTTTACCTGTAATCTCTTTTCCTTTTGGCGAATATCCATCACCTTGAAACCAAACTTCATCAATAGTACTTTTGTCCATTGCTTCATAAGGTAATTTACCTTTATTAGCTCCACTTTCTTCTAAAGGAAAAGACTTATTAATATCAGTTTTTATTGTTTCAATAAATTTAAACATCTCATCAGTTAAAGGTTTAACTTTAACAGCGATATCATAAGGACCTTTAAATTGAGCTGGAGCATCTTCTGCTTTAGACTTCAATTGGTCAAAAATTGCAGCATTTGATTCTTTTGCATCTGAATTAATAACTTCAAATTTTTCGTTCATTAATCCAAAAGCTGATAATACTTCTTTTGACATGTTTAATGCCAACATTGCGATGAAAACCAAGTACATTAGGTTAATCATCTTCTGTCTAGGGGTTAATTTTCCTCCTGCCATTTTACTTTAAATTAGTTTTAATTAATAAATATTTAATGATAAAACTAATTATCCTCTGTTGCTCATAGCAGTAAGCATTCCTCCATAAACTGCATTTAAAGATGCAATATTAGAAGTCATTGACTGCATTTGCTCTTTTAATTTAGCAGCGTTATCAGCAATTTCTTGATTTGCAGTAGCATTTCTAGAAGCGCTGTCTAATTGTAATTTGTATAATCCATTTAAAGCTTCCATTTGAGCAGCTGCTGTAGACATTTCTTCAGCATATTTCTTTTGTCCAGACATTGCATCAACTGTTGGAGAAATTGATTTTGCAGCTCCTTCGAAGTTTTTGATACTGTTTCCTAAGCTTGCCATTAATTCACCATCAATTTTAGCTTCTTTCAACATAGTATCTAATTTTTGAGATAATAAACCTTGAGCATCAGCTGGGTTTTCTTTTTTATCTTTAGCTTTAGCTTCACCACCTGCTAATTCAGGGTAAACTAAAGACCAATCTAATTCGTGCTCTACTGGTTCAAATGCAGACAATGCGAAAATTGCTGCTTCAGTTAATAATCCAATTACAAGCATTGGTCCTGCACCTGGCCAGTGCATTAATTTGAATAATGCTCCAACGATTACTACTGCCGCTCCCATTCCGTAAAGGAATCCCATCACTTTTTTGCTTAAAATTGCCATAATAAATAAAATTTAGTTAGTTAAGTTAATTATATAAAATTGGTTAAATACTATTTAGGTCTGTTTCCTGTAGCTGCAGTACCCATGTAATCTTGTACTGTTCTGAAACCGATGTAACTTCTTGCAGAATCTGCATATTCATAATCACGAGTAGAAACTTGTAAGAAATAAGCAACGTCTTTCCAAGAACCACCACGAACTACTTTTCTTTGGTTTTTCTTATCTGCAACATGAGGATTCATAGTTGAAACAAACTCATATGCTTCTGCATAGTAAGAAGACTCTGTCCACTCAGAAACGTTTCCTGCCATATTGTATAAGTTATAGTCATTAGGTTCGTACGACTTAGCTTCTACAGTATATAATGCTCCATCAGCAGCATAATCTCCACGGTTTGGTTTAAAGTTAGCCATAAAACAACCTCTGTCATTTTTAGCATAAGGACCACCCCAAGGATAAGTACCTCCTTCAAGACCACCTCTAGCAGCATATTCCCATTCAGCCTCAGTTGGCAAACGGAATGAATTTACTTGATCTCTACCTTTTTTCTTTTTGATGTATGCATTTTTATACATAGTTCTCCAAGCACAAAATGCTTTTGCTTGATTCCAAGAAACCCCAACAACTGGATATTCCCCGTAAGCTTGATGCCAAAAATAATCATTATGCATTGGCTCATTATATGAATAAGCAAAATCTTTTATCCAAGCTGTTGTATCAGGATAGATCTCAATAGGCGGAGCATCTTCATAAAAGTTTTTACGTCCCTTTTTCTTTACAGCTTTATTCAAATCAACTTGGTTGTATTTGAATTTTAATTTAGACGCATCAACAGTTTTTAAACCATTATACGACTCAGATTCAGGTAAATACATAGAATCCATAACTTCCACATAAAATTCATCTGGATACTTACTTGGCTCTTTGATAACCTTAATCTTTTTATTTAATTTTCTACCTGCATAGATATCATCATCAGCACCAACACTGTAATAATTCTCATACATGTACTTGTCGTACGGTGTCATCTTTGCAGGATCAACATCTGCAAATCCAAAATCACCAATACTACCATCTCCTGGTTTTTTTCCTTGCTCATCTGCAAGTATAGCCAAACGAGTTCTGATTGTTGAATCTTTTACCCATTCAACAAACTGACGGTATTCGCTATTCGTAATTTCAGTTTCATCCATATAAAATGAACGAACCGTAACTGTCTTAGTAGGTGCGTCTTGAATATTAGCTAAATCATCATCAGCTTTACCCATTGTAAAAGCGCCTCCTGGGATTAACGTCATTCCGTAAGGTTTCTCGGGATGCCATTTCCTCCCTTTAACTCCTACTAATTCTCCTTTATCGCCTTTACCACAACTGATAAATAATGACAAAATTGCTGAAAATGCAACAAACTTCTTCATATAAACTTGGGTTAAATGTAATTTCTATTTAAGGGCGTAAACCTATTCAATAATTTTGAAAAAAACAACATTTTTCTTAAA
Organism: Flavobacterium sp. LMO6; assembly: GCF_009495795.1. Taxonomy (NCBI): domain Bacteria; kingdom Pseudomonadati; phylum Bacteroidota; class Flavobacteriia; order Flavobacteriales; family Flavobacteriaceae; genus Flavobacterium; species Flavobacterium sp. LMO6. Next base: position 232,468 of record NZ_WIBH01000002.1, on the reverse strand, counting down.
AACGTTTAAAAAAAAAATGAAATTTAAGGCTCTACCTGTTTTAACAATGCTTTAACAGTTTGAAAAATAACGGCTTTAAGCAATATTCCTTCTTTGGGCTTTCCACCATCTTTCTGGAATTTCCTGCTCGCAAGCTGCTAAATAATCTTCATGCATGCAAGGTAATAACGTATTTCTTTTTAATTTATTGTTAACATTTGTTAAAAATGGTATTTCTATCCACCATCTTTCTGTTTTATTACTCTTATAAAACACTAATTCTTCATCATCAATCGGTACAATATACTTAATATAGTGCTCTTTCGTACCAAAAGGATATTCATTTGAACGAAAGCAAAAACCTTCAATAAAATACCAAAGCATTTGAGCAGTTAAAACAACTTCATTACTCGTAGTATTAAAGTTAAAAACACCAAACGAAGTTACTTTATCACTAATTCCTGCGTAACGAGCCAATGCACATATTTCTTTTCCAGTGAAACCATTTGGATTAAACTCATCAAAATTACCTGAATATGATGATTGTACAGAATTCATATCTATACTAACTAAATCTGCATCTCTAAAAACAGGTTCTGCCACCGTTATATTATTTGAAACTTCTCCCAATCGATACGCTTCAAAATATAATTTTTCTATCAAATCTATTTCTTCTTGCGAATTAAAATAAGTTTGAAAACCTAAGTTACTATAATTAAAAAGATTATTAGGCTCTTCAACGATTATTTTTGACAAAAAAGAACTAGAAACCAGATTTGTTTCCTTGGCAAAGTCAAATTGATTATCAACCGAAACCAAATTTACCATTTGATCTAAATTATCATATGCACGATACATAGCATAGGTTATATCTTGGCTTCCCCCTACAATAATAGGAATAATTTTTTTCTTAATAAGCTCAGACATTAAATTTTTTACCACAAAATAAGTATCATCAATACTAGCACCTGCTTCAATTGTACCTAAATCTACAATTGTAGTATTCCAATTTCCAGGAAACATACTATAGAATTTCTTTCTGAAAATCTCAAAAGAAAATTCACTATTGCTTTTATTTGCTCCTCTATACTCATTTACTGTAATTATAGCTAAGGAAACATTTTCTAAAACCGGAAAATCTGTTTGAGTATGAAATACCACTTTTTTACCTAATGCTTGGTTAGATAAAGATTGAATAAACTCTTCTAATTCAGAAGAAATTGGTTGTAGAAAATCGAACACCATTTACAATTTCTTTTTTGCTGTTGTTTTTTTTGCAGGTGCTTTTTTAGCAGCTGTTTTTTTAGCTGGCGTTTTCTTTTCAATCATTTCTTGAACCTGCGCTAATGTTAATTTTGCAGCATCAACATCTTTACTCAATTCAATTTTTATTTTTCCTTTTGTAATCACAGAACGACCCCAACGTGCTTTTTCAACTTTAATACCCTCTTCTTTCCAATCATGAAGCACTTTATCAATGTCTTTTTGTTGTTTCTCTTCGATTAATTCATTTAAATCTGATTGAGATAAATTATCGAAATTGTATTTTTTATTTACATTGATAAACATGCCATTCCACTTAATGAAAGGTCCAAAACGACCAACACCTTTTTGAATTGGTAAATTATCAAACATTCCAATTGGAGCATCTGCTTGTTCTTTCTCTAAAATTAAACTTTGAGCTGTTTCCATGGTTACGTCCATAGGATCTACTCCTTTTGGCAACGAGATAAATTGCGTTCCAAACTTAACATAAGGTCCAAAACGGCCATTGTTAACTTCGATTTCTTCTCCTTTATATGTACCTAATTGCTTTGGAAGTAAGAATAAATTCAACACTTCTTCTAACGTGATATTTCCGATATTTTGATCTTGACGTAAACTTGCGAATTGCTTATTTTCTTCGTCAATGTCACCAATCTGAGCCATAGCTCCATATTTTCCTAAGCGTACCGAAACTTGTTTTCCTGAAACAGGATGAACTCCTAAGATTCTTTCACCACTTTCTCTATCTGCATTTTTTTCAACATCAACTACATTTGGATGAAAATGTTGGTAAAAATCATTCATCATTTTTGCCCAATCTACTTTTCCTTCAGCGATTTCGTCAAAATCTTGCTCCACTTTCGCAGTGAAATTATAATCTAAAATAGTTCCGAAGTTTTTCACCAAGAAATCATTTACGATAATTCCTATATCTGTTGGAACTAGTTTTCCTTTGTCCGAACCTACATTTTCAGTTAAAACTTGTGATTTTACTTCGCTATTTTTTAAAACTATTTGCGTGTATTTTCTTTCTTGACCTTCAAAACTTCCTTTTTCTACATAGGTTCTAGCAATAATTGTAGAAATAGTTGGCGCATATGTAGATGGACGACCGATTCCTAATTCTTCTAATTTTTTTACCAAAGAAGCTTCTGTATAACGACTAGGCGGGCGAGAAAAACGTTCAGTAGCTGTTATATTATTATTGACTAATTTTTCATTTACTTTTAAAGCAGGCAACATACCTTCTTGCTCTTCTTCATCGTCATCATGACCTTCCAAATATACTTTTAAAAATCCTTCAAATTTAATAACTTCTCCTGTTGCAGTAAAGGTTTCAGAATGATTGCTCGCTTCTATTTTTACGTTAGTTCTTTCTAACTCAGCATCGCTCATTTGAGATGCTAACGTTCTTTTCCAAATTAAATCATATAATCGAGCTTGATCTCTATCAATATTTACAGTATGACGCGACATATCGGTTGGACGAATTGCCTCATGCGCTTCTTGAGCTCCTTTCGATTTAGTATTAAAATTTCTTGGTTTAGAAAATTCAACTCCGTAGTAACTTGTAATTTCTGCCTGAGCTGCCGCCATTGCTTCTTGTGATAAGTTTACACTATCCGTTCTCATGTAAGTAATAAGTCCGGCTTCGTATAAACGTTGTGCAATTTGCATGGTAATTCCAACAGGTAAATACAACTTTCTAGCTGCTTCTTGTTGCAATGTAGATGTTGTAAATGGAGCTGCAGGTGATTTTTTTGTTGGTTTTGTTTCTAAATGACCAACTTTGTATGACGAACCAATATTTTTGGATAAGAAATCTTCTGCTTCTTTTTTAGTAGTGAAATTCTTAGGTAATTTTGCTTTGAATATTTTCCCGGCTTCGTTTGTAAATTCTGCTGTAATACTATAAGAAGCTTCTGCGTTAAAATCTTGAATTTCTCTTTCGCGTTCTACAATCAAACGAACAGAAACCGATTGCACACGACCAGCAGACAAACCACCTTTTACTTTTTTCCAAAGTACTGGGGACAATTCGTAACCTACTAATCTGTCTAAAACTCTACGCGCTTGTTGTGCATTTACTAAATTATAATCTATTCCTCTCGGATTTTCGATTGCTTTTTGAATGGCTGTTTTTGTAATCTCATGAAAAACAATTCGCTTCGTTTTTTCGGGTTTTAAATTTAATTCTTCAGATAAGTGCCAAGAAATTGCTTCTCCCTCACGGTCCTCATCGGAAGCCAACCAAACCATTTCGGCATTTTTAGCTAATCCTTTTAATTTTGTCACTAAAGCTTTTTTATCAGTAGAAACTTCATATTTGGGTTTAAAGCCATTTTCTACATCTACCCCTATTTCTCTCGAAGGCAAGTCGGCAATATGACCATAACTCGACTCAACTTGATACTCACTTCCTAGAAATTTTTCGATGGTTTTTGCTTTTGCTGGTGACTCAACGATTACTAAATTCTTTGCCATTTCACTTTTTATTTGTTCGACAAAAGTATAGGTTTTTTTTAAATTTTAACATCCTGAACTTTTTTTTACCTCAAATTACCCTAAATTTTGGTTAAATTACACCTATATATATAGGTGTAAAATCCATGAAAAACGGCTACTTAGAATCGGAAGAAAAAATAATTTAAAAATTTCATGTTAAACCTTTTCTGCCATCTTGTCAGATTTTATAATTTAGTATTATCTTTGCAATCCGAAAGTACGGAATGTCTTAAAGGAAATCTTTATATGGAAAAGGAAATTGACGAGAAAAAACAAGGTCAGAGTTTAGTGCTTGACCAAAAAGAAGGAAATACAAAAAAACTTTTTATAGAAAGTTATGGTTGCCAAATGAATTTTTCGGACAGCGAAATTGTGGCTTCTATTCTTTATGAAAACGGATACAATACAACTCAAAACTTAGAAGATGCCGATTTAGTTTTGGTAAATACTTGTTCTATTCGCGATAAAGCGGAACAAACTATTCGTAAACGTTTAGAAAAATACAACGCAGTTAAGAAAATCAATCCAACCATGAAAGTTGGGGTTTTAGGCTGTATGGCAGAACGATTGAAAAGTCAGTTTTTAGAAGAAGAGAAAATTGTAGACATGGTGGTTGGACCCGATGCATACAAAGATTTGCCTAATTTATTAGCAGAAGTAGAAGAAGGAAGAGATGCAATCAACGTAATTCTTTCAAAAGAAGAAACGTATGGTGATATTTCACCTGTTCGTTTAAATAGTAACGGAGTAAATGCTTTTGTTTCGATTACAAGAGGTTGTGATAATATGTGTACGTTTTGCGTTGTTCCGTTTACACGAGGACGTGAGCGTAGTCGTGAACCACAAAGTATTATTGACGAAATTCAAGATTTATACGATAGAGGTTTCAAAGAAGTAACGTTGTTAGGACAAAATGTAGACAGTTACCTTTGGTATGGTGGTGGTTTGAAAAAAGACTACGACAAAGCCACTGAAATACAAAAAGCAACCGCTATGGATTTTGCGCAATTGTTAGACAAATGTGCTACGTTGTTTCCAAAAATGCGTTTTAGATTCTCTACTTCGAATCCACAAGATATGCATGAAGAAGTATTGCATGTAATTGCGAAACACCATAATATTTGTAATTACATTCACTTACCTGTTCAAAGTGGAAGTACAAGAATTTTAAAAGAAATGAATCGCCAACACACCCGTGAAGAATACATGGCGTTGATTGATAAAATATACTCGATTATTCCAGATATTTCATTGTCACAAGATATGATTGCAGGTTTCCCAACAGAAAAGGAAGAAGATCATCAAGATACATTGAGTTTAATGGAATATGTAAAATATGATTTCGGATTTATGTTTGCGTATTCAGAACGCCCAGGAACATTAGCTGCCAGAAAAATGGAAGATGACGTTCCAGAAGAAGTTAAAAAACGTAGATTAACCGAAATTGTAGATTTACAACAAAAACACGGTTTAGAAAGAACACAACGTTTCATTGGACAAGAAGTAGAAGTATTGATTGAAAAAGAATCAAAACGTTCTGATGCTCACTGGAGCGGAAGAAATTCTCAAAACACGGTAGTGGTTTTCCCAAAAGAAAATTACAAAGTAGGTGAATTTGTAATGGTAAAAATTACAGATTGTACCGCTGCAACTTTAATTGGAGAAGCAGTTGGTTATTCTGAAATAATGAATTAAAAATATAAGCCACGGATTAAAAGATTAACACGGATTTCAATATGGGACTTTACAGAGAAGAAGAAACTTTTAAAATTATTGGGATTTGCATGAAAGTTCATAGAAATCTTGGTCCGGGATTACTTGAAGTAGTTTATAAAGATGCGTTAGAAATAGAATTTAAAGCAAATAATATTCCTTTTGAGAGAGAAAAAGAATTTTCAATCGAATATAAAGGAGTTATATTACCGCATAAATTTTATGCTGATTTCATAGTAAATGAAGATATTGTTTTAGAGGTAAAATCTATAAAAGAATTTTCAGGAGAACATACTGCACAAGTATTGAATTATATGAAACTTTCAGATTCAGAAATTGGATTATTAGTGAATTTTCAAAACAAATCATTACAACATAAAAGATTAGTATTTTAATTAATCCGTGAAAATCCTTTAATCCGTGGCAAAAAAATAAAAAAATGGAATCAGTACAAGCTATAAAACAACGATTTGAAATTATTGGGAATGACCCAAAACTAAATCGTGCCGTAGAGAAAGCTATTCAGGTAGCTCCAACGGATATTTCGGTATTGGTAACAGGTGAAAGTGGTGTGGGAAAAGAAAGTATTCCTAAAATCATACACGCACTTTCGCATAGAAAACATGGGAAATACATTGCAGTAAACTGTGGTGCCATTCCTGAAGGAACTATTGACAGTGAACTTTTTGGTCATGAAAAAGGTTCGTTTACTGGAGCAACTGGAACACGTGAAGGTTATTTTGAAGTAGCCGATGGCGGAACTATTTTTTTAGATGAAGTTGGCGAATTACCATTAACTACTCAGGTACGTTTGTTACGTGTTTTAGAAAATGGGGAATTCATTAAAGTGGGTTCTTCGCAAGTGCAAAAAACAAATGTTCGTATTGTTGCGGCTACGAATGTAAACATGTTTGATGCGATTGAAAAAGGCAAATTTCGTGAGGATTTATTTTATCGATTAAGTACGGTTGACATTATGTTGCCACCACTTCGTGAACGTAAAGAAGACATTCATTTATTGTTCAGAAAATTTGCTGCCGATTTTGCTCACAAATACAAAATGCCTCCTATTAAATTAGATGAAGACGCCATTCAATTGTTAATAAAATACCGATGGAGCGGAAATATTCGCCAATTGCGAAATGTAGCTGAGCAAATTTCAGTTTTAGAAACCAAACGTGAGATTTCTTTGCAAACACTTCACTCCTATTTACCTCAAGAAAACGCAAATTTACCTTCGGTAATTGGAACTAAAAAATCAGAAAGTGATTTTAGTAACGAAAGAGAAATCCTATACAAAGTACTTTTTGATATGAAAAGCGATTTGAACGATTTGAAAAAATTGACTCTAGAGTTGATGCAAAACGGAAGTTCAAAAGTGCAAGAAGCAAATAAAGGATTAATTCAGAAAATTTACGGAAAGCCAGAAGAAAATGCTATTTTTGAAGAAGAACCAAGAGTAGAAATGCTTACCAATAAAAACAATCCAATTCAAGAAAATTTTGAAGACGATGATGATGAAAATTATTTATTTGCAGAAACCGTTGACGAAGAAGAAACGTTAAGTTTAGAAGCTAAAGAAATTGAATTAATTAAAAAATCATTGGAACGAAATAAAGGTAAAAGAAGAGCTGCCGCAGATGAATTGGGTATTTCGGAAAGAACTTTGTACAGAAAAATTAAACAATACGATTTATAATGAGATATTTAATACTTATTCTTAGCATTGCTATTTCTCTTTTAGTTAACAGTTGTGGTATTTATAACTTTACTGGTGCAAAACCCGTAAATGCTAAAACATTTCAAGTGAATTACTTTCAAAACAATGCGCCTTTAATTGAACCAGGAATTGAAAGAATTTTTACACTAGAACTTCAAGATATTATTCAAAGTCAAACCAATTTAAATTTAGTTATTCAAGGTGGAGAATTAATTTATGAAGGAGAAATCGTAGATTACCGCATTACTCCTATGACTGCAACTGCAGATCAAAGAGCGGCTCAAAATAGATTAACCATTTCGGTAAATGTAAGATTTAGCAATAGAAACAGTGAAGATGATGATTTTGAAAAACGTTTTTCATTTTTCTATGATTTTGATGCAAATGAACAATTAGTAGGATCGCAATTAACAACAGCATTAGATGTAATTTTTGAAAGAATTACACAAGATATATTTAATGAGTCGTTAGCTAAATGGTAATTTTTAAACAGTTTTAAATTTTGAAATTGAAGTTGTAATTGAACTTGAAAATGAACATATCCGATTTAACATATCTTTTAAATAAGCCCGAAACCATAAACGAAAAGCAAACCATTGCTTTAGAGAATGTAGTTTTGCAGTTTCCTTATTTCCAGGCAGCTCGTGCTTTGCACTTAAAAGGATTGTACAATCAAGATAGTTTTAGATACAATTACGAATTAAAAAAAACAGCGGCTTACACAACAGATAGGACTATTTTATTTGATTTTATAACTTCGGATAATTTCACAGCAATAGAACAAGAGAAGATAGATGAAATTCAAAAATCATTATTAGATATTGAAGTGCATTATATAGAAGAAGTAATAGTTTCACCTCAAATAGAAACTATTTTTACGGAGGGAGAAAAAGCTGAGATTGAGGCAATAGAAAAAACTTCAGAAGAAAAATTAGATATTGGAAAACCTCTACCTTTTACACCTTCTGAAAAACACTCGTTTCAAGAATGGTTACAATTAACAAAGTTTAGCCCAATTGAACGTGAAATTGAGGAAAAAAATACACAAAATGATCCTGAGAAAGAAAAAAAATTGGCTTTGATAGATAAATTTATCGAAACCAATCCAAAAATTTCTCCGGTGAAGGAAATGACCAAACCACCTGCAAATATTAGCAAAAGTACCGAAGAGCCTAGTCACTTAATGACTGAAACTTTAGCAAAAGTGTATTTAGAACAAAAAAAATATACAAAAGCTATACAAGCTTATGAAATATTAATTTTGAAATATCCAGAAAAAAGTAGTTTCTTTGCAGACCGAATAAATGAAATCAAAAATTTACAACAAAATAATAATTAATTATGGGATTCACAGGTTTTTTAATTGCGATAACAATTGTTTGTTTTTTATTAATCTTAGCTATTATGGTTCAAAACCCTAAAGGTGGAGGTTTATCTTCTTCATTTGGTGGTTCACAACAATTAGGTGGAGTTCAAAAAACAACAGACTTTTTAGATAAAAGTACTTGGACGTTAGGCGGTATTTTAATTGCATTAATTTTACTTTCTAGCTTAAGTTTTAATGGAGCTGCATCTGGATCTAAAGTATTAGGAGACGATGAGTCTTCTATTCCTACAACAACTGTTCCTACAACTCCAGAGGCTGCTAAACAAGCTACTCCTGCAGTTGCAGCAGATTCTACAAAATAAGAATTGATAAAATATTTAAAATGCCAGCATGTCAGTGCTGGCATTTTTTTTACAGAAAAATTGTCAGAAAATTGATTTGGCACAATTTCTGAAAAACAACAAGCAACAATAATTTAATAAATAAAATATATAACCATGTCATTAAACATTAAACCTATTTCAGATCGCGTAGTAATTGCTCCGTTAGCAGCAGAAACTACAACAGCTTCAGGAATTATTATTCCAGACACTGCAAAAGAGAAACCGCAAAAAGGTACTGTAGTAGCCGTAGGAAATGGTAAAAAAGATTATACCATGACTGTTAAAGTTGGTGATACAGTTTTATACGGAAAATATTCGGGAACAGAATTCAAATATGAAGGTAAAGATTACCTGATTATGAGAGAAGACGAAATTTACGCTATTCTATAATAATAGTTAAAAAAGAACTTTTAAACATTTAAACGTTAAACATTTAAACAATACAAAAATGGCAAAAGATATAAAATTCGATATAGAAGCACGTGATGGATTAAAACGTGGTGTAGACGCATTAGCAAATGCAGTAAAAGTAACTTTAGGACCAAAAGGAAGAAACGTAATCATTTCAAAATCATTTGGTGGACCAACAGTAACTAAAGACGGTGTTTCTGTTGCAAAAGAAATCGAATTACAAGATCCATTAGAAAATATGGGAGCTCAAATGGTTAAAGAAGTAGCTTCAAAAACCAATGACTTAGCTGGAGACGGAACAACTACTGCAACGGTTTTAGCTCAGGCTATCGTTAAAGAAGGTTTAAAAAACGTAGCAGCTGGTGCAAACCCAATGGATTTAAAAAGAGGAATTGACAAAGCAGTGGAAACTATTGTTGCTGAATTAGGAAAACAATCAGTAGCTGTGGGCGATTCATCAGAAAAAATCAAACAAGTTGCCTCTATTTCTGCTAACAATGATGATACGATTGGTGATTTAATTGCAACTGCTTTTTCAAAAGTTGGAAAAGAAGGAGTTATCACTGTTGAAGAAGCAAAAGGAATGGAGACTTACGTTGATGTAGTTGAAGGAATGCAATTTGACAGAGGATATTTATCACCTTATTTTGTTACCGATGCTGATAAAATGGTAGCTGAGTTAAGTAATCCATACGTATTATTATACGATAAAAAAATATCTAATTTACAAGAATTGTTACCGGTTTTAGAACCAGTAGCGCAATCTGGAAGACCATTATTAATCATTGCTGAAGATGTTGACGGGCAAGCATTAGCAACATTAGTAGTAAACAAATTACGTGGAGGATTAAAAATTGCAGCTGTAAAAGCACCAGGTTTTGGAGACAGAAGAAAAGCTATGTTAGAAGACATCGCTATTTTAACTGGAGGAACTGTAATTGCTGAAGAAAGTGGCTATGCATTAGAAAACACTACTTTAGACATGCTTGGAACAGCAGAAAACATTACTATTGATAAAGATAATACAACTATTGTAAATGGTTCTGGTGACGCTGAAAATATTAAAGCAAGAGTCAACCAAATAAAATCTCAAATTGAAACTACTACTTCAGACTACGATAGAGAAAAATTACAAGAACGCTTAGCTAAATTAGCTGGTGGTGTTGCTGTTTTATATGTAGGAGCTGCTTCGGAAGTAGAAATGAAAGAGAAAAAAGACCGTGTTGATGATGCTTTACACGCAACAAGAGCTGCTGTAGAAGAAGGAATTGTCGCTGGTGGAGGTGTTGCTTTAGTTAGAGCAAAAGCAGCTTTAGCAAACATTAAAGCTGAAAATGCAGACGAAGCAACAGGAATTCAAATCATCAATAAGGCAGTTGAGTCTCCTTTAAGAACTATTGTTGAAAATGCTGGTGGAGAAGGTTCTGTAGTAATTGCAAAAGTAACTGAGGGAACAGCTGATTTCGGATTCAACGCTAAAACTGGAGAATATGTTCAAATGTTAGCTGCTGGAATTATAGATCCTAAAAAAGTAACTCGTGTAGCGTTAGAAAACGCTGCTTCTGTAGCTGGAATGATTTTAACTACAGAATGTGCTTTAATTGACATCAAAGAAGATAGTCCTGCAATGCCAATGGGCGGAGGAATGCCAGGAATGATGTAATTCAAAGTACGAAGTAAAAAATACAAACTAATAGAAACCCCGATTTGAAAATTCAAATCGGGGTTTTTAAAAACAACTAACTTTAAAAATTATAAATCAAAATTTCTAACAAATGTAGTTTGGATAATAGGGGTTGAAACAAAAGTGTTATTCCCTAAAACGTCCCATTGATTCATATAACCTAACTGTAAATTTGTTTTAGGATTAAATTTATATCCTAAACCTAAATACAACCAATTTCTATTAAATGCTTTTGGAGCTAATTTATCGGTCTGTGAAAACCAAATTTCATCAAAACCTTGAAAAAACAGTTCATCTCCATTTGCTAATTTTTTTACTGTAGTATTTACTGTTAAACGGTATCTAAATCTATTCCCATAATCGGTACCTATTTTTGTATAAGAACCATCTAAATTTTGACCAACTGTATCAAACCATCTGTTTTCTTGTCTAAATCGATGCTGAAAGTGTACTTTTTTAATATCATGTTTTAATAAAACTTGCTCCCAAATGTTATTTTCAACTACTCCAATTTTTGGATTTGGGTTGGGATCGTTTGGTTTATTATTTATATGAGAATAACCAAAACTAAACTCAACCATGTTATTCACGTGAAAATCTACAGAAGGACGCCACAGAAAAGTTCCTTGTTCGTTCATAAACGCTCCTAAACGTTCATGTAATTCGTTTGAAACACTCCATTTAGAATTTATATTCAATCTATTTAACATAGTGAACCAAGTATTGGTGTCATCTCTTAAAATAGTTTCGTTTTGTGCATTACTAAATTGAAAACTAAAAATAGTTATCATTGTAATGGCTGTATATTTTAATAAATTTTTCATTTTTTTTCGCATAGATATATTGGAAACCCTTTTCGTGAGGGCTTCCAATTAAATTAAGTATAAAAAGATCTTATTTTGCTTTTCTTGAAGATAATGGATGACTAGAAAGCGGTTTATGATCATCTAATCCGATGATTTTAACCGTACTGTTATCATGCGATTCATAATCGTGTTTAAAATGCTCTAAATTCTCCATCACAGAATGATCAACTAATTTAGTTTTCTTCAAATCAATTGTTACGTTAAATCCAGGAGGAATAGCATCTAATTTACTTTTTACTCCTAAGTAATTAGTAAAAACAGCTGCTTTGTCAATTTCAACTAAATAATTATCTCCTTCAAAAGATACTAAAGTTGGTGCTTTAAACATTGAACTTAATGGAGTTCCGTTAAATAAATGAATAATAATTTTTAATACAATACCAGCTGCAATTCCAACTAATAAATCTTCAAATAATGTAAAGAAAATAGTAACCAAGAAAATTGCTAATTGCTCTTTACCAATTTGGAAAGTATGAATAAATTCTTTTGGATGAGCCAATTTAATACCTACCGTAATTAACATTGCAGCTAAGGCAGCATTTGGAATCATTTCTAATATTGGTGCTGCTAACAACACGAATAAAAGAATAAAAACACCATGAAAAAAGTTTGCCCAACGCGTTTTTGCACCATTATTTACATTTGAAGAAGAACGAGCAACTTCAGATATCATTGGAATTCCGCCTAAAAATGCTGCAAAAGTGTTTCCAATTCCAACTGCAATTAAATCTTTATTCATATCTGATTTTCTCTTAAAAGGATCTAATAAATCTATTGCTTTTACTGTTAAAAGCGATTCTAAAGTTCCAACCAAAGCAAACATAATAACATATTTAATAAAAACTCCTGTTTGCGATAATCCAGCAAAACTAGCATTCATTCCTAAACTATCAACAAAATTTCCAATCTTTACTAAAGCGTAAGCTGGTTCTGTTTCTTTAAAATGCATAAATAATTCGCACGGAATAGCAAATAATAAAACTACTAATGGAGCAGGAATCATTTTAATACTTTTGTTTTTGATATAAGGCCAACCCATCATAATGGCTAAACTTACAATCCCTATAAATGAAGCTTTTGGATCTAAATTCATTATAAAATTAGGAATATTCGCTAATAATTCAATTGGTCCTTTTCCTTTTCCTAAAAGAGGATCATCATTTAATAAAACAGGAATTTGCTTTGCTATAATAATAATTCCAATAGCAGCTAGCATTCCGTGAATAGCAGAAAGCGGAAAAAAGTCGGCTAACTTACCTAGTTTAAAAACCCCAAATAAAATTTGAACGATACCCGCAACAACCATTGCTCCTAGAGCTAATTTCCATCCTAAAATATTATCACCATGCCCAAATTCGGCAACTGAACCTGCAACAATTACAATTAAACCAGCCGCTGGCCCTTTAATTGTTAAACGTGAACCCATGAAAAAACTCACAAGAACTCCACCAATAATAGCCGTTAACAACCCCATAACTGGAGGAAATTCTGACGCTTTTGCAATTCCTAAACTTAAAGGCAATGCTAACAAGAAAACGATAAATCCTGAAATTGCATCTGTTTTAAAGTTTTCTTTTAATCCTGCTAATCCATCAGCAGGAATGTATTTTTTTATATTTGAATTCATTTTGAATAATGTATTAAGATGATTTATACGGTAACTCATGATATGTTTTTACATGAGGACCAAGAAATAAACGAGCATAAATACGAATTCCGGCAATACCCGAAACTACAAAGCTCGATGCAATAAAAAAGGCTAAGAAAAGTTGATTACTTTCAATGTGACTAAATAACAAATCTTCTCCAATAAATGTAGTTGTGATAGGGAATCCTGTAATACCTAGAGTAGCCAATAAGAAAAAGAAAGCAAACTTAGGGTGTTCATAAACATGTCCTAAATACTGACTGATTAGTATTTTGTTTTCTAATTTTCTTAATTGTAACAACGCTAAATAACCTACAGTTCCGGCAACAATAATACCGGCTAAATAATAAGCAATTTCACTTATACTTACTTTATCATTAAAAACTATTGCTAATGCTATCCAGAAATGGTTTAAGACAATTAAAATCCAAGCTAAAAATGGACTTTTTCTTTCCGAAAAGGATTTAAAAACAAATACTAATCCAATAAAAGCAAACAATTCTGGAAGTATATTTGTCATTTGATACGGCAAATGCAATTTGAATTTATAAGTGATTAACCCCATTACATAAATAGGAATGAAAAAGAAATAAATTCGTTTTATATTTAAGAAATCCAATGATTTTCCAATGATTTTCAAAGGTTTCCATAAAACCATATTTAAAAACCCTTCTAAATTGAATTCTTTTAAAGCTAAAATATAAAGCGTGTATTCGATTTTCTTTGGATACGAATCTTCGATTGCTTTTTCTCTTGGTTTGAAATTATAAAACTGATCACGAATTAAGTAACTTACCACTGATGGAGAAACTAATAATTGATAGGTTCTTAAAAAGGCGTTTCCAGCAAAGTGAATTAAAGCTAAGGTTTCGAAACCTAAAGCAATTTCAATGAAAATAATTCCAATTTGAGAAATAGAACTATAGGCTACTTGACTTTTCACAGATGACTGAACTCTAGCCATAACCGATGCTGCCAAACTCGTAGTTAATCCCATTAATCCGATAGCAATTCGCATAGATGTTTGGTGCTCCCAAAAAGGATATGTTCTCAACATTAAGAAAACTCCTAAATGCACCGACAGCGATCCGTAAAAAATAGCACTTGAAGGCGTTGGCCCTTCCATTGCTCTTGGTAACCAAGATGAAAATGGAATTTGAGCTGATTTTGCAGCCGCAGCACAAGCCAAACAAAGCGCAATAAAAATACCTATCATTGAATGACTTTGCAAGTGTTCATTAACCAATTCGTAGTTATTCAACTTCATGAAGGTAATATTTTCATGAAATAAATGATGACTTGCCCACATAGCTAATAGTAATCCCACATCACCTATTCGATAAATTGAAAATACTTTAAATGCATTTTTAACTGGCAAATAACGCTCTCTATAAAAAGCAATTAAAAGAAAAGACGAAATTCCAATGATTTCCCAACCAATGAATAACGTTTCAAAATTTCCTGATAAAATAGCTAAGTTGTATCCGAAAAAGAAAAACAAAACAGTATTAAAAAAACGTTTGTATCCTTTTTCTCTATGTAAATAATAGCGACTATAAGTAGTAATCATTGAAGTTAATAAAGCACCAATGAATAAATAAACGGCAGAAATTTGATCAAAATAGAAATCAATAAAAAACTCATAATGAGCTGTTTTTAAAACTGATAATTCTACTAAGTTTAAATCTTGCGCTCCGTCTATTATCCAAAAAATGATAAAACCAACTAGCCCTATAAGTTGTAAAAAAACCGTTCCAAAAGCCGTCCATGAGATAGCTTTCTCTTTCGATTCAGGCAAAAACAAACTAATGATAAAGCCTAAAAACGGTAACAGTATAAAATATTGTAATATCTCGTTCATGACTTAAAATGTATTTGTAAATATTCCTGTTGGTAGATTCTCTTTTGTAGTTTCAGCTAACTGTAATTCATCGGCAATAAAATTAACAGCTTGCAACGGCTCATATGAAATGAATTTCTCATCTTCAAACACAAAAAGTTCTTTTGTTTCTGGATGAACCGCTACTAATTTTACCCAATCGTTCTTGAACCATTCATAAGTTGCCGGATTTTTTGAAATCGCATACAATACCTTTTCTGGAAAATGTTCTGCGATAACTAATAATCTAACTGGGTCGTGAACTTCAATCATTTGACTTGGTAAACCTGGTCGTAAATCGCCATCAATTCCATTAGCAACTCCAATTAATCCCATAACATTATGAGGTAATTTAGAACCAGCTCCTAGTTTTTGATTGTCTACTCTTGAGAAATAATATTCTAAATTAATTCCTCCGCCTACTGGCGCAACTGCACCTAAAATAATAGACAAATAATCTCCAGATGGATCTACTTCGTAATCATAAGAATTTAAAAAAGAACGTCTGTCTAAAAACAACTGTTTTGACAAACTTCTTCTTCCCACGATACACATTGCATTTGTAGCATGATTTAACTCTGGACGTGGTTCAAATAATGAAAGTGAACGACGTTTTACTTTTTCATGTACTTTTTCTAATGTATCTGTAGAGTCAATAGTATCAAAACGTCTTGAACGTTCTTTAGCATTATTATCTAGTGCTTTTGTGAAGGTAATAACGTTTTGTTGATGTAAAATTCTATTTTCATCAGACAAGGTATCTTCATCATAAAAAGCAATCTCATCTCGAGTAGTATCATGTAAAGCGGGTAAAAACTGAGTAGCAACGGGAATATCGATGCCACGCTCTTTTAAAATTGCTCTTACACTAGGATGATTTGCTGCAAATGATGCTACTTTAGCATTTACAGAACTTGGTCTTCCACAACAAGCACCACAATCATAACCTGCGTAATGCGTATTATTGATACTAGTTGCTCCGTGACCTACTACATAAACAATAGGTGAAAAATCAGTTACAAGTCCAATACTTTTTAACAAACCTTCTACTCTATTAGCCATTTCTTCTACAGAAAACCCAATTTGTAAATCAGATTCTCTCTGATTGGCATCTTTGTTTTCGATGACCAATTTCGATTTTTTATGTAAATGTTTAAACGAAGCTGTTGTAGCTGGCGACATAGAAGGTTTAAAAATATTTAAGAATAATTTTAAAGCCGATGAAAAACCTAAGGTTTGACTAATTATCCAACCAAAAAACAACGAGTGCGTTTGTTTGTGATAATGAAAATCTTTTGCATGTTTTTTCTTTCTATGTTCTTCTTTAATTAAGTATTTTGGCGTTACTGGTGCCGGACATAATTTAGTGTAAAATTTTCCGTTTACAGGCTGATAAAAGAATTCGAAATTAAAGAAAGCGGCTGTTCCATAAGTAGAAGCTGCTGCATCAATATGTTCTATATGTCTTCTAAACGAACATTCTCTGTCGTCCATACAAAACATTCCTTGAAAGCTAGGCGTATTTTCTAGTTTAACTTCTTTTACATTTTGAACGTTTGATAAAACTGCGTCATATAAATTCCATTCAAATGCTTGTTGCCAAATAGATAATACATCAAAAAGTTCATTATACTCAACTTTTTCAAACAATAAAAATTCTTGATTTTCTATTTTAAATCCAAGAGGCGCCCAAATATCATTGAACTTAGTATCTAAAGTATCAATCTCTAAAAGCAATTCAAATTTTATTAATTCTTCTAACGTAATTTGCTTTGTATCTAATAAAGAACTCGGATTATTTTCAATAGTAGCTACCATTCCGCTCCAACCAGGATGACCAAATTGCTGATCGAACAAATACTGTTCAAACAACTCTTCTTTTCCCACAATTAACTCTAGTAATTGTGTAATGGAAGCGTCATCTTGTAGTAATTTTTTTGCTCTATTTGAGTTAAAAATTCCTTTAAAAGTATTTTTCTCTAATTCTTTTATTGAAGCTAAAAAACCTTTATCGTGAATTGGAAAATTCCAAATGGCAATACCTTGATCTAAATAACTACACAACACTCTAAACAATAAACTATGCGTAGATTTTTCAAGATTTATAGCATAATATTTTTTCCAATTAGAACGCAAGCTTCCTATTCTTGGAGAAACAGATTCATCATAATTTGTTTTCAATAATTTATCTTTCCAAACTGAAAGATTAAAAGCTCCTTTTGCTTTTACAATAACGCTATCTAAAACCGCTTCATTGATTTCTTTATTAGCAAATCGCTGTCTAAAATCGGCAATAGACAAATACGTTTTATAACCAAAAATTGCTGATGCTTCTAGTAAAGCTTCATGAAATTTTTTGTTTTGAAAAGCGTGTAACGTATTGTGATGCACAAAGTCTTTTAATGGATTTTGTGCTGGTAAATAATGGGTTAAGTTATGAAGAACTTCATGTTCGTCAAAACCAACGTTATGTGTTTTCATTGATTAATGAAATAAATTAATACACAGTGAAGAATCACAATCAAAATAATGATGTGATAAAAATTAAAGGTGTATTAAGAAAGATGAAACTTCCAATTACAATATAAATCGTAAAGTGGAATAGTTTCTTTAGAAGTTAATAGTAATGTAGTGTATGAATTTGAGCTTTGTTTTAAATCTGTGTTTTTAAATTTAACAGCCTTGGAATTAACTAAAAACCAATCTAACTCAACTTCAAATTCAGGTTCAGATTCTATAAAGACAAACTCACTTTCTTCCACCTCAAGAGTGTGATAATGGAAAAAATTAGCTGTGTTATTATTTTGATGAAATTCAACTTGAGATTTAATTCCCGTATTCGTGTTCGGATTAGATCCAACACCAATAGCCCACATGAATAATGGGAGTATGAAAAACGGAAACAATTTTTTAAATTTATTCAAACTTGATTTCACTTTTTACCTAAAAGAAAGTACAAATGTATAGTATATTTTTAATAGAAATATTAATTTATAATTATTTTTAACAAAAAATCCGATTAGAAATTCTAATCGGATTTTTTACTATTCCATTCTTTCATATAAACAACAACCATGAAGTTGATCATAAACAGCATCATCTGCTTTTATAGAACCTGTATCATGTCCTACAGCAGCGATAGCTTTTGCAACATCTTCTTTAGAGCATTTTGTTTCATCAATAATTAAATGAATATCTCCATGATCGGCATGCCAATCGGCACTTTTAACTCCTTTAACTGAAAATGCAGCCTTTTCAATTCGCTTTTCGCACATTTCACAATTTCCAGCTACTTTGAATTCTACTTTTTTGTTTTTACTTTTCTTTTCCTGAGCTTGAACTGATATTCCAATTAAAGATACCAGCACAATTAAAATGATTTTTTTCATGTTATTATTTTTTTATCTTAATACTTAATACTTAATACTCAAATCTTAATTCTATTTAATTTTAAATCGCAATCCAGCGTAATACATCGCACCAAAAGTGGGTCCATATATCATACTACTATCAAAATAAGTACCAAAAGGGTTTTCATTTTGAACAATTCCATTCTTTTGTTTGTAATTCCCCATGTTTTCACCTCCTATATATATCTCAAAAGTACTTGAAAACGTTCTTGTAACTTGAGCATTTAAAACACCAAACGCAGGTGCATACTCATCTAAACGATATTGCACCGGATTAGATTGTGTAAATGGCAAACGTTGTTCGCCTAACCAATTGTATGTTACATCAAATTTCCATTGTTGCCCTTTATCTTTGATATGCGTTTCATAAGCTAAATTTCCAAAAACTCTATGTTTTGCTTGTAAAGCTCTTTGCAATTGACCTGTTGTAAATTGCGTTTGTACATCGTAATATTTATAAGCCGTTTTAAAGGTTAAATGCGTCATCAAATCAATTGAAAATTCGGCTTGAAATGAATTCGCAAAACTTTTCCCTTTTAAATTATAAAACAAAACGTCTTGAGGAGAATTATCGACATCTACAACTGCTTGATTTTGAAAATCTGTTCTGTAGTAATCTAAAATCACCTCAGCATCTTTTCCTGCTAATTTGAATTTTTGAATAAAACTCAATCCATAATTCCATGCAATCTCCGGATTTAACCCATACAATTTTCCGTCTGTATTTAAGATTGAGAAATTTCTATTGGAAGCAAATAATTGTTGGTTTTCAGCAAAAATATTAGCAGCTCGTTTTCCTCTTCCGGCTGAAGCTCTAATTACAGCTTCTTTCCATGGATTGTAACGAATGTGTAATCTTGGCGTGATAAAAGTTCCTAAACGATTGTGATTATCAACTCTTGCTCCGGCTACTAAACTAAAATTATCAGTATTATCAAACGTGTACTCAAAAAAAGCACCAACAGAATTATCAATTCTTGAAAAATCGCGACTGAAATTCACATTTACAAACTCGTTATAATCATCATAAGTAAAATTTAAACCGGTTGTGAATTTATTCTTGGTGTTGTTGATAATCGAATTGAACAACAAGTTAGAATAAAAACTTTTTTGTTGAATATCATACTGACTTAAACCAAAATACGATTCTTGCTTATGTGATTGAAATGAATTTTGAAAACCAAAACTTTGATACGGCATATCTGGAAAAACGTAACCTGTTTTGTTTGAGATTTCTATTTTTTCAGTATTGATTTCACTTCCCCAAGCGTTTGTGGTTAATCTATCCGTATCAGGATTAAAATCCATTTCCCCTGCTTGCTTTTCATCGTTCATGTAGCGAACATTTAAAAAACTGACAATGCCATTTTCGGCATCATTATATTGCCAACGATTTAAAACATTTACTTGTTTTCCGACTGGACCATCTAAAAATCCATCATCATTCATATCGTTTTTATTTTGTCTGGTATTACCATGCAAAAACAATGTAGAACTTAATTTATCTGAAAATTTGTTGTTAAAATGGGTGTTGATTTCATAACGACCGTCTTGAGAACCATAGGTATTTAAGAAAAATGGAATATCGTTTATAGGCTTAAGAACTTCATAATTGATTTGTCCTGAAATACTTTCATAACCATTAATTACACTTCCAGCACCTTTAGTAATCTGAATACTTTCTACCCAAGTTCCTGGCACAAAAGACAATCCGTAAGCTTGCGAAGCGCCACGAACCGAAGGAATATTTTCTTCCGTAATTAAAATATAAGGACTTGTTAATCCTAACATTTTTATTTGACGATTTCCTGTTACGGCATCTGAAAAATTAACATCGATAGATGGATTGGTACTAAAGCTTTCAGACAAATTACAACAAGCTGCTTTTAACAACTCTTTTTGCCCCATTACTTGCACATTTTGAACTTTGTATAAAGAATGTTCGGTTCCTTTTTTGGTTTTGGTAATTGTTACTTCATTTAAAGTTTTTACTTCTTTTAAAACCACAGAGATTGTGCTAGAAGTAATTTCTATTTTTTTAGTTTCAAAACCAATGTAACTTATTACTAAAGAGGAAGTCTCTAGATTTTTTTTAATGGAGAAATTTCCATTTTCGTCTGTTGTGGTTCCTATTGATGTATTGAACCAAAACACATTAGCACCTAATAAAGGTTGATTATTTTCGTCTGTAACTATTCCTTTTATGGTTTCTTGAGAATAAACAAAACTTGAAACAAAGAATAGCAAAAACGCTATTTTTTTAAACATAATAATTTATTTATTGTTATTAATTCTTTGATTTACAGAATAAAAAACAATAAACTTATGCGTAAAAAACCAATTGACAGTAAAGTTTGTAGAGAGGCGGTGCGTGTGAATCGCAATAAAAAGCAACTTCATTAGAGGTTGCAATAACTGTTTCAAATGCAACTAAATTTGGTTTCCAATCGGCATTAAAAACAGTTGGTTCTAAATCTAATTGAAAGTTATTTACCAATATATCATCGGTCTTTTTCTCAACTTTTATTACTTTATTTGAACAACAAGAGTCGTGAGAATCTTCTTTAGCACAACAAGATTTTAGATCTTCAACACAAGGTTCGTCTTCTTGATATTGAAAAGAAACCGATGCAATTTCATCCTTACAATAATGCACAGCGAAACTTAACCCTAGATTGGCAAGCAATACTAGAGAAGCAAGAAGTATACTTATGTGTTTTCTGAAATTCATTACTGCAAAAGTACTATTTATTTTGCAATTTGCTGATAATAAAATGCTGGAATAAAAAGAACTAAAAAAATCGGTTGAATTAAAAAGCGTCTTAAATAAAATAAAATAAGATAGTCTGGCTGACTTGAAAGAAACAAAACAGCGTAAAACAAGAGTATTAAAATCGCAAATAAAACCAAAAACAATATAGCAGAAAACTGAACTAGTTGTATTTGTTTAAAGAGTAAATAAATAATACCTAATGAAAGTAATGTGTTTAATAAATACCTTGAGAATAATCCAAAAAACAATTTTAAACCATCAAAATCAGGTAAGGATTGAGTTTTAGTGTTATTCATAAAAAAAGATAAAAATGGATCATAAAAAAGATCATCTTCAAATACACGTACCATAACTAATCCTACTAAAAACAAAAAAAGAAATAAAACACGCATTTTATGATTACTAATTTTTTTTAACATAGCCAGAAAATTTAGTTATCCATAAAATCCACAACAAAAATACCACACCATAAATGAATAATGGAAAAATACTACCGTGCAATATTTTTTCATAATCTGGATAATAATATAGAGCATAGCATAATAATGCAATTCTAACTACATTTAAAATATGAATTAATAGTATTCCTAGTCCAATATATAAACTTGTTTTCTTCCATTGAGTTGAAAACGAAAAAACAAAGGCAGCAAATAATATCATTACGCTAATAGCATTGCATCCTTCAACAACTCGTGCTACATATTTATGGTTGTAAAAAAGCTTAATAGAATATTCAAATTCATGAGGAAATGTATGAGAAGTATCTGCAAATAGATTCAATAGATATACCGTTTGTTTTGCCACAACTTCAGTAAAAAAATCCACTTCATTCTTAGCAACATTATATTGATTTAAATACACTTTATATATAAAGGTAAAAACCACATAAAAAAGCAGGAACTTTGATAAAAAAACAAAGAAAGGTTTGTATTGAGAAAAAATATTTTTCAAACTGTGAATTTTTAACAAAAATATAGAATTTTTAATACGCAGGAATAAATACTTTTGTAAAAAAAATAAAAAAATGAGTTTTGAAAATTTAAAACCTTTAGTTTCTTCGATACTAACAAAAGAAAACACAACAAGAGATGAAAAATTATTAGCGGTTTGCCAATTACTAACCGATTCTATAGACTATTATAATTGGGTAGGTTATTACTTTGCTAATCATGAAACAAAAACCTTGCATTTAGGACCTTATGTAGGAGCAGAAACTGATCATACTGTAATTCCTTTTGGAAAAGGAATTTGCGGACAAGTTGCAGAATCAAACGCTAATTTTGTAGTACCAGATGTAAAAGCACAAGACAATTATATTGCATGTAGTTTTACAGTAAAATCAGAAATTGTAGTTCCTTTATTTGTTGATGGAAAAAACATTGGTCAAATCGATATTGATTCTCATGTAATAGATCCATTTACTGAAGCAGACGAGCGCTTTTTAGAATTTGTAAATCAAGAAGTAGCAAAGTTATTTTTATAATTACTTGTGATTTTAAAAAATAAAACTACCTTTGCATCCGAATTGCAACCATACAATTCATACATAATAATCATTTAAAATAATATTAGCATGTACTTGACTAAAGAAACAAAAGCTGAAATTTTCGCTAAACACGGAGGTAAAGCTGAAAACACTGGATCTGCTGAAGGGCAAATCGCATTATTTACATTTAGAATTTCTCACTTAACAGAGCACTTGAAAAAAAATCGTCATGATTTTAACACAGAGCGTTCATTAGTACTTTTAGTAGGAAAAAGAAGAAGTCTTCTTGACTATTTAAAGAAAAAAGATATCAACAGATATCGTGAGATTATTAAAGAATTAGGTATTAGAAAATAATCAACTAAAGGGGCTTTGTGCCCCTTTTTGTTTTTTTATATTGACAGAAAAAGTTTGGTTTTTCATTGGGTTATAAACAACTACACACACAACAACACAACTAAAACCCATTGTTTAATCAATTAGAGAATTAATTATGATTCCACAATTATTTGTAGAAAGCATCGATTTAGGTGATGGCAGAAGCATCACAATCGAGACAGGTCGTTTAGCCAAACAAGCAGACGGCTCTGTAGTAGTAAGAATTGGAAAGACTGTTATTTTAGGTACAGTTGTTTCCGCAAGAAAAGCAAGTCCAGGCATCGATTTTTTACCATTAACGGTAGATTATCGTGAAAAATTTGCTGCAGCAGGTCGTTTTCCAGGAGGTTTTTTCAAAAGAGAAGCACGTCCAAGCGACAGCGAAGTATTAACCATGAGATTAGTTGACCGT
This sequence comes from Flavobacterium sp. LMO6, assembly GCF_009495795.1. Classification (NCBI taxonomy): domain Bacteria; kingdom Pseudomonadati; phylum Bacteroidota; class Flavobacteriia; order Flavobacteriales; family Flavobacteriaceae; genus Flavobacterium; species Flavobacterium sp. LMO6. The sequence goes on along the minus strand of NZ_WIBH01000002.1, from coordinate 208,628 downwards.
GTATTGCGTCCACTTTTCCCATCAGATTACCATGCAGAAGTTCAAGTTATGATTCAGTTAATGTCTCATGACGAGGATGTTATGCCAGATGCACTTGCAGGTTTAGCAGCTTCGGCAGCACTTGCATTGTCTGATATTCCTTTTGAAACTTTAATTTCTGAAGCTAGAGTTGGAAGAATTGATGGAAAATTCATCATCAACCCATCTCGTGCACAATTAGAATTGTCTGATATTGACATGATGATTGGAGCTTCAACTGATTCTATCGCAATGGTAGAAGGAGAAATGAAAGAAATCTCAGAAGCAGAAATGCTAGAAGCAATTAAATTTGCTCACGAACACATTAAAGTACAAATTGCAGCGCAAGAAAGATTAGCAACTGCTTTTGGAAAAAAAGAAGTTCGTACATACGAAACTGAAAAATCTGATGATGCTATTTACGCTAAAGTAAAAGCAGCAGCTTATGATAAAATTTACGCTATTGCAAGTAAAGGTTCAGCTAAACACGAACGCTCAGCTGCATTTGATGCTGTAAAAGAAGAAGTAAAAGCATTGTTTACTGAAGAAGAATTGGCAGAAAATGGAGATTTAGTTTCTAAATATTTCTATAAAACCAATAAAGAAGCAGTTCGTAATGTAACTTTAGATTTAGGAACTCGTTTAGACGGAAGAAAAACTACAGAAATCAGACCAATTTGGTGTGAAGTAGATTATTTACCATCTGTTCACGGTTCGGCATTATTTACACGTGGAGAAACGCAAGCTTTGGCAACTGCAACTTTAGGAACTTCTAGAGAAGCAAACCAAATCGACTCGCCTAGCGAGCAAGGTGAAGAAAAATTCTATTTACACTATAATTTTCCACCATTTTCTACAGGAGAAGCTCGTCCGTTAAGAGGAACTTCAAGAAGAGAAGTTGGTCATGGAAACTTAGCGCAAAGAGCGTTGAAAAATATGATTCCTGCTGAAAATCCTTATACAATCAGAATTGTTTCTGAAGTATTAGAATCTAACGGTTCATCTTCAATGGCAACTGTTTGCGCTGGAACATTAGCTTTGATGGATGCTGGAGTTCAAATGATTCGTCCGGTTTCTGGAATTGCAATGGGATTAATTACTGACGGAGAACGTTTTGCTGTTTTATCTGATATTTTAGGAGATGAAGATCACTTAGGAGATATGGACTTTAAAGTAACGGGTACTTCAGAAGGAATTACAGCATGTCAAATGGACATTAAAATTGACGGATTAAAATATGAAATCATGGAGCAAGCTTTAGCTCAAGCTCGTGATGGACGTTTACATATCTTAGGAAAATTAACTGAAACATTGGCGAAACCAAATACTGATGTTAAAGTTCATGCTCCAAAAATTATCATGAGAACCATTCCTGGAGCTTTCATTGGAGCGTTAATTGGTCCTGGTGGAAAAGTAATTCAAGAATTACAAAAAGCTACTGGAACTACTATCGTAATTAATGAGGTTGACGAACAAGGAGTTGTTGAAATTCTTGGAACTGATCCTGACGGAATTGCAGCAGTATTAGCTAAGATTGATTCTATCATTTTCAAACCAGCAATGGGAGAAGCTTATGAAGTAAAAGTAATTAAAATGTTAGATTTTGGAGCTGTTGTAGAATATACACAAGCACCAGGAAATGAAGTTTTATTACACGTTTCAGAATTGGCTTGGGAAAGAACAGAAAATGTTACTGATGTAGTGAACATGGGTGACGTTTTTATGGTGAAATACTTAGGTGTTGATCCTAAAACACGTAAAGAAAAAGTGTCAAGAAAAGCACTTTTACCAAGACCTCCAAGAGAAGAAAGACCTATTGAAAAAAAGGATACGCCACAAGGTTAATACTTAATTATTAGTTCATATAAAAACCCCAATTCAAAATTTTGAATTGGGGTTTTTGGTTTTTGAGGCTAAAAGTTCCAACTACCAGAAATACCAAAATTAATTGATGACGCTCCAAAATTTCTCTCAACTTTTGAATTAAATAGTGTATAGGGCGAATATTGATAATTGCAGTGCAATCCAAATCCGTAAAGAACAATTTTTATACCTTGCGACACGGCTATTGTATTTAACGTTGGCTTTATATCTAACTCATCATAAATTTCATCTTCTGGTTTTGAGTAATGCAGGTATTTCCAGCCAATTCCTGAATTAGATTCGATATGGAAATTTTCATTCTTAGATTGGAATAAAAACCGAGTATAACGAAACCCTAAGAAAAGTGCCGACTTACTTCCATCTAACCGAATATTTTCAGTTTCTGCATTATAATCGATGCTATTTCCTTTCACAATTCCACTTAATTCTACACCAAAATCAACAAACTGTCGCTTTGCAATTTTAGTACGCATATAAAAAGCAGTTGTAATTGAACTTTCATACTTATTCGCCAAATTCCCGAGTGGTTTCCCATAACTAACTTCTAAAATATTTCTTTTAAAAGCGTCAATTTTAGGAAAAACAATGGTGTCTTGCGCCCAAACAGAACAGCAAATAAAAAATAAAATTATTGACTTTTTCATTTTTATATTTTTTTAGTTTAATATATTAATTTGCAATGAAACATTATGTTCTTGCGGTTGCAATTCACTTTGTTTAATTAGATTTAAATTCCATCCATAGTACAATGTTATATATCCGAAAACGGACAAACCAATTTTAGGCATTATTCTTACTTGAGTTGAATCATTAGTAAAAAGAAAATCAGATGCTATTTGTCCTGAAAAAAATGCAAAACTATTTTCGTATGACAATTTTGTTCCAAATACATTCATATTACCAATTCTTAAGTATTCCAATCCAGCTCCAATATACTGAACTCGCATAATCATACCACCAAAACCAGGATCATTCTGCGGGTATGATGTTATTAAATATGATGCTTCTAATTCTAAACTCTCTTTAAAACCAGCTCCAAATCTATACCCATTCACATTTTCCCAAGGATTTAAAGAAAACCTATTTGCTTTTTGAGAATAACTATTGAAACTGCATAATATTCCAATAATCAAAAGCAGCTTATTCATCTTTTATAATTTTAAAAATATATTCTTTTTCTGAAGAGTTTTCTGCTCCAAATAACAAAAGCATTCCTTCACTGGTATAACTTCTTTTAAATAAAACAGTTTCATTATTCGGGATTTCAACTGTATATTTTGTCATTTGTTTTGAAATAAAAAGTATTGGAAAAGAAATCGTTTCATAATTGGTATAAAAAACAAAACGCTTTTTATGGTGTTTTCCGCTAACTTTAATTACAAACTGTTTCTTTAAAACATCTTGAAATGTTATGTACAACTCGTTTTTTTCTATTTTTAGCTCTAAAGGTTCAGCATAATCAATATTTTTTTTATCTGAAAATTCATTTATTAAGCTCCTAGAAAAATATTGATTGCCATAATGATGCTGAATCGTATCTAATTTATCATAAAACCGAATTGACATCGTTTTTGGCATTCTTTTAAAATCATCTTTATTAATTTGATTTTGAACACTACAAGAAGCTAAAAAAAACAGAAAAACAAATCGCCATTTTCTTTTAAAATATCGGTTTACAACCTTTGAATACTTTTTTAGATCTTGCTCCCGAAAAGATTCTAAATGTTCTCTGATTATTTTTCTCATAATTATTTAATTAGAAAACAAAAATATTTCGATAATCACAAATATAAATGTGAATATTAATTAATTCATTTCTTATATTTGTGAAAATCACAAAATATGAAATCGCAAGAAATTCTATTATCCACTATTCGGAATCTAATATCAAAAAACATTTCATTGAATGAGGAAATTGCTAGAATTCTAGACATTAGCTATGATGCAGCGCATAGACGAATTTCAATGAAGAGTAAATTTTCAATAGAAGAAACCGTAACAATTTGTGATTATTTCTCATTATCAATGGATTCTTTATTCAGAAATAAAGGCCAATTAATAATAGAAAAAACTAAAGAAATAACAACATTAACTGATTTTAAGGACTATTTTAAAAAAACAAATCAAATACTAACTACATTAAATCCAAAAGAAACAACAGTATATTATGCTGCAAAAGATATTCCTATGAATTATGCAGTTTCGGGAACATTATTTTCAAAATTTAAGTTTTTTATCTGGTTCAATCTTCTAAACAAAGAACAAAAATCTAGTTTTGAAGAATTTGCATTTGACGAATCTGTATTAGGTGGAAATAATAATTTAAAAACATTTTTTGAAAACTCTAAAAGAGTTGAAATTTGGAATGACACCACAATAAATAGTTCACTACAGCAAATAAGTTATTTTTTTGAAGCTGGTTTACTAACGTACAATAATGCTATATATATTTTAGAAGACTTAACTGAAATTATTAAAACAATAGAAAAAAAATGCGAGTTAGATACTGATGACTTTCAACTCTATTATAATGAGTTATTAATCCTTAATAATTCTGCGTTATTTAATTCAAAAGAAAAATCTGCATTTTTCCTTCCCTACAATGCACTTGGATATTATGTTACGTCTGACAAAAACACTTGCGAAGAACAAAAACAATATATTATAAATCAACTTTATAACTCCAAATCTTTAAATCAATCTGGCAAAAAAGATAGAAAAATTTTCTTCTTTAAAATGCATCAAAAAATACAATTTTATAAAGCAAAAATTGAAAATTATATAATTGAATAAGTTTTTTATAAAGTTGTGTAACTTTTTTATATGTTGACACGTATAATTACCAGAACTTTTAAAAAGTAAGGAGAAAATATAAATGAGACAGCTTAAAATTACCAAGCAGGTAACTAATCGTGAAACTGCTTCCCTGGACAAATATTTACAAGAAATTGGAAAAGTTGACCTTATAACCGCTGACGAAGAAGTAGAATTAGCACAAAGAATTAAAGCTGGAGACCAAAGAGCTTTAGAAAAATTAACAAAAGCTAATTTACGTTTCGTAGTCTCTGTAGCAAAACAATATCAAAATCAAGGACTTACACTTCCTGATTTAATTAACGAAGGAAATTTAGGATTAATTAAAGCAGCTCAACGTTTTGATGAAACGCGTGGATTTAAATTCATTTCATACGCAGTATGGTGGATTCGTCAATCCATTCTTCAAGCTCTAGCAGAACAATCTCGTATCGTTCGTTTACCATTAAACAAAATTGGTTCTATCAATAAAATCAACAAAATGTATGCGTTGTTAGAGCAATCTAATGAGCGTCCGCCTTCTGCTGAAGAAATTGCAAAAGAATTAGACATGACAGTTAATGATGTAAAAGAGTCAATGAAAAACTCTGGTCGTCATTTATCTATGGATGCACCTCTTGTTGAAGGAGAAGATTCAAACTTATACGACGTTTTACGTTCAGGCGAATCTCCAAATCCAGATAGAGAATTAATTCATGAATCATTACAAACTGAAATCGAAAGAGCATTAGAAACATTAACTCCAAGAGAGGCAGATGTAGTTCGTTTGTATTTTGGTTTAGGTGACCAACATCCTATGACTCTTGAAGAAATTGGAGAAACTTTTGACTTAACTCGTGAGCGTGTACGTCAAATTAAAGAAAAAGCGATTAGAAGATTAAAACATACTTCTAGAAGTAAAATTTTAAAAACGTATTTAGGATAACACTTCGACTGCGCTCAGTGTGACACTATAAAGATAACAACAGTCTAAGACTGTTCGTTTTTTGATTGATGATTGAAACTCCGGCTGATTACCGGAGTTTTTTTTATTAACACATTATTAACACATACCAATATTCAATAACAAAAAAGTAAATCTATAGTAAATAAACGATAACAAGTAAGCAGAATTAATCATCTAATATTGCGGTTTAAATACTAAACCAAAAAAAAAATGAAAAAAATTGTATTATTTATAATACTTGCATTTGCATCTAACCAGATTGTCAATGCACAAAAAAACGGAATCATATCCGGTAAAATTACTGAGGCTGAAACTAACTTTTCACTACCTGGAGCAACAATAAAATTAGAAGGTATTAATAAATATACGTACTCTAATCAAAATGGTGAATTTGAATTTTTAAATATTCCTGAGGGGAATTACCAAGTTGAGATTACTTATATTGGTTATGAAAAACAAACCCAAGAAGTAAAAGTGGAAGCAGGCAAAAACACAAACATAAAATTTGTGTTAATTACGGCTTCAAATGAACTTGAAAATGTAGTTGTTATTGGAGACCGTCTAAGAGGGCAAGCAAAAGCTTTAAATAAACAAAAAAGCAATCAAAATATTACAAATGTTATTTCATCTGACCAAACTGGTCGTTTCCCAGACGCAAATATTGGAGATGCACTAAAAAGAGTTCAAGGTATCACCATGCAGAATGATCAAGGTGAAGCTAGAAATATAATCATAAGAGGTCTAGCACCTAACTTAAACTCTGTTACCTTGAATGGAGATAGAATTCCATCTGCTGAAGGAGACAATAGAAATGTTCAAATGGATTTAATTCCAGCAGATATGATTTCAACAATTGAAGTAAATAAAACTTTAACTTCAGATATGGATGCAGATGCAATTGGAGGATCTGTAAATTTAATAACAAGAGCAACTCCAAATGGCGAAAGAATTTCTGCTACACTTGCGGGTGGTTATGGACCAATTCGTGAAAAAGGAAATTATACTGCAGGTTTTGTATATGGAAATAGATATTTGGAAAACAAATTAGGAGTTGTATTTAGTGCTTCATACTTTAATAATATTTTTGGATCTGACAATGTAGAAGCTGTATGGGTTAAAGATGATTTTGATAACGTGTATATCGAAGAATATGATGTTAGAAAATATGATGTACAAAGAGTTAGAAATTCATTTGCATTTGCAACAGATTACAAGTTTAACAATAACAATAGCATTTATTTTAATGCAATGTACAACATAAGAGATGACAGAGAAAATCGTTATCGTGCAAGATACAGAGGCATAGATCCAATTTATGATGTAAATGATAACATTATTGGGTTTGAGGGAGACGTAAGAAGACAAACAAAAGGAGGTATAGATAACAAAAAAAATAAAAACGCGCGTTTAGAAAGACAAAAAGTTCAAAACTATTCTATTGGAGGTGAACATTTATTAAGTCCTAAATTAGATATGGATTGGTCTGTAAACTATGCAGAAGCTAGTGAAGATAGACCAAATGAACGTTATATCGAGTTTCAAAATAAGGGTCTAGATTTTGATATGAATTTAAACAATACAAGATTCCCATTAATAACTGGAATTGGAGATAATTTAGCCGAAGATTTTGAATTTAGAACATTATCTGAAAACAAAAACTATACTGAAGAAAGTGAATTAGGTGCTAAAATTAATTTTAGAGTTCCTTTTTCAATTATTGAAAATCAAAAAGGTAGAATTCGCTTTGGAGCAAGATTAAGAATAAAAGATAAATTTAGAAACAATAATTTTTTCGAATATGAACCAATTGTAGATTTTGGAAATCTTAACACGCTTCAAACCACCTCATATGGTGGAGAAAATTGGCAAGCTGGTTCACAATATATCCCTGGAACTTTTGTAAGCAATTCATTTTTAGGAAATTTAGACCTTAATAACTCAGCAATATTCAACAAACAAGATATTCCTTCTGAATATTTAGGATTAAATTACAAAGCAAAAGAAAATATTTATGCAGGATATATAAGATATGATCAGGATTTCAATGATAAACTTTCTATGATTGCCGGTTTGAGATTAGAAAACACTTTCATTGATTATACAGCAAATTATATTGAAAACGAAGAAGATTTGGTAGGAGAAATTAACAATACTAACTCTTATACAAATGTTTTACCTAGTTTAGCTTTTAAATATAATAATGAAAAAGATTGGGTATATAGAGCTGCATTTACAACATCTATTGCAAGACCAAATTACTATGCCTTATCTCCATTTTTAAGTGTTATACCTGATGATGATTCTGCAATTGACGCAGGTAATCCAAACTTAAAAGCTACTTACGCATACAATTTTGATTTAATGTTAGAAAAATATTACAAATCTGTTGGTTTATTATCAGGAGGTGTATTTTATAAAAAAATGAATGATTTTATTTATACTTATCGCGATAATCAATATACAAATGCAAAATTTACACAAGACTTCCCTAACTTAGTGAATCCAATACCTACAATCAATCCAGGAAATTGGTCTTTAACACAACAAAGAAATGGAGAAAAAGTTAGTGTATATGGATTTGAAGTTGCAGTACAAAGACAATTAGATTTTATTCCTGGAAAATTCTTTAAAGGATTAGGAATCTACTTAAACTATACTTACACAGATTCTAAAGCAGAAGGTATTACAAATGCAGATGGAGATGAAAGAAAAGATGTAACTTTACCAGGAACAGCGCCTCACATGTTTAATAGTTCTCTTTCGTGGGAAAACAAAAAATTCTCTGCTCGTATCTCATTAAATTATACTGCAGACTATTTAGATGAACTTGGTGGCGATTCTTTCGATGATAGATTTTATGACAAACAAACCTTTGTTGATGCTAATGCTTCCTATAAATTTACAAAACAATTAAGAATTTTTGCTGAAGCTAATAATCTTACAAATCAGCCTTTACGCTACTATCAAGGGGTTTCTGCTAGAACAATGCAAATGGAATATTATCAAGCAAGATTTAATCTAGGATTAAAATTTGACTTTTAATTTAACGTTAATTTTTAATAAATTCGGCAAACTTTTAAGCTTGCCGAATTTATATTTATATAGAAAAATAATTTACGATTATGAAACATTATATATACCTTTTTGTACTATTACTTAGTATTCAAATTACAAATGCACAAAAAGAAGGACAGAAAACATTAAAGAATAGTGAAAACTTTATTGTAATAGGAGATTTTGGAAGATTTGGAGAATACAATCAAAAAGAAGTTGCAAATCAAATGGCTAAAACAGCTATTGAAATAGATTTAGACTTTGTAGTTTCAGTTGGAGATAATTTCTATCCATATGGTGTTCAGAGCACTCAAGATCCTCATTTTGAAAAATCATTTGAGAATGTATATCATCATTTTGATTTGCAATGTGATTGGTATTTAGGATTAGGAAATCATGATTATTCAGGAAATATACAAGCACAAATAGACTATTCTAATATTAGTAGAAGATGGCATATGCCAAGTCAATATTTTGAACAAATAATTGAATTAAAAGGAGGAAAAAAACTTCAGTTAATTTTTATTGATACAAATCCTTTTATAAAAAGTTACTATGAAAATAATGATGAAAAAGGACGTAACGTAAAAAAACAAGACACTATTGCTCAAAAAAAGTGGCTGATCGAAACTTTAAACAAAAAAGACGCTTCTATTAATTGGAAAATAGTTGTAGGACATCATCCGATGTATTCTGGAGGAAAAAGACTAAAAAGCCAAGATACTAAAGATATAGAAAACTTATTGACACCTATATTTAACGAATATAAAGTAGATGCCTATTTGTGTGGTCACGAACATGATTTACAAATTATTAAATCAAAAAATTGCTATACCACTCAATTTCTATCTGGAGCAGGAAGCGAAGTAAGACCAACAGGAAATAGAGAAGGTACAATCTATGCTATTTCACTTCCAGGATTTATGACTTTTTCTGTAAATACAGAAAAAATGTTAGTTCATCTAATTAATGAATCAGGAACTGTATTATATACACATGAAATTAATAAAAAATAATGAATAAATTAAAATTAGCACTGTTTTCATTTGTCATTCTAATTGGATGCAAAGACCAATTAGCTCCCATAGCTAAAAACGCCCTACAACCTAAAATTATTACTGAGAACACACCTCATGATACTGATGATCCAGCCATTTGGATTCACCCAACTAATCCTTCAAGCAGCTTAATAATTGGAACTGATAAAGACTCTGATGGTGGTCTTTATTTATATGATTTAAATGGTAAAATTATAAAGAAATCAATTCCATTAAAAAGACCAAATAATGTAGATGTTGCTTATAAATTAAAAGTAGATAAAACAACTTTAGATATAGCAGTAACTACTGAAAGAGAAACAAATAAAATCAGAGTGTTTTCTTTACCAAATTTAGAACCAATTGATAATGGAGGGATTGAAGTATTTGAAGGAGAAACCGAAAGAGATCCAATGGGAATTGCACTTTACACAAGACCTTCAGACGGTGAAATTTTTGTAATAGTAGGAAGAAAAAATGGCCCATCTGGAAGTTATTTGTGGCAATACCAATTAGAATCTAAAAATGGAGTGGTACAAGCAAAAATCATAAGAAAATTTGGAAATTATAGTGGTAAAAAAGAAATAGAAGCAATAGCCGTTGATAATGAATTAGGCTATGTTTATTATTCAGACGAGCAAACAGGAATTCGAAAGTATTTAGCAGATCCTACAAAAAATGACAATAATGAAATAACAATTTTTGGACAAAATGATTTCAAATCCGACAATGAAGGAATAGCTATTTATAAAAAGACTGAAACTACTGGATATATTTTAGTTTCCAACCAACAAGCTAATACTTTTATAGTATATACTAGAGAAGAAAATTCTAACAAAAAAAACAAGCATACTAAAATTGCAGAAATACCAACATCAACAATTGAATGCGATGGAGCCGATGCAACATCCATAAATCTTAATAAAGATTTTTCAAAGGGAATGTTAGTTGCTATGAGCAATGGAATGACCTTTCATTATTACGATTGGAACTTAATCCAAAAAGAAATAGATAAACAAATAGAATAATTTAGATAAATATTTAGAATTTAACCTCGGCTAATTAGCCGAGGTTTTGTTTTTTAGCTTTAGCCAAAACTTTTAAACTCATAATCTTTTAAACTAAAAACTAAAAACTATCTTTGCACACAACAACACACACTTAAAGATTTTATGAAAAATACATTTATCGCTCCTTCAGTTTTGGCAGCTGATTTTGCTAATTTACAACGCGACATCGAAATGATTAATGCTAGTGAAGCGGATTGGTTTCACATTGATGTAATGGACGGTCATTTTGTTCCTAATATATCATATGGAATGCCTGTAATTCAGGCTATAAAAAAGCATGCCACTAAACCATTAGATGTTCATTTAATGATAGAAAAACCAGAGAGATACATTGAAGAATTTGCGAAAATTGGCGCTGATATTATAACTGTACATTATGAATCTACAGTTCATCTTCATAGAACATTAAGACAAATAAAGGCTGCTGGATGTAAAGCTGGCGTTGTTTTAAACTTAACCACACCCGTTTCTGTTTTGGAAGATATTCTACCAGAATGCTACATGGTGCTTATTATGTCTATAAATCCTGGTTTTGGAGGTCAAAAATTTGAAGAAATTACTTATCAAAAAGTAAAAAAACTTAAAAAAATGATTACAGAGCAAGGTTTAGAAACTCTAATTGAAATTGACGGTGGTGTAACTAATAAAAACGCAAAACAATTAGTTGAAGCTGGTGCAGATGTTTTAGTAGCAGGAAGTTATGTTTTTGGAGCAGAAAATCCGATAGCAACTATTGCTGATTTAAAAGAAATCACCAAATAAAATAAAATAAAACCTGACAGGTTTTTGAAACCTGTCAGGTTTATTAATACTGGTCAATCAAATACTTTATTAAATCGGTTGTGGTTATAATTCCAACCAGCAAATCTCCTTCACAAACCGGCAGCGCATGAAACTCTCTTGAAGCTAATATTTGTGCTGCTTCTTTTATTGTGGTTTCAGGAGAAATAGAAACTAATTTTTTAGCCATTACTTGCTCTACAGTAAACATATTATAAACTGTAGTATCAACATCATCTTCATCTTCCATTGCATCAGCAAAAGAAATTCTAAGCAAATCGGTATAACTCAACATACCAATAATAACATTACCATTAACTACTGGAATGTGTCTAATTTGATGTTTTTTAAATAATATTTCAGCTTTAGTTAAATCATCAGAAAGGTTTAATTTAACTACATTTTTTGTCATAATTGATGACACAGGAACTGACTTTTTCATAACCTTTATATTTATTGATATAAATTTACTCAATAAATAAAAGTAAAAACATGATAGATATCAGTGTTTTTAAAATTCAGATGTTATAAAATATTTTTCGTTAAAATTAATCATATGCTTAACTCTTAAGAAAATAGAAGGAAATTTTGATTTAAATTCTTGCGGCGACTCAAAAAAATATTCCAACAAAACTGCTACAAATTCAAATTGATTTTCATAAGCATAATCACGTAAAAATCCAGATTCGATAAGTTTTTGTTTCATTTGCGGATTAGATACGACTTTAAACAAACTCTGTAAAGACTCATTAAATAAAACAAATGTTGCCTTTTCGCTTTTTAAAGATTGAATATGAAATGCATGAGTAAATTCATGTAATCCAAGATTTAAATTATCGTTTGTTATATCAATTCCTTCTTTAAAATGCTTCCAAGAAAAAACAATATTTTTTAATCTTGGATTAAATTCTCCTTTATGATAATTATCTGTTTGGGAAGAATAATAAATATCTGGAAATATTAAAATAGTTTTAAATAGCGGATTTAAGTAATCTCGCATTCCGAATGTTAGCATGACATAAGTTGCAGAAATTGTTATTTTCATTTCTTCAGTAACAGAAATATCTCTACCTAAAAACTCATAATTAGAAATAAACATAGAAACGCGGTGTTCAAAATAACGCTTATATTTGGGTTTTAAATTGTTATAGAAATTAAAATTTGCAGCCAAAATATGCTTTTGACTTTCAGTTAAATTTTTAAATTGGATGTTAGCAAAAACTAATAAGGGTTTTTTATAATTTCTCAGATAAATAATCTCAATAACATAAAAAGCAAATACAAAGAATATTGCTGCAAATGGAGCCACCACAACAAACATTGCAATATAATCGGCTAAAAATAACTCATGTTCAACAGGTGGCGGATTCATTGTAGGTTGGGTTGTTTTACACTTTTACAAATAACGCAAAAAGTCGCGTTATAAAATAAATAAAAACGCTATAAAAGCGTTTTTATTTATTTTGTGACCTCGAAGGGATTCGAACCCCCAACCCTCAGAGCCGAAATCTGATATTCTATCCAGTTGAACTACGAAGCCTTTTTTTTAAGTAAATAGTGAAAAGTGATAAACTAATTTATCTTTTTTACTTTTCACTATTTACTTTTCACTATTCTATTATACTAATAATTTCTTTACAATTCCAGAAATTACTTTCCCTTCCGCTTGTCCTCCTATTTGAGCAGAAGCTAATCCCATAACTTTACCCATAGAAGCAATGCCAGAAGCACCTGTTTCTGCAATTATTTTTGCAATAATTGATTCTACTTCAGCTTCTGATAATTGTGCTGGTAAGAATTTTTCAATTACAGCAATTTGAGCAAGTTCTGGTTCAGCTAAATCAGGACGATTTTGTGTAGTGAAAATTTCCGCACTATCTTTTCTCATTTTAACCAAACGTTGTAACATTTTAATTTCTGCATCTTCAGTTAATCCATCTGCTGCTCCAGCTTCTGTTTTTGCTAAAATAATTGCAGATTTAATTGCTCTTAAAGCTTCTAATGCAACTGTATCTTTTGCTTTCATAGCTTCTTTCATGTTGTCCATGATTTTTACTTCTAAACTCATATTGTATTTTTTTATTTATTGTAGTTGATTTATGTCCAAACCAAAAGCACAGGTTTAACAAACATGGTGCAAAGGTAATAAAAAAACCCGAAAATTGCTCTTCGGGTTCTTTTAGGGTAGGTTAGTTTATTGCAGATTAATCTACATTATCGTGAAGGAATGAATTGTTTGAACGAAGTTGAATATCGTCGTTACTGTCAGTTCCTAATGACATTCTAGATTGATTGCTATTTGTGTTTGGAGTTGACGTTACATCTATTCCCATTCTTTTATAAGCTGGTTCTTTTTCAAACTCATCAATTTGCGAATTGCTATTGTTGAATTTGTGATTGAACTCTTTCATTTTTCTTTTGCGTTCGTCTGCTCTAAATTTTAATGTTTCTTCAATTGACATTTCAAGAGGCGAAACAGCATCAAATTTAATATTATTTTCTGGTTTGTTCATTTCACTTTTCATAGTGAAATTTAACTCTTCATCTACTGGCTCTGCAACTACTTCAACTGGCTTAGAAGCTACTAACTCGTTTTCTTTTTCTAAATAGTCTTCTAATGAATATTTAATAATTCCGTTTTGGTTTACTTCTGTAACTGGAACTACGTTAATTGGATCTTTAACTTCCATTGCACGTGTTTCTGCAGATAAATCAAAAACAATAGTACTTTCTTCTTTTACTTCTGCTTTCGTTTCAAACAAGTCTAATGAAAAATTTATCTCTTCTTTAGCTACAACAAATTCAGGATCTTTTACTTCAATTTCTCTGATTTGTGGTGTAATAATTTCAAAACTTGGTGCTACATTTGGACTAACAATTTCAAAAGTTACATCAATATTTTTTAAAAAATCAGATGTTGGAACTAAATCAATTGTAGCCACTGGTGTATGAATTTCAAAAGTAGGCGCTTCAACTTCTTCCTCTAAAGTAAAAACGATTTTTTCTTCCATTTCATCACAAATTGGATTGATAATATCAGCTTTAACCTCTTCTACTTTCTGACTTTCGAAAATTGGTTCATTTACCGGAAGACTAGCAATCGTTTTATTTAATAATTCATGAACGATTTTTTGTTCATCTTCTAATGAATGAATAATCTTTTTAGGCTCTTGATTTACGATTTCTGCTTGCTGTTCAATATTAAAACCTGTAGCAATAACAGTTACAGAAATTGAATTTTCAAGTTTTTCATCTTCACCTAAACCCATGATTATATTTGCACTATAACCTGCTTCGTTTTGGATATATTCGTTGATTTCGCTAATTTCATCAATACTTATTTCGTTTTCTTCTCCAACACCCGAAACAATTAGAAGTAAAACTTGTTTAGCTCCTGTAATTTTATTGTCGTTTAACAACGGTGAATCTAAAGCACTTGTGATGGCTTTTTTTGCTTTTCCCTCACCTGACGCAATTGCAGAACCCATAATAGCTGTTCCACTATTAGCCAGTACTGTTTTAGCATCACGTAAATCGATATTTTGAATATAATGTTGTGAAATTACCTCTGCAATTCCACGAGCAGCCGTTGCCAACACTTCGTCAACTTTTGAATAACCTGATTTATACCCTAAGTTTCCGTATACTTCACGCAATTTATTATTATTGATAACTATCAAAGAATCTACTTGCTTTCTAAGGCGGTCAACTCCAGCTAAAGCTTGATCTGAACGATTTTTACCTTCAAATTGAAAAGGAATTGTAACGATACCTACTGTTAAAATATCGCGTTCTTTTGCTAATTTAGCAATGATAGGAGCCGCTCCAGTACCTGTTCCACCACCCATTCCTGCGGTAATGAAAATCATTTTGGTGTTGCTGTCTAACATTTTTTCTATTTCAGCGATACTTTCGATTGCCGATTGTTGCCCAACTTCTGGATTTGCTCCAGCACCTAATCCTTCTGTTAAGCTTACACCTAACTGAATTTTATTTGGCACAGGACTATTTTGCAAAGCCTGAGAATCGGTATTACAAACTACAAAATCAACACCTTTAATCCCTTGTTTAAACATGTGATTAATAGCATTACTACCTCCACCTCCAACGCCAATTACTTTAATTACGTTAGATTGGTTTTTAGGTAAATCGAATGAAATGTTTCCAAATTCTGACATAGTATCTCCTTTTATTCTGCGTTATCTAAAAATTCTTTAATCTTATCAATGTATTTATCAAAAAACGAACGTTTGATTTTATCATCTGTCGTTTCGGTTTTGATAGACTCTACTGCTTTTGGCTCCTCTTGAACAATTGGTTCTTCAACTACAACTTGAGGTTTAACTGCAATAGGTTCTTCTTTTTTTATTTCAACAAATGGGGTAGCACTTTTAGTATTATTTCTAATACTGTTCATTACTAAACCAACTGCTGTAGCATAAAGCGGACTTGACAATTCTTCATTTGAATCTCCTGCTAAATGCTCGTTTGGATATCCAATTCTAGTATCCATTCCTGTTATATATTCAACTAGTTGTTTAATGTGTTGCAATTGTGCTCCACCACCAGTTAAAACAATTCCGGCAATTAATTTTTTCTTAGGATCTTCATGTCCGTATAATTTAATTTCGGCATAAACTTGCTCAATAATTTCCACAACTCTAGCGTGAATAATTTTTGACAAGTTTTTTAGCGAAATTTCTTTTGGCTCTCTACCTCTTAATCCAGGAATAGAAACAATTTCGTTGTCTTTATTTTCACCTGGCCAAGCTGAACCAAAACGCGTTTTTAACAACTCTGCTTGTTTTTCTATAATAGAACATCCTTCTTTAATATCTTCCGTAATAACGTTTCCACCAAAAGGCACAACCGCTGTATGACGAATGATTCCATCTTTAAAAATGGCTAAATCTGTTGTTCCACCACCTATATCAATTAAAGCAACTCCTGCTTCTTTTTCTTCTTGACTTAATACCGCATCGGCAGAAGCTAATGGTTCAAGTGTTAATCCAGACAACTCTAATTCGGCACTTTTAACACATCTTCCTAAATTACGAATGGAAGCAGCTTGACCAACTACTACGTGAAAACTAGATTCTAATCTTCCTCCGTACATTCCGATTGGTTCTTTAATTTCAGCTTGACCATCAATTTTAAATTCTTGTGGCAATACATGAATTATTTCTTCACCCGGTAACATGGCTAACTTATGAACCTGACCAATTAATGTATCAATATCTGCATCGCCAATTACTTCTTCTGCATTTGGACGACTTATATAATCGCTATGTTGAATACTGCGAATGTGTTGTCCGGCAATACCCACTACAACATCATTAATTTTGTATCCTGAATTGTTTTCTGCTTCAATAACTGCTTGCTGAATAGACTGAATAGTTTGCGTAATATTATTTACAACACCTCTATGCACACCTAAGCTTTTAGATTTTCCTACTCCTAGGATTTCTAGCTTTCCGTATTCATTTTTCTTCCCAATCATTGCTACAATTTTTGTTGTACCAATATCTAATCCTACTGCGATGTTGTCTTTGTTCATACCCTTTTTCTATTTCTTACAAACCACTTGTTGAGTAAACATAACGTTAACCTCTTTATAATTCTTAATCAATGTATCTTTTATAGCATGTTGAAAAAATGCTTTGTAATTCTTAAGCTTATCTTCAACATTAATTGGTTTCCCAAATACTATTTTATAATCATAACTTCTGTTAGTTAAAATAACACTACCAGAAGGCATAATTTGTGCACCCGTAATATTTTTGCTTAAAAAATCATCTTTTTTGATTTTATTAAACAAAAACAAATATGGCCTACAATTTTCTTCACTAATTTCGCCAGTAACTAGCGGAACTCGTGCAGAAAAATTATCTGACAACGACATTTTATCACCTTTAGAATCAAGATAATAACTCTCGTTATCAGTAATAACTCTTACGATTGGGGTCTTTTGAGTAATACGCGTATTTAGAAGCCCGTCTATTGTTGAAAAAACTTGTGCTTTTTCAATCATCTCGTGATCATCGAGAACAGTTTCTAAAGTATTCAAATCTACCTTATCTTTTTGAATTGTTGAAGCACCTCCAAAATTTTGTATTAACAAGTTATTAACCATTTCATGTGTTAAAAACATATTTTCATTAGAATCAAATTTGATATCTATCTTAATGATTTTACGCTCACTATTTCTTTTAGAAGAAAAAGAATACAGGAAAATCATAACAAAAATGATTAACACCAAACGAACCGTATGCCAATTAATTCTTTTCATGAAGTGTTTTTTTAATATTTTTTACTAATTCTCCAATGTCTCCAGCTCCAATAGTTATAAACACATCTGCATCTGAATTTTTAAATGCAACTAATAATTCTTCTTTACTTACTAATTTTTTATTTGGGTTATTAATTTTATTTAACAACCAAGTCGAATTCACTCCTTCCATAGGCAATTCGCGTGCAGGATAAATTTCTAGCAAAAGAACTTCATCAAATTGACTTAAACTTTCAGCAAAGCCATCTACAAAATCTTTTGTTCGACTAAACAAATGAGGCTGAAAAGCTGCTATAATTTTTTTATTTGGATACAGCTCTCTAACCGCCTGATGCACTGCATTTATTTCTGTTGGATGATGTGCATAATCATCAATATACACTATATTTTCTTCTCTAATTTGGAAAGAGAAACGTCTTCTAACTCCTTTAAAACTTTTTAAAGCAGCGATTATATTTTCATTAGAAACACCATATGATTTTGCCATTGCTAAAGCCAAAAGCGCATTGGTTAAATTATGATGACCAGGCAATCCAAATTGCACATTTTCAATTAATTCTGATGGCGTTTTTACATCAAATACGTAAAATCCATTTTCGATTCGGATGTTTTGCGCTGAAAAATCAGCATCATTATTTACACCAATAGTATAGCCTTCTAGTGGCAATCCATTAATTACATATAAATTATCGCTAGTTGTTTTTGCTGCAAATTCTCTAAACGATTCTTCAATACTTGCAGCATCACCATAAATATCTAAATGATCCGCATCCATTGAAGTTACACAAGAAACATTTGGATGTAAATGCAAAAACGAACGATCAAATTCATCTGCTTCAACCACTGTAACGGTTTTTCCAGAAACTATTAAATTAGAATTATAATTTTCTACAATTCCGCCTAAAAAAGCAGTAACATCTACTCCACTTTCATACAAAACATGACCTAAAATACTAGACGTTGTTGTTTTTCCGTGCGTTCCTGCAACCGCAAAACAATACGTGTCTTTGGTTATGATTCCCAATACTTCAGCACGTTTTTTTACATTATAATTTCTTTCAACAAAATAATTCCATTCTGAATGCGTAACCGGAACTGCAGGAGTAACAATTACCAAAGTATTTTCTACATAAAAATCTTCTGGTATTAAACTAATATTATCTTCAAAATGAATTTCTAAACCAATGGCTTGTAATTCATCTGTTAATTGCGTTGGCGTTTTATCATAACCCACTACTTTTTTTCCAATAAATTGAAAATAGCGAGCTAAAGCACTCATTCCGATGCCACCAATTCCGATGAAATAAACGTTATGTATTTGATTTAGGTTCATTTTTAAATTCAATTTCAAGTTCAAAATTCAATTTCAAACTTTTATTATTTACTTTTTTATTGAGCTTGTTCTTATAACTGAACTCGCTCTTGAAATATTATTTTATTAGCTTAACTATTTCTTCAACAATATCTTTAGTTGCATTTGGTAGTGCTAATTTTTTTATGTTTTGACTTAATTCTGATTGTTTGCTTTCATTAGAAATTAAGTCAGAAAAAACGGCTTCAAATTGGTTTTCTAATTCCGATTCTTTAATTAAAATAGCCCCACTTTTATCTGAAATAGCTTTAGCATTTTTTGTTTGGTGATCTTCAGCTACGTTTGGCGATGGAATAAAAATAGTAGGTTTTCCCACAATACACAACTCCGAAACCGACGATGCTCCTGAACGCGAAATTACAATATCTGCAGCAGCGTAAACCAAATCCATTCTGTCGATAAAAGCCAAAACAGTTACTTTTGGTGACGGGTGATTGGTGATCGATGCTGGCTGATTGATACTATCAAATTTTTTATATTCGTCGAAATATAATTTTCCGCATTGCCAAATGATTTGAATGTTTTGATTCAATAAAAAATCCAACTCTTTCTCAATTAATTGGTTGATTCTTCGAGCGCCTAAACTTCCTCCTAAAACCAGTAATGTTTTTTTGCTTGCATCTAACTTAAAATAAGCAATTGCTTCGCTTTTACTTGCTTCGTTAATTAAATCCTGACGAACTGGATTTCCAGTTAAAATCATTTTATCCTTTGGGAAAAACTGCTCTAAATTTTCGTAAGCCACACAAATTTTGTGCGCTTTTTTTGCTAATAATTTATTCGTAATTCCAGGATATGAATTTTGTTCTTGAATTACCGTTGGAATATTCAACATTGATGCTGCTTTTAAAACCGCTCCACTTGCAAAGCCTCCTGTTCCTATAACAACATTTGGCTTAAAACTTTTGATGATTTTAAACGAATTCAACATACTTGAAGCTAACTTTAAAGGAAACATTGCGTTATCTAGAGTCAGTTTTCTTTGTATTCCTGAAATCCACAAACCTTTTATTTCATAACCTGCTTGAGGGACTTTCTGCATTTCCATTTTATCTTTAGCACCTACAAAAAGAAACTCAGCCTCTGGAAAACGAGATTTTAATTCGTTTGCAATAGCAACTGCAGGATAAATATGTCCTCCTGTTCCTCCACCGCTAATTATGAATCTTGGTTTTTTCATTTTACACCCCTAAAGTCCCCTCGAGGGGACAATTATATGATTTTGCTTTTTATTTTTTATTTAAAACAGCATTCATTGGATTTTGTCCGTTTACTAAAACATCTCCATTTTCATCTTCAATTAATGATTCTCTAATTGAAGACTTCATATTATTAATTTTTTGCTGATTCTCATCAGCTTCCCTTTCTTCGTTCAAAGAAACTTGCGCCTCTATAATTTGTTGCAAGGCTTCGTCTCGTTTACGTTTTTCTTCCAAATCAAGTGCAACTTCTTCATCTTTTTTGGTAACACTTAAAATAATTCCAATTGCAATACACGTCATCCAAATAGAAGTTCCTCCACTACTAATTAATGGTAAAGGCTGTCCTGTAACCGGAAGCAATTCTACTGCCACTCCCATGTTAATGAAAGCTTGAAAAATTATTGGAAATCCTAGACCAATGATTAATAATTTTCCAAATAAAGTAGTTGCTTTTTGCGCATTTATGATGAATCTAAAAAACAATAACAAATACAAAAAGATAATTCCCACTGCACCTACTAAACCATATTCTTCAACAATGATGGCAAAAATGAAATCGGAAGAAGATTGAGGTAAAAAGTTTTTTTGAACACTTTTCCCAGGACCTAATCCGTATATTTTTCCAGATGCAATAGCAATTTTAGCTTTTTCTATTTGGTAATCATCCTCATTAGGCGTATCGTCTGAAAATCGTTCAATTCTTTTTTCCCAAGTATTTACTCTACTAAAATACTTATTGGTTGGAAAAGCTTTAGCTAATAAAATAAACAGCATAATTGCACCTATTCCCATAACTAAAACATAGCCTAAATATTTTAACGGATAATATCCTATAAAAATTAGCATACAAACCATTGAAAAAATCAAGGCTGTTGTAGAAAAATTCGCTGGTAATATTAAAATTAATACTGCAGCTACAGGTAACCAAAGTTCTACTACTGATTCTTTAAAAGTATATTCTTTATCACTTACTTTAGCTAGGTATCGGGCAACATAAATCATTAGCACAATAAAGGCCAACGTAGAGGTTTGAAAACTAACACCAACAAAAGGAATTTGAATCCATCTACTTGCATTTGCCCCGCCAATTTCAGTTCCTTTAAATAAAGTATAAACTAAAAGTAATATGACTAATGGAATTCCGAAAATTGAAAGTGCTTTAAAGTAATGATAAGGTGTTTTATGAATGGCATAAATAATACCAAAACCTAACATTACATGTACAAAATGTTTAAACAAATATCCTATTGTTGTTCCTTTTCCAATAACATAAACCAAGTTGGTACTTGCGCTATATACTGGCAAAAACGAGATAAGTGCTAATAGAAAAACTATAGCCCAAATGGTTTTATCGCCTCGTATTTTACCAATTATATCAAACATTTTTTTATTTTTAAACACATAGGAACATAGTTTCCATTTTCCTATGATTGTGTTTAGTTATTACATTTTAAATAGATTACAATAGATTTATAAATTATAAATAGCATGTTTAAATTGTTTACCTCTGTCTTCGTAGTTTTCAAATAAATCGAAACTAGCACAAGCTGGCGACAAAAGAACACTATCTCCTTTTTCTGCTAAACGTTGTGCAATTTGAACTGCCTCAGCCATTGAAGTAGTTTCTACCATAATATCAACTACATTATTAAATGTATTACTGATTTTTGTATTATCAACTCCTAAGCAAACAATAGCTTTTACTTTTTCACGAACTAATGGCATTAATTCGTCATAATCATTTCCTTTATCAACACCACCTACAATCCAAACTGTTGGAGTAGTCATACTATCTAAAGCATAAAAAACCGAATTTACATTTGTTGCTTTTGAATCGTTAATATATTGAACACCTTGAATTTTTAACACTTTCTCTAATCGGTGTTCAGCACCTTGAAAATTTGTTAAACTTTCTCTTATAGTTTGCTTTCTTATATTTAACAATTGCGCTACAGCTGTTGCAGCCATTGCGTTTTTAATGTTATGTTTTCCTTCTAGTGCAAGTTCGTTGATTGGCATAGTAAATGTATCGTTATTAATTGTGCTGTTCATGTTGTTTTCGTCTAAAAATCCTCCCTCTACTTCTGGTTTTGTGGTAAGAGAAAAAGGAACTTTATTTGCTTTAATCGTATTATTTTTTAACCAATTTTTAATCGCTTCATCTTCTTTATCGTAAATCAAATAATCGGCTTCTGTTTGATTTTTTGTAATTCTAAATTTAGAATTGATATACAAGTTATAATCGTAATTGTATCTATCTAAATGATCTGGACTTATATTTGTAATTATTGCTATGTTTGGTTTATAGTTAAATACACCATCTAACTGAAAACTACTTAATTCTAAAACATAAATATCATGTTTGTTTTCGGCCACTTGCCATGCAAAACTTTTACCAATATTTCCTGCTAATCCTACATTTAAACCCGCTTCTTTTAAAACATGATATGTTAAAAGTGTTGTGGTTGTTTTTCCGTTACTTCCTGTTATCCCTACCGTTTTAGCTTCTGTAAATTGAATTGCAAATTCGATTTCTGAAATTACTGGAATATCTTTCTCTAATAGCTTTTTAACAATTGGCGCTTTGTCTGGAATTCCAGGACTTTTCATTACAACATCAGCATTCAGAATTAATTCTTCTGTGTGTTTTTCATCTTCCCAGTCAATACCATTACTTATAAGAACTTCTTTATAATTATCTTTTATTTTTCCAAAATCAGAAACAAAAACATCATATCCTTTTTGTTTTCCTAAAATGGCGGTTCCTACTCCACTTTCACCACCGCCTAAAACTACCAGTCGCATTTTATCTTAATTTTAAAGAAACGAGTGAAAAAATAGCTAGTAGAATTCCTACAATCCAAAAGCGCGTTACAATTTTACTTTCGTGATATCCTTTTTTCTGATAATGGTGATGCAAAGGCGACATTAAAAAAACACGTCTTCCTTCGCCATATTTCTTTTTGGTATATTTAAAATAACTAACCTGAATCATTACTGATAAATTTTCGGCTAAGAAAATGCCACACAATACCGGAATTAATAGTTCTTTACGAATTGAAATTGCTATAACTGCAATAATACCTCCGATTGTTAAACTTCCTGTATCGCCCATAAAAACAGATGCTGGATACGCATTATACCAAAGAAATCCGACTAAAGCACCAACAAATGCCGACACGTAAATAGTCATTTCTCCTGAGTTTGGGATATACATAATGTTCAGATAATCTGAAAAAATAATATTCCCCGAAACAAAGGTAAAAAGCCCGAGTGTTAGTACCGAAATTGCTGATGTTCCTGCAGCTAAACCATCTATTCCATCTGTTAAATTTGCACCATTAGACACCGCAGTAATAATTAAAATAACCATTGGAATAAAAATTAGCCAAGCATAATTTTTATAATCATCGCCCATAAAAGACAAAACTTCGGCATAATCAAATTCATTATTTTTCAAAAAAGGAATGGTAGTTGCCGTTGATTTTTCTTCTAATTTGGTTGGATTAGTATTGTTTTCAATTTTAACTCTTTCTCCTAAAGTATCTTTTCTTACTGTAACTTCTGGACTGAAATACAAAACAGAACCAACAATTACACCTAAACCAACTTGACCAATAACTTTAAAAATTCCTTTTAATCCTTGTTTGTCCTTTTTGAAAATTTTAATATAATCGTCAATAAAACCAATTGTTCCCATCCATAACGTTGTTATAATTAATAATATAACATAGATATTATTCAATTTTGCTAACAAAAAAACCGGAATAAGAGTCGCCAAAATAATTATTATTCCACCCATTGTAGGAGTACCTGCTTTTTGAGTTTGTCCTTCCAAACCAAGTTCGCGAACTGTTTCACCTACTTGTTGATTTCTTAAAAAGTTAATTATTTTTTTACCATAAATTGTAGCAATTAACAACGACATAATAAAAGCCAATGCTGAGCGAAACGTAATGTATTGAAACACTCCTGCTCCAGGAACATCAAAAGCTTTGTCTAAGTATTGAAAGATGTAATATAACATAGTTAAAAAGTTTCAGGTTGCGGGTTTCAAGTTGCGGGTTTCAAGTTGCGGGTTATCTTTAAACTCGTAACTCGAAACAATTATTTATTCAATTGTTGTAATAATTCGGTTATAATTTTTAAATCATCAAAATCATGTCGCACTCCATTTATTTCTTGATACGTTTCATGACCTTTTCCTGCTATTAAAATGATATCATTTGGATTTGCTAATTGACAAGCGGTTTTAATGGCTTGTTTTCTATCTAATATGGAAACTGTTTTCTTAAAATTTTGAGGTTCAACCCCTTTTTCCATTTCTTCAATAATCGTTTCAGGATTTTCAGTTCTAGGATTATCGGATGTAAAAATGGCTTTATCACTCAATGAAGAAGCAATATTTGCCATTATAGGCCTTTTAGTTTTATCTCTATCACCACCACAACCAACAACTGTAATTAACTGTTCGTTTTTAGTACGAATATCTTCTATAGTTTTTAATACATTTTCTAAAGCATCTGGTGTGTGAGCATAGTCTACAATAGCGGTAATTTTTAAATCGGAAACAATAAATTGAAATCGTCCTGAAACACTTTCTAATTCAGAAAGTAAACGCAGTGCTTCCATTTTATCAATACCTAATTCTACTGCTACGCCATAAATTGCTAACAAATTATAAGCATTAAACGAACCAATTAATTTTACCCAAACTTCATTATCGTTAATTTTTAATAACAATCCTGATAGTTGATTTTCTAAAATTTGAGCTTTATAATCTGCATAAGATTTTAAAGCATATGATAGTTTTTTTGCTTTTGTATTTTGAAGCATTATTGCTCCATTTTTGTCATCGATATTTGTTATTGCAAACGCATCTTTTGCCAAGCTATCAAAAAAAGATTTCTTAACATCTCTATATTCTGCAAACGTATTATGATAATCTAAATGATCATGAGATAAATTAGTAAAAACGCCTCCCACAAACTGAAGCGCTTCTGTTCTTTTTTGATGAATTCCATGAGAGCTAACTTCCATAAAGCAAAATTCGCATCCGGCACCAATCATTTTGTCTAAATAATAATTTAACATTAATGAATCAGGTGTGGTATGTGTCGCTTTATAATCATCATTATCCACCATAATTTTTACAGTTGATAACAATCCTACTTTGTAGCCCGCTTTTTTAAACAATTGGTATAACAATGAAGCAATTGTTGTTTTTCCGTTTGTTCCTGTTACACCAACTAATTTGATGTTATGCGAAGGATTATCAAAATAATTAGCCGATAAAAACGCTAATGCTTCATTAGTATCTTTTACCTTTATATACGTTACTCCATTTACAATATTACTTGGAAGCTCTTCGCAAATTATTGCAATAGCACCTAAACTTAGTGCTTTTTCTATGTAATCATGACCATTTGAAAGTGTTCCTTTAATTGCCACAAAAACATCATTCAATTCAATTTTTCTAGAATCAAATTCAATTTTAGAGATAGCAATATCTGTAGTTCCATGAACTGCTTCAATTGCCACTTTATATAGTATGTCTTTTAAAATCTTCACGATAATTCTAGTGTAATAATTTGATTTTTATTAAAAGCTTGTCCTGATGTTAAGGATTGTGTTTTTACTCTTCCGATACCAATTACTTTAACCTTTAAACCTAAATTTTCTAGCAAAGCCACGGCATCCATTCCGTCCATTCCTTTAACGTTAGGTATTAGATTGCTTTCGTTTTCAACTGCTTTATAATATTTTGAATAGTTTTCTTCTTGAGAAGCAACTTTAGCATTAATATTTTTAACATGATTAGTTGAAGGTGAATCGGTAAATATTTTTTGCGCTATTCTTTTAAAAACGGGACCCGCTACATCAGCTCCGTAATATCCGGCGGCAACATTTGGTTTATGAACTACAACGATGCAAGAATATTTTGGTTGATCTGCTGGAAAATATCCTACAAATGATGATGCATAATATAATTTTGATTTGTCTTTATAATTAACTTGAGCTGTTCCTGTTTTTCCTGCCATAGAAAAATCTTTTGAGTACAATTTTGAACCCGTTCCTCTTTTAACGACATTTTCTAAAACCTTATGAACTTTTCGCAAAGTTTCATCAGAGCAGATTTTAGGATTAATAATTTCGGTATTGTATTTTTTAATGGTTTTATTCCATTCCTTTATTTCGCTTACAAAAATTGGTTTTACCATTACACCATTATTGGCAACAGCATTATACAAGGTTAACGTCTGCAAGGGCGTTACCGATACTCCGTACCCAAAGGCCATCCAAGGCAAAGCTACTCCAGACCAGCCAGAAGTTCCAGGCTGTGGAATAAAAGGTTTCCCTTCCCCTGTAATTGGCAAACCTAATGGTTTATTTAATCCGTAGCTGTTGATTCTATCTACAAACTGTTTTGGATTGTCTTTATAACTTTCATATACCGATTGTACTAAAACTGTGTTAGAAGAAACTTCAAAACCTTTTGCTAAAGTTATTTTTCCATAACCACCTTTATGAGAATCTCTTACACGTCTTTTATAATATTCAATCTCTCCACCTTTTGAATCGTAAACGGTACTTGTATCTGCTTTTTTATCATCCAAAACAGCAATTAAATCCATTAATTTGAATGTTGATCCAGGCTCATGCGATTCAGTAATGGCATAATTTTGTGTTTCATAGTATGAACCATCCTCGGCTCTTCCTAAATTAGAAATTGCTTTAATGTTTCCTGTTTTTGTTTCCATTACAACCACGCAACCATGATCTGCACTATAAAACTCAAGTTGTTTTAACAAAGCATGATGTGCAATATCTTGAATATAGACATCGATAGTAGAAATAATATCATAACCATCTTGTGGTTCTTTTTCGTTAAGATCGCTAATTGGTTTCCACTGATTTTTTGCGATTTTTTGCATCATTCTGTGGCCATTTTTACCATTTAAGTAATTACGAAAAGCAAATTCCAATCCTTTACCATCTTCATCTGATCGCTCATAACCTATAGTTCTTTTTGCCACTAAACCAATTGGATGTTCTCTAACTATTTTTTGTTCAATAATTAAACCACCTTTATTCGCTCCTTTATTAAAAAGAGGAAATGATTTTAATCGCATTTGCTCAGTATAGCTCATTTTTTTTGCAATGAACACATAACGACTTTTATTTGCTCGTGCCTTTTGAAGCTTAGCCTGATAAAAACCAGCATTTTTACCTAACATAACAGCTAACGAATCTGACAAACCTTTTATATTTTCTTTAAAATGCTCATCTGAAGGAGCAACCGCATCAAAATAAATTGTGTATTCTGGAATTGAAGTAGCTAATAAACTTCCATCTGCAGCATATACATTTCCTTTATTGGCAGGAATTGTAAAATTCTTAACCGTTCTTTCCTTTGCTAATTGACGATAATATTTACCATCAACCCATTGAATATTATTCAATTTAATTAAAACAAACACAGCCATTATGAAAAACATAACAGCTACAAAATACATGCGATTCGATATTTTTTTATCTTCTATTGCCATATTTTAAATTTGTCCCAAAAGGTTTTTTTATTTTCTGAACGCTTTACTACAATTTTGGTTGGCGGAACTTCTGACGGAATAATGTGTCGCGTTTCCATTTTTTTAGCCACTGTTGATTCCATTTTAAGTTTCATTAACTCAGAACGTTTATCAACAAATTCAGATCTTAATTCTTTTACTTGATTATTTAATTCCGTAATTTTATAATTCTTAGCATCGTATTGATGATTATTAGCAATCATTATCATTCCTAAAATCACTAAAAAAACAATGAATTTCCAGTTCTTAAGAGCGTCATCACTAATAAGAAATTTGGCTTTTAACAAACTGTAAACTCCGTTTTTCATTTATATTAAATTTTTTCTGCTACTCTTAATTTTGCGCTTCGTGCTCTATTATTAATTGCAATTTCTTCTTCAGATGGCACAATTAATTTTTCAATCGTTTTAAAAGGAACTTCAAAATTTCCAAAAAAATCTCTTTCTGGCTCCCCTTCAAACATTCCATTTTTTACAAAACGTTTTACTAATCTATCTTCTAAGGAGTGATAAGAAATAACACTCAATCTTCCGCCAGGTTTTAAAATTTCTAAAGATTGTTCTAAAAATTCTTTTAAAACTTCCATCTCTTGATTTACTTCAATTCGAATTGCCTGATATATTTGTGCTAAAATTTTATTTGCCTTATGACCAGGCAAAAACTTAGCTAAAACTTGCTTTAATTGATCTGAATTTCTAATTTCTTTATCTTTTCGAGCTGTAACAATAACATTTGCCATTGCTCTTGCATTCTTAAGTTCACCATAATTAAACAAAACTCGAGAAATTTCTTGCTCATCATATTCATTTACAACATGATAAGCACTTATATCGCCTTTTTGGTTCATTCGCATATCTAATTCCGCATCAAAACGTGTTGAAAAACCACGTTCAGCAACATCAAATTGATGAGAAGACACACCTAAATCTGCTAAAATTCCATCAACTTGTTTAATTCCGTGGAATCGTAAAAATCTTTTTATGAATCTAAAATTTTCATTAATTAAAACAAATCGCTCGTCATCAATTGCATTTTTTAATGCATCCAAATCTTGATCAAACGCAAACAACTTTCCGTTTTCACCTAAACGACTCATTATTTCTCTCGAGTGACCGCCGCCACCAAAAGTAACATCCACATATACTCCATCAGGACGAATATTCAATCCATCAACTGTTTCTTTTAACAATACCGGATTATGATATTCCATCTTCGTCATCATTTAAATTACCCATTACTTCTTCTGCCAAATCTGCGAAATCATCTGTAGCATTTTCAATCGCGTTTTCGTATTTATCTTTATCCCAAATTTCGATAATATTGATAGCTGAATTCAACACAATATCTTTATCAATTTGAGCAAAAATTACTAAATCTTTAGGAATTAAAAGTCGTCCTGTTGCATCAATCTCTACCATTTTAACTCCTGCTGTAAATCTTCTAATAAAATCGTTGTTCTTTTTAACAAAACGATTTAGCTTATTGATTTTCAACATCATTTTATTCCACTCACTCATTGGGAATAATTCCAAACAAGGCTGGAAAACCGAACGTTTCAACACGAAACCTTCCTCTAAAGAACCCAATTGTTTCTTTAGCGACGTAGGGAGCATCAGCCTTCCTTTGGCATCTACTTTACATTCGTATGTTCCGATTAGTGTTTTCAATTTTTTATTTCAATTAGAATAAGTACAAATTTAGAAAAATTTTACCACTTTTTACCACATACTACCACTTTGTTAATAAGTTTTTGGATTTGAAAAAATGCTTTACCACTTTTAACAAAAGAATATTTGCAAAATCAAGAATTAAGAAGAATTTATATCAAAAATTCAAACATTAAAATAGAGCATCAATTTCAATTAAAAAGTCTAAAATTGTTGATAACTAACATTTTACAAGGCGTAAATGATTAAAATTTTCTCTATTAATTTTTTCTTTAGATTCTTCAATAAAATAGTATATTTGTCAATCATTAGAACTAATACTTTAAGTGGAATTTATGTTAAAAAAAGAAAAGAAATACACCTATTTTGAAGCTGGCGAAGGAACTCCAATAATCATTCTTCATGGTTTAATGGGAGGACTAAGCAACTTTGATGGTGTGGCTAATTTTTTTCCTCCTAAAGGATACAAAGTGGTAATTCCTGAATTACCTATTTACACGCAAAACATTTTAAAGACAAACGTTAAAGCATTTTCTAAATTTGTTAAAGACTTTGTTGTTCATAAAGGATTTGATCAAGTAATTCTTGTGGGAAATTCTTTAGGCGGACACATTGGACTATATTTTACAAAAATGTATCCAGAACTTGTAAAAGCATTAGTAATCACAGGAAGTTCAGGCTTGTATGAAAGTGGAATGGGTGAAAGTTACCCAAAACGTGGTGATTATGAATACATTAAAAAGAAAGCTGAAGATGTTTTTTATAATCCTGAAATAGCAACCAAAGAAATAGTTGACGAAGTTTTTGCTACAGTTAATGATAGAATCAAATTGATTAAAACCTTAACCATTGCAAAGAGCGCTATTCGTCATAACATGGCGAAAGATTTACCTAAAATGACAACTCCAACATGTATTATTTGGGGTAGAAATGATAAAGTAACACCACCTAATGTTGCAGAAGAATTTGATAAATTATTGCCAAACTCAGAACTTTTTTGGATAGAAAAATGTGGCCATGCTGCCATGATGGAGCATCCGGAAGCATTTAATCAAGTTTTGTTTGATTGGTTACAAAAGAAGAATTTATAATAGTTCCCCTTTTTGGGGAATTTTATTTTATATCCTATGAAAATTAATACCGCCGAATTTATAATTAGCAATTCAGAAGTTGATAAATGTCCAAAAGAACGTTTACCTGAATACGCATTTATTGGCCGATCAAATGTAGGAAAATCATCGTTGATTAACATGTTGACGAACCATAAAAATTTGGCAAAAACCTCATCAAAACCAGGAAAAACTCAGTTAATTAATCACTTTAAAATTAACAACAATTGGTTTTTAGTGGATTTACCAGGTTATGGTTACGCAAGGGTTTCTAAGAAAACGAAAGCTGTTTTTCAACAATTTATTATGGATTATTTTGAGCAAAGAGAACAATTAGTTTGTGCTTTTGTTTTAATTGACATTCGATTAGAAGCTCAAAAAATTGATTTAGAATTCATGGAATATTTAGGAGAAAGTGAAATTCCGTTTGCGATTATTTTTACCAAATCAGATAAGCTAGGAAAAAACAAAGTAAACAATCATGTGGAAGCTTACAAGAAACAATTATTAGCTGGTGATTGGGCAGAAATGCCACCTTATTTTGTTACTTCGTCTTTGGAAGCTATTGGTAGAGAAGGAATTTTAGAATACATCAATCAAATAAACGAAGATATTTTTAAGAATGATAGTTTTATCTAACTTTCAATAAATATAACAATCTAGATAAAAAAAATGCCGCTAAAACAATTAGCGGCATTTTTTACGCTTTTAATTCCATTTTTTCAGCGAAGTAATCACAGAAATCACGCATGGTATCGGACATTTTTTCATCGGCAGTAGCGCGTTGAAAAGTATCTGCCATAGCTACTAAAGTCTGATGAAAGAATTGTTTCATTTCGTCAACTGGCATATCTTTTGTCCATAAATCAATACGAAGGGTTTCTTTAGCTTTACTATCCCAAACTGACAACAATAAAGCTTTAGCTTCTTCTTGCTCGATTCCGCCATCTTGTGCTGTCCATAATAATGTATCAGGAACATTATTTTCATCTAACCCAACGGTAATTTTTATATCTGATTTTTTCATTTTTAAGGCTTTTTTGGTTTGTATTTTGAATTTTCGAAAATAGATTTAGAATCCATTCCTAATAATTGGTCTAAAGTTACATCTTCGTTGTTTTCCATATAACTTCTTACGATTTGCCAACCTAACCATTGCCCCACTTTTCCTGGAGTTTGATTATCTATTTCTAAATAGAATTTTGTAAAAGGTGCTGGTTTAATAAATCGTAATTCGTTTTTAGGATTAGAATCGTACAAAAGTTTATTTTCAACTAAATTACTCCACATATAATATTCGTTTGCTTGACAAAACTGCAATTGTGTTTCAGTGTAGCCTATCTTAACTGCATCTGAATATTCAGGAATTAATTTATCTTTTACATATAATTCTTTTCCGTAATAAATCATGGCAGAAAGCAAAGTTCTATCTGCTGGAGGCGCAATTTTACCATAACAAAAACTTGTTACTAAATTAGGTAAAATTTGATTTTGTTCCATTTCGGGCTTTTTAAATTCTGGAAAATCTACATAAAAACGATGATCTTTTCCCAAATAGCAATCTAGTGAAATAAGCGCTAAAGTATCTGTATAAAAAACTCTACCTTCTGTATCTACTTCATTAATTAAAGTAATTACTCTTGGTGTTTTATTCTTTGGAAAATAATACTGCACATGTGCAAAAAGCTTTTCTAAATCAGGTTCTATCTTTCCTAAATTAGGATATTGCAGTTGTACTTCATTATAAAGTTCTTTTAGCAAAGGATCATTTAATTTATTTATTAGTGTTGAATCTGAAATATGCGATGGAAAAAAATACGGATATTGTTCTTTAACTTTTTGCAAATCTTCTGGTTTAGATGTCCAAAAAATTCTATCAAATCGTTCTACTTTAAACTCAATTGGTATTTTAGCTACCGCTTCTTCCACTTTACCATCTTCTTTACAAGAAAAGAAAGTAATAGCAACAAGGACAAATAATAATTGCTTCATATAGCGTATTTTTTATATTTTTATCAAAACTAATTTGGTTTGCAAATATACAGTTATCGACTAATAAATTTTCATAAAAAAATGACAAATTCCAACACCTTTCAAGCAGAAAAAATCAATCAACATATTGTAAAATGGTTACTCGATTATGCTACTAACGCAAAAGTAAAGGGTTTTGTTGTGGGAATCTCTGGCGGAATTGACAGTGCTTTAACTTCTTCGCTTTGCGCACAAACCGGATTACCAACTTTATGCGTAGAAATGCCAATACATCAAGCTGAAAGTCATGTAAATAGAGCAAACGAGCACATTGATCAATTAAAAAAACGTTTTTCAAATGTTTTTAATGAAAGAGCCGATTTAACTCCGATTTTTGAATCCTTTAAATCTCAAGTACCTTCTTCTGAAAATGAAGCTACTTTAAATCTTTCATTAGCGAATACGCGTGCTAGGTTACGAATGACTACTTTATATTATTTTGCTGGATTACATGGTTTTTTAGTAGCCGGAACTGGTAATAAAGTAGAAGATTTTGGCGTAGGATTTTTTACAAAATATGGAGATGGCGGAGTTGATATAAGTCCGATTGCTGATTTAGTGAAAAGTGAAGTTCGATTATTAGCTGCCTATTTACAAGTGCCAGAAAGTATTTTAAAAGCAAAACCAACCGATGGATTATTTGGTGATGACAGAAGCGATGAAGATCAAATTGGTGCAAATTACGACGAACTAGAATGGGCAATGCTTCAATTAGAACAAGGAAAAACAATAGAAGATTTTACAGATAGAGAAGCTCATGTTTTTTCTATTTATAAAAGATTAAATACAATTAACCAACACAAAATGAATCCAATACCTGTTTGTGTAATTCCAAAAAACATTAAATAATTACGATAAATTTTAACAAGTAATTACATTTTTTAGTAACTTTGAGAGTATATGTAAAAAATTTAATTTCTAAGTTATGATTAAAATATGTATCGCAGATAGTTTTCCGGTTGTAATCGAAGGATTGCAATCGTATTTTCAGGGTAATGAAAATATGGAAGTTATAGGAGCTGCTAAGAATTTAGAAGCTTTACTTTCTATATTAGACAATAAACGTTGTCAAATACTTATTCTTGAAGTAGAATTAGATGGTTTATCTAGTGTTAGAGATATTAAAAGTTTATTAAAAGACTATCCCGAAACTAAAATCATCCTTTTTACAAGAGTTTCTGAGCAAATGTATGCTCCAACAGCTATTAAAACAGGAGTTTCGGCTTATGTATCAAAAAATAGTTCCTTAAAAGAATTAGAATCAACTATTACAAAAGTAATTGAAGGAAATGTTGTTTTTAGTGATGCTGTTAAAAAAAGTATTGCTATTCTTAGTAAAGGAAAAAAATCGGAACGATTGTTTAAAAAATTATCAACAAGAGAAATTGAAGTGCTTCGCTACCTAAATGATGGTAAAAAAAATAAAGAAATAGCTCAAATTCTTGGTTTAGATGAAAAAACAATTAGTACGTACAAATTACGATTATTAGCTAAACTGAATGTAACTAACTTAGTGGATTTATTAAAAAAAGCAAAAGACTTAGATATAATTTAATTGTATCTTGATAAAACCCTACCTAAGCTTTTAGAAAACATATGCGTAAGCCCCAAATACGCCATAACCATTTCAAGTGATTCTCTATTATCTAATTCTTCTTCTGTAGATAAATTATTTTTTAGTTCGTCTATAATATTGTTAACCAAATACCAACGGAGCGTTATAATTGTTTCTGTTACATATTGGCTAATTGTATCTTCTTTTTGTTTAACATAAATTTGTTGCACTTCCCAATTATGAAGAACTTCGCGCTCTTCATCCATTAAAACTGTAGTAACTTCTTGTGCTAATTCTTCAGGAAGATGCATTAAATATTTATCTAATTCAAAGACTTCATTTTCATTAAAGTAAGCAATTAAATGATTGTAAATTGCTTTAAAAACCGGATTAGCTAATTCTACTTCATCTTCTTGCAAGCTTAAATAAACCCTTTGATAAACTTTGTATTTGATTTTTTCTGTTACCTCAACAAATTCTTTATCTTCATTTTCTGACAAAATAGTATCCTCAAACTCTGCTTCTTTATTTCCATACAACAACAAAATTTGAATTATTTTGTGTTCAAGTTCATACTGAATATCTACTTTTGAAGCAGGCTGCGAAATATCGTTTTTTACTACTTCAAAAGCTTTTTGTTCCTCTTTATATTGTTTATTTGCTTCAGATAAATCTTTTTTGACTAATTGTGCTAAGGTATTAAAAAGTACATCTTCAGAAATATCCATAATTCTAGAACATTCCTTGATATATACTTCACGTTTAATTCGGTCTGGAATTTTTGAGATACTTACTACCATATCACGAATCAAATCTGCTTTTTTAATTGGATCATTCTTAGCTTCTAGCATCAATAAAGACGCCTTAAACTGAATGAAATCTTTAGCATTTTCTTCAAAATACAATAATAAATCTTCATATGAAGTTTTTCTAGCAAAACTATCTGGGTCATCGCCATCTGGAAACGTACATACTTTTACGTTCATTCCGGCTTCCAAAATTAAATCAATCCCTCGAATTGAAGCTCGAAGTCCGGCAGCATCACCATCAAAAAGCACCGTAATATTAGGTGTTAATCTATTAATTAAGCGAATCTGATCAGGCGTTAAAGCTGTTCCTGAAGAAGCAACAACGTTTTCAATTCCCGATTGATTCATTTGAATTACATCGGTATAGCCTTCTACCAAAAAACAGTTGTTTAATTTAGCAATAGCTTGTTTGGCATGAAAAATTCCGTATAAAACTTTACTCTTATGATAGATATCACTCTCTGGAGAATTTAGATATTTTGCTGCTTTTTTATCATTAGTAAGAATACGACCTCCAAAACCTAAAACACGACCACTCATGCTATGAATTGGGAACATTACACGTCCTTTAAATCGGTCAAACTGTTTGTCTTCCTTAACAATGGAAAGTCCGGTTTTGTCTAAATATTCTAAATTATAACCTTTTCCGAGTGCTTCTTTAGTAAAAGCATCCCAAGTTTCTGGCGAATATCCTAAACCGAATTTCTTAATCGTATCGGAAGTAAACCCACGTTCTTTAAAATACGATAATCCGATAGCTTTTCCTTCTTCGGTTTCTAATAAAGTATGATGGAAATATTTCTGAGCGAATTCGGAAACCAAATACATACTTTCCTTTTCATTCGCTTGTGCTACATCTTCATCGGTTTGAACCGTTTCTTCAATTTCGATATTGTATTTTACGGCTAAATATTTAATAGCTTCTGGATACGTAAAATGTTCGTGTTCCATTAAAAAAGTGACGGCATTCCCTCCTTTTCCAGAAGAAAAATCTTTCCAAATTTGCTTTACAGGAGACACCATAAAAGAAGGCGATTTCTCGTTCACGAATGGACTCAATCCTTTCAAATTACTTCCGGCACGTTTGAGTTGTACAAAATCGCCAATAACCTCCTCAACACGGGCGGTTTCAAAAACTTTTTCTATGGTGTCTTTTGATATCAAACTAGATTTTCGGATTTTAAGATTTTCGGATGT
Organism: Flavobacterium sp. LMO6; assembly: GCF_009495795.1. Lineage (NCBI taxonomy): Bacteria > Pseudomonadati > Bacteroidota > Flavobacteriia > Flavobacteriales > Flavobacteriaceae > Flavobacterium > Flavobacterium sp. LMO6. Next base: position 172,205 of record NZ_WIBH01000002.1, on the reverse strand, counting down.
TGAAAAATCGAATTCAAAGTTACAAAGTTAATCCATAAAAAAATACAGGAAAACAAAAAAAGCACTTCATATGGCTGAAGTGCTTTTTTAAACAGAGAACTCAAACTAACCCATAATTTTAATTAAAATCAAAGCGTAATCCTAATGAAACGTTGTTTTGATCTATATTATTGTTCTTAAACATAGGATTTAAGTCATATTTAACATATAAACTAGTTTGCCCATAACCTAAATAAGCACTTAACCCATATGTAAAGTCAGAAACATTAAAATCGCCTTTTTGTTTATCCTTTACTTTTATACCGTCTTCTTCATATTTTAAAATTTGTTTCGATTTTACTCTAACACCTGCATAACCACCAATTCCTAAACGAACTGACTCGTGAGTTTTGAAATACGTTTTACTTCCATCTTTAGACATTTTTTTTGGTGTAAAGTCAAATTCTAAATGAATTGGCGCTACTAAAAAAACATTTCTAAAACGAGAGTCATCTAAATTTACACTAGAAGTTACTAAATCGGTTTGGTCACCATTTTTAACGAAATAGCGGTTGTCAGTTGGACGAAGATTGTTATACATTACAGAAAGACCGTATTTGGCATGTAATAAATTATTGTTTTTAAAAATTCTTGAATTATAGGTTAATCCCCATTCATAAAAATGAGAACCCCAAACTCGAAAATCTGAGTCATTCAAATTTTCACCTTCTGTAATTACGTTATTTAATCCGAAAGCAAAAACAAATTGAGAAGTGGTTCTTTTTGATTTACGTTCGATTTTATCTTGTTCCCCTTTATAAATTTTAAAAGAAGTTACATTATATTCTGTTTGAGAACCAATAGAATCATTTGAGCTACCTCCTAAGGTTATTGTATGACCACCTTCGCCATATTTATAATACACATAAACTCTTTTACCATTAATAGTATCAATTTTATATGACATTCCTTTGTTTTCACTATCTAACTTAGATTGCACTAAATCGTCCATTTCTTTTTTGTATTTTTCCATACCAATTTCAATTCTATTAGCCGATTTTTCAGCAAAATCTAATTTTAACTGCTTTAATTGTTCCGATGACATTTCGTTCTGAACATTAGCACTTTCCAATGAATCAATTTTGTGTTTTAGCTCGGTTTTTTCTTTAAAAAGGAGAAAATCCATTTTAGTTGAAATCATCTCTAGCTTTTTTTCAAAAGTTAGCTCTTTCTTTTTAGTTTGTGCTGTAACTTTACTTAAAAAAGTAAAGGCAATAAGAATGGTATACAAAATAATTTTTTGCATGATTTTAAAATTTAAATTAATTAATGTTATTTTTTACTCGTAATTTCTATTGGCTATTGCCGACTTAGCATCTTTAAACTTTCTGTTTAATTTATCTAAAGTAGTTTCTCTGTGATTTACATCTAATTCTTTTTCAACAGATGTTAGTAATGAATTAGCGTCTACTTTCATTTTAGTTTTTGGACTTGGTTTTTTATCTGAAGTAATCACTTTTTCACCTGTTTGAACTTCTGCTAATAAATCTTCAGGAGAAACGTATTTGTAGGTGATAGGTGATGATTGATTAGTTATGGGTGATGGGTTTTCTTGAATTATGTTTTCCTCCTTAATTAATTCATTTGTTTCAACAGAATTTATAAATCTTGATTGTTTTTTTGAATAATTTACTTCATTCTGAACTAAAATAGGTTGTTGTTTTTCAACAGAAATTTCATTAATTGTATTGGTTTCAGTAGAATTTATTTCTTCTTTAATTGTTGTTACAACCGGAATTGAATTATTAACTTCTATTGTTTCGTTTGAATTGAAAAGGAAAAATCCCAATCCGATAAAAAGTATCATAGAAGCGGCTACAAAAAACCATCCGTAACCTTTTTTTGGCTTTTTTTCTTCTGAAACTGTAAGCATAGCATCTAATCTATCCCAAGCTTGAGCAGAAGGCTGAATTTCTCTAGCATTCAGCTTTTCTCTTATTTGATTATCTATTTTATGTTGTGCCATTGAGTTTCTTTTTTAATTCTGTTATTTGCTGCTGTAATAACTTTCGAGCGTGTGATAATTGCGATTTTGATGTTCCCTCACTTATTTTGAGCATTTCAGCAATTTCCTGGTGTTTGTATCCTTCTATTGCATATAAATTAAACACCATTTTATAACCATCGGGTAAATTGTCAATCATGTTTTGAATGTCGTCTACCGTAAAATCTTCCATTTCATACACCGATTCGTTTTCACTCATCGTAACCTCTTCAATATCTTGGTGATTGAAATTATTCTTTTTCACTCGAAGAAAATCGATACATTCATATACCATAATTCTTCGAATCCAACCTTCAAAACTCCCTTTGTGTTCAAAATTTTTTAGATTAGTAAATACTTTCATAAATCCGGTAATCATAACATCTTCTGCGTGGTGAATGTCCTTTATATATTGACGACAAACACTTAACATTTTAGAAGAAAACTTGGCATAAATCTGCTGTTGTGCTTGTCGATTGTTTTCGACAGCCAACATAATCAGTTGTTTTTCTTCTTGATGTAGGTGAATTACTTTCATTTTCAAGTTCAATGTCAAGTTCAATATCAAACTCAATTTTATACTAATTGAAATTGATTTTTGCTCTTGCTCTTGTTATTGAATTATTGCTTCTAATTATATAGACGAGAATGAATTTAAAATGGTTGCATGAAATGATAAATAAAAACAAAAGAACAGTTTACTTTCCTTGTATTTTTTGATTTATGTACTTTTTAGGAGAAAGTCCGGAGTAATTTTTGAAGCAAACAGAAAAGTAAGACGTTGAATTAAAACCACATTCAATAGCTAAAGTATCTACATTAACTTCTCCTGATTCAATTAACTTAATGGCATAATTAAGTCTTATTTCTCTGATATAAGTAGAAACATTAACTTGTTTAAATTTTCTAATTTTTTTATCTATTGTAGATTTACTCACGAAAATTTCACTTGCCAATTTTTCAATTGTAACATCTGTTTTAATATTTCGTATTACAATATCATCAATTTTATCAAAAAAATCATTTTTTCTTGATTTTACTTGAATTTTAGAAACTGGATTCTGAACCTGCTTGATTATGTTTTCTTTATATTGTAGAAAATTTTGAATTTTAAGAACTAATTCTTGAATTTTGAAAGGTTTATTAATAAAATCATTAACTCCATTTTGGAGCTGTTTAATCTTACTCTCAAAAGTAACATCTGCAGTAATAATTAAAAATGGAATTTGATCAAATTTTCTAAAATTTCTAATTTTTAAAAATAATTCTTCTCCAGACATTATAGGCATCATTAAGTCACATACAATTATATCTGGTAAATTGTTTTCTAAATAATGAAAAGCTTCTAAACCGTTTTGACACCACTTTACATTGTAATCATTAACAATTAATAATTCAGAAATTGTTTGTCCTAAAGAAATATCATCCTCTACTAAAAGTAATTCTGCCTTATTTTTTTTCATGTAGTAAAATTAACACATATTATTTTAAACTATCTATAAATAAACTTAAATCATAAGTAAATACAATAACTATTGTTTTTTAAAAAAATAAATTTGGTCAAACAAAAAAGAATGAATTCCACTCTCAATCTCTCTAAAAAACACAAACACAAGAAAAAAAACTATTCTTGCGAAGAGTCTGTTAAATTTAAAGACTTCATTAACAATTACAATATTGAAACAATTGATTCTCTAAAAGTAATAAGAAAAGAGAGAAAATCATACTTAATTTTTATGTTTTTATTAAATATAGTATTTGCTTATTTCTATTTAACAGAATTTAAGTGGTCTTTTGTTCTATTTCATGCAACGTTATATTTAATAAGTTTCTTGTTTTTTAACCAATATGATTATATCGTAAAATTCACGATAGATAATGAAATAAAAAAGATTAAAATTTCACCTAAAGAACTTGATTTATTTAATCAATTAGAAAGCCGTTATTATTCAAAAAATATAATCCCTATAGTATTTATTAATGAATCACCTATTAAAAGCTATATCAGAAGCTAACAACCAACTTCTTAAGGAAGCAAACATACACAACGCACTACAAAACTGCATAACAGCATTAGGCAGTAATATAATGATTGATAGATGTTACATCTTCAAAAATGAAATTACTAATGATGGTGTTACTATTTTAAATTATGAATATGAATGGTGTAAAGAAGGCGCTACTCCATTTATTGGTAGTCCTGATTTAAGCGGACATACGTACGAAGCGTTCCCAGGTTTATTTGAACCTTTATCAAGCAACTTGCCTTTTTATGGCCTCGTAAAAGAAAGTTCCAATGAATTCTTCAGAGAGATAATGGAAATGCAGGACATTAAAGCTTATTTATTTACTCCAATTTTTTCTGATAATAATTTTTGGGGTTGGATAGGATTTGACGATTGCGAGAAAGAAAGAATTTGGTTAAATGAAGAGGTTACTGCATTACATACAGTTGCACATAATATAGGTTTAAGATTAAATCAAAACAAGGTAAGACTTGATCTTGAAAACACACTGAACGAATTAGACTTTTACATGAAGAGTTCTAATCAGGCTAAATGGGAATGGAATATAATTACAGATAAAGTGAAATTTTCATATAATTGGTTTGGAATGTTAGGCTATGGAGATGACGAGCTTGATCACACATTTAAAACTTGGGAATCTATAATCCACCCTGAAGATTTAGTTGAAATTAAAAATAAAATTGACAATTATATCAGTAAAAAATCAGATAAATATGAAGGTATTGTTAGATTAAAACATAAGTCTGGAAAATACCAATGGATTAAATACTCTGGAATATTAATCGAAAACGATTTGGGAATTCCAGAAAAAATGATTGGGACACATATTGATATTAGTGAAATTAAAAACAAAGAAACAGAACTTGCAAATCAACGAAACGAATACGATCATTTAGTAAATAATTTAGCTGAAATTATTTTTAAAACAGATCTTAATGGAAACCTTATTTTTTTAAACAATCAGTGGGAAGAAATTACAGGTCATAAAATTGAAAATTGCATTGGTACCAGTATCTTCAATTATCTTGAAAACTTAAACACTTTAAAGGTTAAAGAATTATTTGACAACTCTAATAGTACAAATAGCTTTGAGGTACAACTTATTAAAAAAAATAATGAAAAAATTTGGGGTTTACTATTATTAAGCATTGACTTTAGTGTAAGTACAAATGAAAAAATCATTATTGGAAGTATCACAGATATCGATAACACTATAAATCTTAAAAACCAACTCGAAATTTCTGAGCAAAAATATCGATTTATAGCTAATAATACGTCCGACTTTATAATGCAGCATTTAATTGATGGAACTATAACTTATGTATCAAACACATCTGAAAAGATAACTGGCTATTTACCAGAAGAGTTACTACAAAGAAATCCTTACGATTTTTTCCATCCAAGTGACATTGAAAAAGCAAAAAAACAAAACCTAAATATACTTGACAACAAAAATGAAATTATCACATTTCGATTTAAAAAGAAAAACGGTAAATATATTTGGTTAGAAACCTATTCTAAAACCATTTTAGACAATCAAAATAATGTTGTTGGTATTCAAACATCAAATAGAAATATTACTAAAAGAATAAAAGATAAAGAAAACATACAACAAGCGCTAAAAAAAGAAAAAGAATTGAGCGAATTAAAATCGGGCTTCGTTACAATGGCTTCGCATCAATTTAGAACACCTTTATCTGTAATATATTCTAATGTTGAGTTATTAAATTACAAAATTGATTTACTAAAGTTAAATCCAAAAGAAGAATTAGAACGTATTTCTAGCAGAATTACAAACGAAGTAAACCGTATGACCGAACTAATGAACAACATATTAGTTTTTGGAGCTTACGAATCAAAAAACTTAAAAGTAGAGCTAAAAGAATTTAATTTAAATGATTTCATCGATAATCTTATTGATACTTATTTTAATAATGAACAAGATGGGAGAAAAATTATTTTAGAGAAAAACGATTATGAAAATAATATTCAATGTGATGAAAGTTTATTAACTCATATTCTAAACAATTTAATTTCTAATGCTTTTAAATATTCTATAGGAAGTTCTAGTCCTATTATCAAAATTAATTACCTAAAAGATAAAATTAAAATTGAGATTGTGGATTTTGGAATTGGAATACCAGAACAAGAAAACAAACATCTTTTTCAATCTTTTTATAGAGGAAGTAATACTTCAACCATAAAAGGATCTGGCTTAGGACTAATTATTGCCAAACAATTTACCGAATTATTAAATGGAACTATCTCAATTACTAGTAAAGCAAATGAAATGACAACAGCAACTGTTACTATTCCGTATAAACAAAATAAACTATAAAAATAAACTATAATAAACTATAAAAAAATGGACAAATCTCTACAAGCATTTTTAAATTATTACAATGATTTCATTAAACACAAAGGTTTTGAACCAACAGCTTATGATGTAAACTTTTGGATTATTAACTACTTCAATACTAAGAAAGTAAGCAAAATTAGCAAACATTCAAAAATGATAAGCAGTAATTAATAAAATCAGTTGGGTGAAATTAGTTTTTAATAAAATTTCACCCAACTGAATAATAAAGTGTATTAATTAAAATTATTTTTTTCGTTCAATAACGTAATTTACCATCAAAATCAAAGAATCTTTGTATGGTGAAGAAGGAAAATCGGTAATAAGTTGTAATGCTTCTTGCTGAAACTGTATCATTTTGTTTTCAGCATACGTTAATCCGTTTTTGTCTTTCACAAATTGGATCACTTCTTTTACACGCTTTTTATCTTTGTTGTGGTTTTTAATAGAATTAATAACCCAACTTTTTTCTTTTGAAGAACAATTATTTAATGCATATATCAAAGGCAAGGTCATTTTTTGCTCTTTGATATCAATACCTGTTGGTTTTCCGATGGCATCATCTGTGTAATCGAATAAATCGTCTTTAATTTGGAATGCCATTCCGATAAGTTCTCCAAATTTGCGCATTTTTTCGACAACTGCTTTATCATCAGGAGCAACCGAACAAGCACCAAGCGAACAACAAGCAGCAATTAAAGTTGCCGTTTTTTGACGAATGATTTCATAATAAATATCTTCTGTAATATCTAATCTGCGAGCTTTTTCAATTTGAAGTAATTCTCCTTCACTCATTTCTCGAACAGCAACAGAAATTATTTTAAGTAAATCGAAATCGTTATTATCAATAGAAAGTAATAATCCTTTTGAAAGTAAAAAATCGCCTACTAAAACAGCAATTTTATTTTTCCAAAGAGCATTTATAGAAAAAAAGCCTCTTCTTTTATTACTATCATCCACAACGTCATCATGAACCAAAGTTGCTGTGTGAATTAATTCGATAACAGAAGCGCCACGATACGTTCTTTCATCAATAGAACCTCCTGAAACCATTTTAGCGGTTAAGAAAACAAACATTGGTCGCATTTGCTTTCCTTTTCTATTAACAATGTAATGGGTAATTCTATTTAATAAAGCGACTTTTGAAGACATAGAATCGCGAAACTTCTCTTCAAAGAGTTCCATTTCAGATGCTATAGGAAGCTTTATTTGTTCGGTTATTTTCATTGAGACACCAAAAGTACGAAAACAATTGCTAAAGGCAAAAATTAAAGATTCTGAAAAAATAATACTAAAGATTCCGAAACAATCCCGAAACTTCGGGACGGAATGACAAATTTTAGATTATGACTTATTCGCTAATTGTCCGCAAGCTGCATCAATGTCCTTTCCGCGACTTCTTCTTACTTTTGCTACTATATTACTTTTTGCTAAAGCGGTTATGTAAGCATTTGTAGCTTCTTCAGAGGCTTGTTGAAACATGCCGTCGTCAATAGGATTGTATTCGATAAGATTAACTTTACAAGGAACATATTTGCAGAATTTAACCAAAGCATCAATAGACTTTTTATCGTCGTTGATTCCTTTCCAAACTACGTATTCATAAGTCACTTTACTTTTGGTTTTTCTGTACCAATATTCTAAAGCTTCTCTTAATTCTGTTAAAGGAAAACTTTTAGTAAATGGCATAATTTCGTTTCTAATTTCTTCAATTGCAGAATGTAAAGAAACCGCTAATTTGAATTTCACCTCATCATCGGCCATCTTTTTAATCATTTTAGAAACACCAGAAGTAGAAACTGTAATTCGCTTTGGAGACATTCCTAAACCTTCAGAAGAAGTTATCATGTCTATTGCCTTCATAACATTAGGGTAATTCATTAATGGTTCACCCATTCCCATGAAAACGATATTTGACAAAGGACGATCGTAATACAAACGACTTTCGTTATCAATTGCAGCTACTTGGTCATAGATTTCTCCTGGTTCCAAGTTACGCATGCGTTTTAAACGCGCTGTTGCACAAAAATTACAATCTAAACTACAACCTACTTGAGAAGAAACACAAGCCGTAGTTCGAGTTTCAGTTGGAATTAAAACCGATTCTACAATTAAATCGTCATGCAAACGAACTGCATTTTTAACCGTTCCATCTTCGCTACGCTGTAAAGTATCTACTTTTATATGATTAATTACAAAATTAGCTTGAAGCATAGCACGAGTTTCTTTTGAAACATTTGTCATATCTTCAAAAGTATGAGCGCGTTTACTCCATAACCATTCGTATACTTGGTTGCCACGAAAAGCCTTGTCTCCATTGGAAACAAAAAAAGTTCGTAATTGTTCTTTTGTAAGTGCTCGTATGTCTTTTTTCTCGATTTGCATGGTGCAAAGTTAGGTTAAAATGTTAAATCGTTTAATTGTTAATTTGTATTTTTGTAAAAATTTGATTTCATATGCATTTCATATCAGAAGATTTAGAAGATTATGTTGCTAATCATTCGCAAGCCGAACCTGAATTATTAGCAAAACTAAACAAAGAAACCTACCAAAAAATCATGCAACCACGAATGTTGAGTGGTCATTTTCAAGGGAGAGTTTTAAGTATGCTTTCTAAAATTATTCGCCCTAAACATATATTGGAAATTGGAACCTATACGGGTTATGCTGCATTATGTTTAGCGGAAGGATTAGTAGAAAATGGCACTTTAGACACGATTGATATTGATGAAGAATTGGTTGATTTTCAAAGAAAATATTTTGATGCTTCGCCATGGAAAGATCAAATTTTTCAACATTTAGGTGATGCTGTTGCTATTATTCCGACTTTAAATAAAAAATTTGATTTGGTTTTTATTGATGCTGATAAAGAAAACTATGTAAATTATTTTCACTTAATCGTTCCGATGATGAATAAAGGCGGCATCATTTTATCTGACAATGTTTTATGGAGTGGAAAAGTATTAGAAGAAGTTAAGGTAAACGATAAAAGTACTCCTGTTTTATTAGAATACAATCAACTATTAAATACTGACCCAAGAGTTGAAACGGTTTTGTTACCAATACGTGATGGTTTAACGGTTAGTCGGGTTTTGTAATGAAATTGTATTTTTTATTGAATTGCAGGTACAATTTATAAAATAAAATTCCGAAAGTAGCTCCAAACAAATAGCCTGTTAAAATATCACCAGGAAAATGCAATCCGAGGTAAATTCTACTAAAGGCAAAAATGAATGGAAATAAAAACAACAAATAAGTGTGTTTGTAAAATTTTCTAACAAGCAAGAAAACAAACATGGTTGATGCCATTGAGTTTGCTGCATGACCAGAAAAAAAACTAAAAGAATTTCTATGTTCAACAATTCGTGCTATTTGGTTTACATCAATATCATTACAAGGTCTTAACCGTTGAAAACCATTTTTAAACAAATTGGTAATTTGATCCGTAAACGTAATTAAAACCGCCAAAAACAAGATGATAATTCCGAGATTTTTCCAACCTATTTTTTTTTGAAGTAAATAGAAAACAGCAATAAAAAAAGGAATCCAATAGATTTGCTTGGTTATAATTTGCCAAAAAGCATCAAATGGAGTTGAACCTAATCCATTTAAAAAAACAAATAATTCTTTATCTAGTTGTATTACTTTTTCCAAAATAACTATTGCCTTTTAATGGGTCCGGTTATATTTTCAATATCTTCTTTTACTTTTTCAATTGGGTTTTGAATTTGCTCTAACGGATTAATCATATTATTAATTCCATCTTTCGCTTTGTTAATTTCATCTGAAATTCCACCCGTTAAAGTATTCATATCTAAACCGCTGTCTTTAGCGCCATTTTGAATTTCGCTTTTTATTTCATTTGTAGCGTTTTTTAATTGCGCCATACCTTTTCCTAAAGCACGGGCAATATCTGGAATTTTATCTGATCCAAATAACATTAAAACAACTAAAATGATGAAAAACAATTCACCTCCGCCTATTCCAAACATAGTTCGATTTTGAAAAATTAACTTCGCAAAGTTACAAAGTTTTATTGCGATTTATCTTAAAGTAATCAAAAAAAAGACTATCCGAAGATAGTCTTAATTCTTATTTTTTCTCTAAAGTATCAAATTTAGATTCTGTTTCTTCTTTTGGCCAATAGTTATTTGTAACATCTATATCGGCAGTTTCCAATTTAGGATCTAATTGAATTTTTACCACTTTCTTTTCAGTAGCGAAAACTCGTTTTGCAGTCTCATTGTTTCTTCTCCAAATTTGAGCAGGAAAAGTTTGTGTTTCAGTCGTTCCATCTTCAAAATGAAGTTCTACAATAATTGGCATTATTAAACCTCCAGGCTTATCAAATTCAACTTCATAGAAAAAACTTGGTGTTTTTAATGCGTTAATTTCGGCTGCTGAATAGTTTTTAGTTAAGTAGTCATTTAAAGCTTGAACTTTAGAATAATCAAAACCTTTTGCTAATTCTGGTTTAAAATCAGTTGAAGCTTCTAACACCATTTTTAACATTGGTTGATTTGCATCTCCAATTTTTCTTCCTCTTCTATTAAATTGCGCTTTGGCTTCTGAAGGATCTTGCTCAACTACATAGTATTGTTTTACGTCTTTAATACCTATGTCTGTATAATCTGTAGAATAAAACCAACCTCTCCAAAACCAATCTAAATCAACAGCAGAAGCATCTTCCATTGTTCTAAAGAAATCTTCTGGAGTTGGGTGTTTAAACTTCCAACGATTTGCATACGTTTTAAATGCATGGTCAAATAACTCATGCCCCATAATAGTTTCTCTTAAAATATTTAACCCGGTTGCCGGTTTTCCGTATGCGTTAGCTCCAAAATTGTAAATATTTTCAGAATTAGACATAATTGGTTCTAAATACTGTTGGTTTCCTTTCATGTAAGGAACAATGTTTTTTGCCGGTCCTCTTGTAGCAGGGAAATTAGGATCAAAAGTAGTTTCTGTCAAATATTCTAAAAAAGTATTTAATCCTTCATCCATCCAAGTCCATTGTCTCTCATCAGAATTAACAATCATTGGAAAGAAATTGTGACCAACTTCGTGAATAATTACACCTAACATACCGTATTTAATTCTATCGCTTACAAATCCTGTTTCATCAGGACGACCATAATTCCAACAAATCATTGGATATTCCATTCCTTGATCTTCAGCCGAAACCGAAACTGCTTTAGGATAAGGATAATCAAAAGTATGATGAGAATAGGTTTTTAATGTATGAGCAACGGCTTTAGTAGATAAATCTCCCCATAACGGATTTGCTTCTTTAGGATAAACAGAAATAGCTAGCGGCTTATTTGTTGGCAAATTAACTGCCATTGCATCAATTATAAATTTTCTTGAAGTTGCAAATCCAAAATCACGAACATTTTGTGCTTTAAATTTCCATGTTTTCTTTTGTTCAGAAAAATTACTTTCTTTTGCAATTGCTTCGTCTTGAGTTACAATAACTACAGGTTTATCAAAAGTTTTTTCTGCTAATTCCCATCTTTTAACTTGCTCTGAAGTAAAAACCTCACTTCTATTTTGTAAAACTCCTGTTCCTTCCATTACGTGGTCAGCCGGAACCGTAATATTTACTTCGTAGTCTCCAAATACTAATGCAAATTCGCCTCTACCCCAAAATTGTTGATTTTGCCATCCTTCTACATCATTATAAACAGCCATTCTTGGGAAAAATTGTGCCATTACATACAGGCGATTTCCATCTTTAAATTGTTCATAACCCGAACGCCCATTGTTTGCTTGCTCTTGATAATTTACAATATTGTACCACCACTTGATTGAAAAAGAGATTTTTTCACCTTTTTTTAATGGTTTATCTAAATCTATACGCATCATGGTTTGGTTTACAATGTATTTCATTGCATTTCCTTTTGCGTCTTTTACATAATCTATATTAAAACCTCCTGGAAAAGGATTTTCTATAAATTTTTTAGCAAAACCATTCGTAGTAATTGTTTTATTTAAAACTTCATTGTCAATTAAAGGTGTTTTAGAATCTGGTCTTTCGATATTTTGTTCCAATTGCACCCATAAATAATCTAAATTCTCTGGCGAATTATTATAGTAAGTAATCGTTTCTGAACCGTATAATTTTTTGTTTTTATCATCTAATTCCAGATTCATTTTGTAATCAGCTTTTTGCTGATAATAAGCTGGTCCCGGAGCTCCAGATGCTGTTCTAAACATGTTTGGAGTTGCCATTTCATCATACATTTGACGAAATTTGTTTTCGTTATAATGTCCAGGTTCGCGTTTTTTTTCTTCTTTTTTTACTTCTTGAGCCAATGCTCCAAAAGAAATAAATAAAGATAAAAATGAACTCAATACAATTGAATTTTTCATAATAATTTGGTCAGTTTAATAGTCAATTTTTTCTTGTAATTCTGTATTAGTCAACAAAATGCTTTTTTTGTTACCATTTATATTGGTATGCACAATATTTTGTTGGTCCTTATAAATATCTGTTAATAATGAATTAAAGATTTCGAAGGTATTTATTTTTTTTGAAATAGCAATTTTAGTATAAAAAATTAACACATCTCCTTCTACTTCTCTGGCTAAAAATTCAATATTTTGAGGCTTTTTATTGATCGAAATTTTAATGTTTTCTTTTAAATAATTTTTAATTAACGCTTCTGCTTCTGGCAATTCTTTAGAAGAAGTTAAATACACTTTTTTATTGTATTTCGATTCTAAAGCCTTTTCTAAATCATCAATAAAAATTCTATGCGTAATTTCGATTCTTTTTTTATTGGCTACATAATCAATTTGGGTAACCGAAACATAAAATTTATGAACAGCAAAAGAACTTAAAAGCAGAATTAATAAAAAAGGGAGTGCAATTTGTAAAAGATATTTCTTCATTTGGTAAAAATAGTAATTATTCTTTTTGTTTTTCTAATTTGTATGTTTTTGCTTTTTCGGTTAAATATTGAATAAGTTGTAATTCATATTCGGGTTTTAAAAAAAGAGACAAATCTTTAACTGGCATTTCAGCGTATTGCAAAAAGAATGGAATATCTTCATGTTTAATTTTTAAGGTTTCTACAAAAAAATTATGAGAAAAACGCTCAAAAATGTGGTCTGAGAATGATTTAGATTGGATATCTTTTTGTCTTCGTTCTTCAAAGACAAGCTCTGAATATTTTTTAGGATTTCTATCTTTTACAAATAAACTTACTAATCCGGCACCAATGGCTAGAAAATTAAAATTTGACCCATTTGGCGCAAAATGACTCGGCATGGCTGTATTTATAGGAGTTCCAGATCGCACATCATCTTCATAATGTTTTACTATTTTGGCGTCTATTCCATAAAAAGCTTCTCCGTAAACCTGAATCCTTTTTGTGTCTACTTCAATTATTCCAGTAAGCGTATATGGTGTAACTTCTACTTCATCTAATTCGGTAACCTTTACTTGCAAGATAATTTCTAGTTCCTCTAGCCAAAAATCCTTATTTGTTAAAACATATTTTTTTGAATCGTACGAAATTCCTTGAATGTATAAAGTATCCGTTGCTCTAGCTTTTATAGAAAATTTACCATCAGGATTAGTTACCGCTCCAATGTTTGACGTAATATTAAATACGGTTAGATTTTCTACTTCTATAGAATCGGCTACTATTCTACCCTTTAAAACTTTTCTATCTATATGTTGACTAAAACCAATTTGGGTTAACAATACGATAATCAAAAAAGTAAAATTATTCTTCATTATTATTCGTTTTTGATACATTCAATTCTTTCAACTTAGTATATTCTACCGCTAATTCAGATAAAATAAAAGTTGCCATTGCTTTGTTTTTATTTTTCATAGCCCTTACATACCTTTCGTTTTCAACAATGTAAAACAAAAAACCATCCACATAATCATCAGGGATTTTTAGCGTTTTAGTAAAATAACTTCTTTCAAAATAATCAGAAGTCTTTGCTTGTAAAATTTCTTTTCTTTCTACTACTAATTCCTTTTTCAACATACTTGTTCTTCCACTAATCGCATTAATTAGTCCATCTACACTCATTCCTCCTAACGGAATCAATAAAGGACTATACCATTTAAAATCTCCGGCAGTTGCAAGTTTTCGCTCTGCAGGTGTATAGGTTTTTTGATTGGCAGGTACAATTCCTAAGGAAACAGCATTGATGTTTTTATAATGAATTATTGCAATTTCATCTAATTCATTAATTAAAGACTCCATAGGAATGAACAATAATTCTTTATACAAATCATTTTCTTTAATAACGTAACGAGTTGCTTTTAAATTTACTGCACTAAATTGCAATGTATCAGAAACGTTTACTTTAATTTGAAAATATCCTCTCGAATCGGTAACTGTACCTTTGTTTTTAGACAAATTAATAACGTGAATATCTTCTAATAAGTTAGATTCTGAAACTATTTTACCATTTATTAATGTATCGTTCTGACAAAAAACAACAATAGAATAAAAGAAAAAAAAGAAAAATAGTTTTTTTGTCATGAATAAATTTTTATGCCTTGTAAATATAATTACTTATCCTCAAAACGAAATCCTAATAAGATGATAAACTTATGTTAATACAATTTGGTAAATTTGTAAAAAAAAATCAATGAAAAATATAATTATTGCTAGTACTTCAACCTTACACGGTGGAGCATATCTTGACTATTTATTGCCAGAATTACAACAGTTTTTCTCAAATGTAAACGAATTGCTTTTTATACCGTATGCAAGACCAAGTGGAATTTCTCATGAAGCATACACGCAAAAAGTAAACGAAGCTTTTGCTAAAATTAACATCACAGTTAAAGGAATTCATGAATTTGAAAATCCAACTGAAGCTATTGAAAATGCTCAAGGAATTTTTACAGGCGGAGGTAATACTTTTTTATTAGTTAGTCAATTGTACAAAAATAATGTAATTGACACCTTAGAAAGAGTCGTTAAAAACGGAACACATTATTTAGGAACCAGTGCCGGAAGCAATATTTGTGGATTAACAATGAATACGACTAATGATATGCCTATTGTATATCCGCCAAGTTTTAGAACTTTAGGATTTGTTTCATTTAATATCAATCCACATTATTTGGACCCAATTGAAGGTTCTACACACATGGGAGAGACAAGAGAAACGAGAATTAATGAATTTCATTATTTTAATCCGCAACCTGTTTTAGGACTGAGAGAAGGAAGTTGGTTAGCTGTAAAAGGAGATTCTATAAAATTAAAAGGAGATTTAACTGCTAGAATTTTTAAGAGAAACGAAACGCCAATTGAAGTAGCACCTGAAACCGAACTAAATGATTTAAAATAAAGATGAAATTTTTAGATTATATTTTTTATAGATATTACTCCTATTTATTCAACAAAAACTCAGTAGGTGATGATTTATTTAAAGCACAATTTTTGATAACATTCTTTTTTTACCTAAATCTAATCGGAGTAACACTTATAATTAATCTGTTTTTTCCATTGAAAGAAATTTTTAATAAAGTGTTTTTTTTCATAATTGCTTTATTACTATTTATATTTTTTAAAAAATATTACAACAAGAAAAAACTAGATCAATTAGCTATGAAATATAAGAACCAATCAGATACAGAATATTTGATTTCAGGGTATATTACAACAGCTTATTGCATTTCATCATTCCTAACAGTCATTTTACTAAGTAAATTAAAATAAAAAAGCCTTGCAATTGCAAGGCTTTTTCGAAGAGCGGAAGACGAGGCTCGAACTCGCGACAACCAGCTTGGAAGGCTGGAGCTCTACCAACTGAGCTACTTCCGCAGGTGATAATTTTTAAAACTTTATCTTGTTTTAGAGCGGAAGACGAGGCTCGAACTCGCGACAACCAGCTTGGAAGGCTGGAGCTCTACCAACTGAGCTACTTCCGCATTTGAATTACAAAAACTCTAATTTTATTAGGAGTTGTATGTATTTCTTTGGTGGGTGCAAATATACTTCAAAAGTTTTTTTAATTGCAAATTTTTTTAAATATTTTTTTCGAAGCAATTACACTAACTTTACACTAGAATAAACACATTTTACTAAATGATTAGCTTTTAATAAGTTATACAATTATGGAGATTAAAAAAATCAATGCAATTGACACTTATCCTGTTAGACATGAAGTTTTAAGAAAAGGAAAACCAATTGAAACATGTAAGTTTATAGGTGATGATGACGAAGAAACAACTCATTTTGGATTATATATAGATAACCAATTAATTGGAATTATCTCAATTTTTAAAGAAACTAACGCTATGTTCTCTGAAAGTAACCAATTTCAAATAAGAGGAATGGCTGTTTTAGAAGAATTTCAAGGAAAGGGATTTGGGGCACAATTAGTAAAAAAAGCAGAAAGTTTTTGTGTTAATCTAAAAGCTGAATTAATTTGGTTTAACGCCAGAGAAAAAGCGGTTCATTTTTATAAGAGTCTTGGATATACAATTATTGAGAACTCATTCCTTATTCCTGATGTTGGCATTCATTTTGTAATGTATAAGAAAATTTAATTATAAAAACGTAGTCCCTTTATAATACTAGTTGGTAATTTTTATGAAAAATATAACTTGTTTACTTGTTCTTTTAGCTCTTTTTTCTTGTAAAAAAGAACCAAAAGTTATTCCTTTTGACAACAGTATAATTAAGGATACTATTTTAAATGTTGTAATAAGACCGGTGCATCCCGATTTACTCACCAATAAAACAGACAGTTTAAAATTATATTATGAGAAACTTAATTTTCATGAAATTTGGTATTTAGACGAAAACAGAAAAGATTTAATTAACGAAATCAAATTTTGCTATAACGATGGATTGAATCCAGATGATTACAAAATAAAGATCATTGAAGAATTAGAGAAAAAAAGAGCACAGCTAAAAGATGATGAAATTATAAAATATGATATTTTATTAACTGAAAATTTTGAAAAATTATCGAATCATCTTTACAAAGGAAAACTAAATCCTAAAGAACTTTACAACGACTGGGATTTAAATCCTAAAGAAATTGCACTTTCAAACTTACTTGAAAAAGGAATTAAAGAAAAAACAATCGCAAGTACTTTTAATGCTTTAAAACCAAATCATATTGTTTATAAATCACTAAAGAAAAGTTTATTAGAAATTAACAAATTACCCAATATCTCTTTTCAGAAAATTGAAATTAAAAACAAAATTATTTTAAATGACACTTTACCTGAAATGGTAAAAATTAAAAAAAGACTAGCCTATTGGAAAGATTACAAAAACAAAGACAGCTTAATAACTTGGGTATACGACACCATAACTTATAAAGCAGTTAAACGTTTTCAGGCAAGACACGGATTAGCTCAAGATGGCGTTATTGGAATTGGAACTATTAAAGCTTTAAACACGACTAAAAACGAAAGAATCGAGCAAATATTTGCAAATTTAGAGCGCTGGAAATGGTATCCTTTTAATTTAGGAGAAGAATACCTTATTGCTAATATTCCGGAATACATGCTTAATTATGTTACAAATAATGACACTGTTGCAAAATACCGAATAGTTGTAGGAACTAAAAAAAGAAAAACACCTATTCTTACATCTAAATTGTCAAATTTTGTTTTTAATCCTACTTGGACAATTCCGCCCACTATAATAAAAGAAGATTTAACTCCGGCTGCTTCTAAAAACAGAAATTATTTCCCGTCAAGAAGTTTAACAATTTACAATAATAAAGGAACTGAAGTAAGTCCTGAAGAATGGAATCCTGCAAAAGCAAACAGTTATAGATATGTTCAAAAACCCGGATATAATAATTCTCTAGGCTTGGTTAAGCTTAATTTTTTAAATCGCCATTCGGTATATTTGCATGATACAAACCATAGAGACTACTTTTCTAAAACCTATCGTTCTTTAAGTTCTGGATGCGTTAGAGTTGAAACCCCATTAGTTTTAGTGAAACAAATATTAGTAAAAAGTAATCCGGAAAAATGGAGCGGATTTGAAATAGATTCCATCATAAAATTAGAAAAAACAAAAACAGTTTCAATAAAAGACACCGTTAATATTTACATATTTTACTGGACAAGTTGGTTTGAAAACAACAAACTTCAATTTAGAGAGGATATTTATGATCTTGATAAAAGCTTGTACGAAAAATTAAAAAACAGTAACTAAAAGAATAAACTTTTACGAAACTAATTTAGATTTTGAAACATAAGTTCTTGAAGGATGGTATATAAAAATACAAGATTTATCTTTAATAGTTTGAATTAATTCTTGGTGAATTTCATAAGGAACAGCAGGACATCCTTGACTTCTGCCTAATCTTCCTGTGTTTTTAATAAACGATTTACTTACATAATCAGCTCCGTGAATAACTACAGCTCTATTTCTTGCTTTATCATTAATTCCATATTCCATTCCGTCTAAACGTAAAGACAATCCGTGTTTCCCTTGGTAAGCTTCACCAGTAACATAAAAACCCAAACTACTTTTAAAAGATTCGTTTATATTTGAAAAATTTGTAGCGTATTCTAAACCAGAATTTTTACCGTGAGCTACAAGCGATTTTAGAATTACTTTTTGAGTTTTCATATCTATAACCCACATTCTTTCTTGAGTAGATGACAAACTAAAATCAATAATAGTTAAAATTTCATTTACAACTTTTCCTTGCTGCTTTAGCTTTTCATATCCTTCAAAACCGGCAATAAAACTTTCAAATGTTGGCAAATTATAACCATTTGTATCAATTAAATTATAGAAAGATTTACTTTCGGCAATAAAAGCAGCTTTTGTGTTGGCAGCAATTAATTTTGGATCCGTAACTATAACTTCATTCTTTGCATTTTCTAATACATATAAAGGCTTAAAGGAAAATACACAAAATAAAATTAGAGGCAAAATTCTATAAATCATTGTTATTCTTGTAGTTATATTGTTGTTGTAAAGAGCCAAATATATTTATTATTTTTAAACCTACAAACTTTATTTAGCATTTTGTCGAAAATTTTAACCTTTCGTCGATTATTCGTACAAAAGTTAAACATTATATAAAAAAAGGAGACATATATAGGAATATGATAATTTTGCATCTCTAATTCTGTATATGACAAACTCTATAAAACTACTTGTATTTATTTTTATCTCTTTTTCAACTGGCGCATTAGCTCAGCAGAAAAAGACAATAGCGACAACCAAAACATCCGAATTTATTTCTATTGATGCCAATTTAAATGAAAAATCATGGGAAAATGCAGAAATAGCAACCGATTTTGTTTCATTTGAACCTAAGAACGGTACTCCAATTCCAAAAGAATTTAGAACAGAAGTAAAAGTCTTGTATACAGATGATGCCATATATATTGGCGCTACGTTGTACGACCCTGATCCTTCTAAAATATTAAAAGAACTAGTTGAAAGAGACGAAATTGGAACATCTGATTTTTTTGGTGTTTTTATCAATGGATATAATGACGGGCAACAAGAATTTAGGTTTTTTGTAACCGCAGCTAATGGACAAATTGATACAAATTTTACATCTTCTGATGGAGAAGACGGCTCATGGAATGCCATTTGGGAAAGCGATGCAAAAACAACCGAGTTTGGCTGGATCATTGAAATGAAAATTCCGTATGCTGCTTTACGTTTTCCGGAACAAGAAAAGCAAACTTGGGGACTTAATTTTTTTAGAGAAGTAAGAAGAGAAAGACAAAAATACACTTGGAGTCCTATTGACAATAAGATTGGAGCTATTTCGCAACAAGCAGGACTTTTAACCGGAATTGAAGATATTAAAACCCCTACCCGATTATTTTTAATTCCGTACACTTCATTTTATTTATCTGGAAGTGAAACACAAAAAACAAAAGGAGAATTAAAAGGCGGATTAGATGTTAAATACGGAATTAACGATGCATTTACTTTAGATGCTATTTTAGTTCCCGATTTTGGCCAAACTAAATACGATAATGTTATTTTAAATTTAGGGCCATTTGAACAACAATTCAACGAAAATCGACCATTTTTTACAGAAGGAACCGATTTGTTTAGTAAAGGAAATTTACTGTATTCGCGAAGAATTGGACAAACTCCTGATCTAAATCTTAATTTAGCGGATAACGAATTTATTTCAGAATATCCTGGCGCCATAAATCTGTTAAACGCAATGAAAATTTCAGGACGTGACAAAGACGGATTAGGTATTGGTTTTCTTAATGCCATAACCGAAAAAACGATGGCTACGGTAGCCAACAACAATAATGATGAAACAAGACAAATGGTTGTTTCGCCACTAACAAATTACAATGTAACAGTATTTGACCAACGATTTAATCAAAATTCATCGGTAACTTTTATCAACACAAATGTCACAAGAGACGGAAGTTTCAGAGATGCCAATGTAACTGGATTATTGTTTGACTTAAACAACAAAACCAATAAATACAATGTTTCGGGAGGATTAAAATCGAGTAGTATTAGCGATACTCAAAATACAAACGGAATTAACGCATCCTTATTTCTAGCAGAAAATAGCGGCAACTTTAGATACAGTGTTGGTGGCGAATTCATGTCTAAAGATTTTGATAATAATGATTTGGGAATAAACTTTAGAACCAACTATTATTCTGTTTATAACAATGCCAGTTATCGCATTTTAAATCCAAATAGCATTTTTAATACTTTTAGAATAAGCTTGGCATCCTATTTTGAATTTTACAAACCTACCAATCAAATTCAATCAAGTAATTTTAATGTGAATTTGAATTCTACAAATAAGAAAAATCATTATTTTGGTGGAGGATTTAATTTCAATCCATTTGAAAGTTACGATTATTACGAACCTCGAGTTGCTAATAGATATTTTGTAAATCCTAAAAATGCAGGAGGTTATTTCTATTTTTCGTCAAATTACAACAACAAATTTGCTTTAGATATTAACCCCTATATAACCCATGTAATTAATGAAAACCGATATGAAGCCGGAGTAAATATTAGTCCTAGATATCGTTTTAGCGATAAGTTTTCATTAGTCTATAGTTTTGATTACTTCAGACAACAAAATGATATTGGCTTCATCGATTTTGAAGACTCTAATATTATTTTTGCTAGAAGAGATAGAGACACTTACACTAATTCTATTACAAGTAAATTTTCTATTAGTAGTGTAATGAATTTTAATTTATCGGTTAGACATTATTGGTCATTAGCAGAAAACAATAAAATTAATAATTTGAATGAAGATGGAAGTTTATCCACAAACACTTCATATTCAACCAATAAAAACTCAAATTTTAGTACTTGGAATTTAGACTTATCCTATTCATGGTGGTTTGCACCAGGAAGTCAAATGTCTGTTTTGTATAGAAACAATGCGGCTACTTTTGACCGAAACATCAATAAAGATTTCAACTCAAATCTTTCTAACTTGTTTCAAGGTAATTTAAATCATATTTTATCCGTAAGTGTTCGCTATTTTATCGATTACAATCAGGCAAAAAACTGGATAAAAAAAGGATAACACTTCTTAAACGTTTTCGTAATTTCTTACTGTTTTTGGTTTAAAAAAAACGCAAATGCTTATATTTGTACAAACACTAAATCATGAACAAAAAAGTAATTTTAATGATATTAGACGGTTGGGGGAAATCGCCTGACCCGAAAGTTTCTGCTATTGATAACGCAAATACACCTTTTATAGACGGTTTATATTCTAAATATCCAAACGCACAATTAAGAACAGACGGCTTAAATGTTGGTTTACCCGAAGGTCAAATGGGTAATTCAGAAGTAGGCCACATGAATCTTGGTGCTGGTAGAATTGTTTATCAAGATTTAGCTAAACTTAATTTAGCCGTTGAAAACAAAACCATGAGCCAAGAAAAACCACTTATGGATGCGTTTAACTATGCAAAAAAGCACAACAAAGCCATTCATTTTTTAGGATTAGTTTCTGATGGTGGAGTTCACTCTCACACTTCGCATTTAAGAGGATTAATTGATGTAGCACAAAAAGAAGGAGTGCAAAACATGTATGTTCATGCTTTTACAGATGGACGAGATGTAGATCCAAAATCGGGAGTAAAATATATTTCAGATTTAGAAAATTATCTTCAAAACACCAATGCAAAATTAGCTTCAGTTATTGGAAGATATTATGCAATGGATAGAGACAAACGTTGGGAAAGAGTAAAATTAGCCTACGATTTAATGGTTAATGCAGAAGGAACACACTCAACAAATGCAGTAGCCAGTATTAACGCTAGTTATGCAAATAACGTAACAGACGAATTTATTCAACCCATTGTAATGGTTGACGAAAATAGCAATCCTATTGCTCAAATAAAAAACGATGATGTTGTTATTTTCTTCAACTTTAGAACCGATAGAGGAAGAGAATTAACCGAAGTATTGTCTCAAAAAGATTTTCATGAATTTAACATGCACAAATTAAATTTGTATTATGTTACCATGACAAATTACGATGAAACCTATGAAAATGTTCATGTAATTTATGACAAAGATAATGTAACTGAAACCTTAGGAGAAGTTCTTGAAAAAGCAAACAAGAAACAAATTCGTATTGCCGAAACAGAAAAATATCCACACGTTACCTTTTTCTTTTCTGGAGGTCGTGAAGAACCTTTTGTGGGCGAAACACGTATTTTAAAAAATTCTCCAAAAGTAGCCACCTACGATTTACAGCCAGAAATGAGTGCATTTGAATTAAAAGACGCTTTAGTTACTGAACTTAAAAAAGGTGAAGTTGATTTTGTTTGTTTAAATTTTGCTAATGGCGACATGGTAGGACATACAGGAGTTATGGAAGCTGCAATTAAGGCTTGCGAAGCTGTAGACATTTGCGTAAAAGAAGTGGTTGAAACGGCTTTAGAAAACAATTACACAACGATTATAATTGCAGATCACGGAAATTGCGAAACAATGATTAACCCAGACGGTTCTCCAAATACAGCGCATACAACCAATCCGGTTCCTATTATTTTAGTTGATAAAAACTTAAAAAACATTAATAATGGCGTTTTAGGTGATATAGCACCAACTATTTTAGAATTAATGGGAATTGAAAAACCTGAAGTAATGACTTGTAATTCTTTATTATAATGAGAAAAATAGTTTTAGCACTTTTAGTTTTTTCTTTTTTCGGATGCTCAAGCACATTTAAAGGAGCATCAGGGCAAGATGGAAAACCTGGAGAAGACGGAAAACCCGGAACCTCAACGCATCAAAAAGGTGAAGATGGAAAAGATGGCGAAGATGGAAAATCAATCGCTATGATTTAAAATAATTTAAAAGTCTCGACAAAATCGAGACTTTTTTTTGATCATTTCTAAAATAAAAGTTAAACTTTTATAATTTGATAGTATTACTATTATATTTGCAATCGGATTTAACTAATAATCTAACGCTATGAAAAAAGTATTTCAAATTTCAGCTTTGATCTTCTTCTTAGGAGTTTCATCATTTGCACAAAATAATGATGCAGATAAAGAATATACAAATATTGATGATGCATTAAAAAATCCTGAAAAAGTATATAAATTAAACTTAAGTAATCAAGAAATTAATATCACCAATGAACAATGGGAACTTTTTATTAATTTAGAGTATTTAAATTTAAAAAATGACAAACTTAAACAAATACCGAAAGAGATTTCCTATTTAAAACGCTTGAAAATTTTAGATTTAAGTGGCAATGATTTTATAGCATTACCAGATGAATTCTCTAATTTAATTAACTTAGAAGAGTTATATTTAAATGATGAAAAAAATCTGAAACTACCTGAAACACTTAAATTATTAGCTAAACTACCAAACTTAAAATCATTACACCTTGAAAACGACAACTTAGACAAGTTGCCAAGTGAAATTGAAAAATTAAAATCTTTAGAAAATTTATATTTGAATGACAATAATTTTAAAACAATTCCAAATCTAAAACCTTTAGATCATTTAAAATTTTTAGATTTAAGAAAAAATCATATCAAACCAGAATTGTTGGATCAGAGAAATTTGAATTTCGGATTTAAAATCATGTTATAAAACAATATTACCATGCCAAATTTACTTTCAAATCTAAAAATTACAATTAACGATAAACTATACGTTAAAGATCCTGAAACTTCAGAATTAGGACGTAAAATTTTAAAAAACAGTATCATTCTAATCGATGAAATTGGTTTTGAAGCCTTTACTTTTAAAAAACTTGGAGAAAAAATAAATTCTAATGAAAGTTCTATTTATCGCTATTTTGAAAACAAACACAAATTATTAGTTTATCTTTCCTCTTGGTATTGGTCTTGGCTGGAATATAATTTAGTTTTTGCAACTCACAACATAATTGATCCTATAGAAAAACTAACCATTAGTATTAAAATAATAACTCAAAATAT
Source organism: Flavobacterium sp. LMO6 (assembly GCF_009495795.1). Classification (NCBI taxonomy): domain Bacteria; kingdom Pseudomonadati; phylum Bacteroidota; class Flavobacteriia; order Flavobacteriales; family Flavobacteriaceae; genus Flavobacterium; species Flavobacterium sp. LMO6. Next base: position 147,399 of record NZ_WIBH01000002.1, on the reverse strand, counting down.
TGTAGACGATAAAAATACGCCACATATTGACGAATCAATACTCAATAGAATTATAATATCTGATTTTTCAAAAACATTATTAACCAAAGATGTAGATGAAGAAAACAAAGAAGGCTTTTTCTTAGTTTATAAAAGATTAATTAATAGATTGATTGAAATTATAAGTTTAGTTAACCCTAATTATCCTTATTCTAAAAGTTTGGCATCTTCCTTAGTACAAGGATCGTTACACCAACATTATTTAAAAGATCATTTTAAAACAATAACTAACTTATCAGAAAAAGATTGTTTATCTGATTTTTATATTCATATGATTAAAAAAACATTACTATGAACCCAATAGAGAGATTTAAAAATTTAATTTTAGTTGATAAAAAAGATGTGTATCAACTACTTATTTATGCCGTTTTAGCAGGATTAATAAGTTTATCTATACCATTAGGTATTCAATCAATTATCAACTTTATTCAGGCAGGACAAGTAAGTACTTCATGGATTGTATTGGTTTTTATAGTCGTTTTAGGAGTTGCTTTTGTAGGAATTCTAAAAATTATGCAGTTTAGAATTACCGAAAATATTCAGCAAAAAATATTTGTGCGTTCGTCATTTGAATTTGCTTACCGATTTCCAAAAATTAAATTCAATCAAATTTACAAACACTCACCACCAGAGTTAGCCAATAGATTTTTTGACACCTTAACCGTACAAAAAGGATTTTCAAAATTAATTTTAGAAGTTTCTACATCTGCACTTCAAATTATATTTGGAATATTATTGTTATCGCTTTACCATCCATTTTTTATATTTTTTGGAATTATACTACTAGTTTTACTTTATTTAATATTTAAAATAAATTATGATTCTGGCTTATCTACCAGTTTAAAAGAATCAAAGTACAAATATAAAGTGGCACATTGGCTTCAAGAAATTGCTAGAAATCATTTGAGTTTTAAAAACGGAAAACTATTTGACTTTTCATTAAATAAAAATGACACATTAGTAAATGAATATTTGGTACACAGAGAAAGTCATTTTAAGGTCTTAAGAAAACAATTTATTCAATTAACTGGTTTTAAAGTTGTTATTACAGCTGGTTTGTTAATTATTGGCGGAATGTTAGTTTTAAATCAACAAATGAACATTGGTCAGTTTGTAGCCGCAGAAATTATTATTATTACCATTATTTCTGCTGTAGAAAAATTGTTTTATGGTTTAGAATTGTTTTATGATGTAACCACGTCTTTAGAAAAGTTAGGAGCTGTTGTAGATTTAGAACTAGAACATACCGCAGAAAATAAAACTACTAAATACTATATAGATGATGATACCATTTGTATGGAAACTAAAGAAATTTCATTTCAGTTCCCAGACAGTGAAACTCCTGTAATTAAAGATATCAATCTTCAATTAAACAAAGGGGACCGAATGCTTATTCAAGGAGAAAACGGAAGTGGCAAAACAACCTTGCTTCGTTTGTTAGCAAGACTTTTAGAACCATCTACAGGTAGTGTTTTCTTAAACAATACAAACATCAAAAAATATTGTATTGATGATTTTAGAAATAACATTGGAGTAATTACAATAGACGACAGCCCTTTTGAAGGAACTATTTATGAAAACATTACCTGCAATAATCCTAATATTTCTAAAAAGGAAGTTGCTGACTTACTTGAAAAACTAAAATTAACCGATTTAATCAAATCATTACCTTTAGGGTTGGATACTCTAATGGTTTCAGAAGGAAAAAGAATTAATTCGGCATCGGTTCAAAAAATATTATTAGCACGTTGTTTAATCACCAACCCAAAAGTATTATTTTTAGAAGAGCCTGTAGAAAAATTAGATAAATATAGTGCGGGAGAAATTATAGATTTCTTAACCAGTCCAAAAAATCCTTGGACATTAGTTGTAATAGCAAAAGGAAATTATTGGAAAGAAAAATGTACAAAAATTGTAACATTAGAAAATAACACAATCAAATCTATTAAATAATTATGTTAAACATAACAAATAACAGAATTGAAAATTGGGTTGATATAAATAAATACAAATCATCCAAAGTTTTTGAAGACAACAAAGGCTATCAAAACATAAAAAAAACAATCTGGGTTTTAGGTATACTTTTACTTGTATTTTTATTTTTACCATGGACACAAAATGTTTCAGGGCAAGGATCAGTAACTACCTTAAAACCAAATCAACGACCACAAGCCATTCAGACTATTATTGGTGGGCGAATTGAAAAATGGTATGTTCAAGAAGGCGATTTTGTAAAAAAAGGCGATACCATTATATTTATTTCAGAAACAAAAGAAGACTACTTAGATCCTGATTTAGTTGAAAACACTGGCAATCAAGTAAAAGCAAAAGAAAATGCTGCTATATCATATTCAGATAAAGTTTTAGCGTTAGAAAATCAAATGAGTGCTATTCAAAATGAAAAAAATCTGAAATTAAAACAAGCTCAAAATAAACTGAAACAAGCTTATTTAAAAGTTCAAAGTGATAGTATCGATTTTGAAGCAAGTAAGACTCAATTAAAAATTGCAAGAACACAGTACAATCGTTCTGTAAATTTAGAAAAAGAAGGATTAAAGCCTATGACTGATGTTGAAGAAAAAAGAATGAAACTTCAAGACACAGAGGCAAAAATAATTACGCAAGAAAACAAGTATATTACTAGCAAAAATGAAGTATTAAATGCTACAATGGAGCTTAACAGAATTAGCGCAGAATATGCAGAAAAAAATGCAAAAGCGAGTAGCGATAAACAAACCGCATTAAGTTCGCAATTTGATACAGAAGCGCAAGTAAATAAACTTAAAAACCAATATAAGAACTATCAAATTAGAAATGGAATGTATTACATTACCGCCCCACAAGATGGCTATGTAAACAGAGCATTACAATCAGGTATTGGAGAAACCATAAAAGAAGGAACATCTGTGGTAAGTATTATGCCTGCTAATTTTGAAATTGCTGTAGAAACGTATATCGATCCAGTTAATTTTCCGTTAATAAACAAAGGCGAAAAAGTTCGTGTTTGGTTTGATGGTTGGCCTACAATTGTATTTAGCGGTTGGCCAGGTGCTTCTTTTGGAACATTTGGTGGTGTAATTGTGGCAAAAGAAAATTTTATCAGTCAAAACGGAAAATATCGTGTTTTAATTGCTCCAGACCCACAAGACAAAAAATGGCCAAAACAATTAAGTATAGGAGCCGGAACACAAACATTAGCCTTGTTAAACGATGTGCCAATTTGGTTTGAAATTTGGAGAACTTTAAACGGATTCCCGCCAAACTTTTACGAACCAACATCAACAGAAAAAACAAAAAAATAATGAAATCGAAACTATTTTATTTATTTCTTTTCTTTTGTAGTAATCTAAGTTTATTTGGACAAGATACCATGACCGAATTCAGCTTTAATGAATTTTTGGGTTATGTAAAAAAATACCATCCACTTGTAAAACAAGCCGATTTAAAACTGAATGAAGCTCAAGCAAATTTAATGCAAGCGAGAGGTGCATTTGATCCAAAAATAGAAGTAGAATACAACGAAAAGCAATTTAAAAACAGTGAATATTATTCTATTTTAAATAGTAGTTTTAAAATTCCGACTTGGTATGGAATTGAATTAAAAGCCGGATTTGATAATGCCGAAGGAATATATGTAAATCCAGAAAACACCTTACCTAATAGCGGATTAAATTCTTTAGGAATTTCTGTACCTATTGGTCAAGGATTGTTCATTAATCAACGCATGGCCGATATAAGAAAGGCTAAAATTGCTAGAAATTTAAATACGGCAGAAAGAAACCTTCAGGCCGTTGAAGTTATTTATGCGGCTTCTGTAAGTTATATGAGCTGGAAAAGAAGTTTTAACGAAGTTAAACTTTATGAAAACTATTTAGAAAATGCTTTAATTAGATACAAGGGAGTAGCAAAATTAATTGAAGAAGGAGACAAACCTGCAATTGATAGTATAGAAGCTGGAATTGCCGTTAAAACCAGAAGATTAAATTTAGAAGATGCTAAACTTAAACTTACAAAAGCAAAATTAGAATTATCAAATTATTTGTGGCTTGAAAACAATATTCCTTTAGAATTAAAAGACAATTTACAACCCGAAGATTTTCTTTCTAAATCTATAAAAGAAACACTGCAAATAAATAAACTTGCACCAATTGACCTAGACAATCATCCTAAAATTTTAGCAATAGACTCAAAAATAGCAATGTTAAAAGTAGATCGAAAATTAAAAGCAAATTCATTATTGCCAAAATTAGACTTAAGTTATAACTATTTATCGGAACCAAGTTACATTGATAATTATCGTTTAGAAAATTATAAAATTGGAGTCAATTTTTCATTTCCCATATTTCTTAGAAAAGAAAGAGGAAGTTTAAAATTAGCCGACTTAAAAATTCAAGATTCCGAATTCGGATTACAATTTGAAAGAAAAAACCTGGAAAACAAAATTAATTCTCAACAACAAGAAATTGTTTCACTTGAAATTCAGCAAGATTATAACACCAAGCTAGTTAAAGATTTTACTACTTTGTTAAATGCAGAAGACCGATTATTTGAGATGGGAGAAAGTTCATTATTTATCATAAATTCAAGAGAGAATTCTTTAGTTAGTTCTCAACTTAATGAAATTGCTCTTGAAAACCGATATTTAAATGCAATTATTGGCCTATATAAAACTATTGCAAATCCGAACTAAAATTGAGCATAAAATAAGGAAAATTGTTAATTATGCGGGTTTAATACGAAAAAGTAATAAATTAGCAATCCCAAACTATAAACATGAAAAAAACAAATCCTTATTTATTAATTTTTATACTTTTTATAAGTATAAGGTCATTCGGCCAAGGAGGAGCATCTTCTTGTGCCGAACTAGCTGCTAATCCTGCAGCGTATCAATCTTGTGCCACAAATATTCCGTTCAGCAGTTCTGTTGGTGGAAATGGAGAAAATTTTAATTCAACTTGTATTCCTACACAATATGTAGGCCCTACTTGGTTTTTTATCGAAATAGATAATCCTGGAAATGTCACGTTACAAATTAGTCAACAAAATTTGGCTGGAAATGGTTCCGATGTGGATTTTGTACTATGGGGACCTTTTCAAAATTTAAACAACATTTGTAATCAATTAAATCCTGCAAATGAAATAGATTGTAGTTATTTACCAGACAACGTTGAAACTGTCAATATTCCTAATAGTAATGCAGGTGATTTATATGTAATTGTTATTGATAATTACTCTGGTCAAGCAGGAAATATATCTGTTACGCAAACAGGTGGTAGTGGAAGTACCAATTGCGATTTCTTATCTTCTGTTAGTCTGAACAATATTGATGGTTCGGTATTAACTAATTTAGATTATTGTAAACCTGACTCTAAAGAAATAGTAGCAACAATTGATATTTCTGACTTTCCGGGCGTTCCTGCTAACTTAAGATTCAATTACACTTGGTTTAAAGATGGAGTGCAAATAAATGCAATTTCAAATGCTACTTCTTCCACAAATAATCTAATTGTTACCGAAAGCGGCATTTATAAAGTGGTTACCACCGCCTATGATATTACCGTAAATCCGACAGGAAGCTTAACTGGTTTAAGAGTGAGTGAATCTGAAGCTAATTTAAAGTTTCATGTAAAACCCGATGTTAGTATCTCAAATTCGAATACTATTTGTTTAAATACAAATCCAGAATTAACATCAACAATTATAAATATTACAGATTTAAGTTCTACCATTGACATTTTAAACTATCAATGGTATCGAAATAATATAATTATTAATGGTGCAACTACACCTTCATTCACACCTACTTTACCAGGAGATTATTTCATAAAAATTACGAATTCTCCTTGTTCAGAAACAGATTCTAATGTAATAAGAATCATTGCAAATCCAAGTGTTCAAATTGCAACTAACACCTCAATTTGTGAAGATGACACCTATACTATTACATCTACAAACGCGAATGCTAGTTTAAATAGTACTTTAACCTATCAATGGTATAAAGACGGAGTAATAATTCCTGGTGCAAACAATTCTTCATACAACGTAAATAAATTAAATCAAGCATTAAACACTACTTCTCAATATTATTTAGAAACAGTAGAACAAGGAACTTGTACAAATACCTCAAACACAATTTCTATTACTATCAATGCTTTACCAATAATAAATACAGTTGCTACTACTTTAGAACAATGTGATTATATTGGCAACACATTAGATGGAATTGCTGAAACCAATCTTTTGCAGCTTTATAATTACTTTACAAATAATACTACTGGATTAACTTTGAATTTTTATTCTGATTCTGGGTTAACACAATTAATTCCAAATCCTACGAATTACATTAATACGAGTTCTCCATTTTTACAAACTATTTATGTTAAAGCCGTAAACGAAAATGTAACTCCAAACTGTACATCATCTGGCGTTGGAAATTTTATACTACAAATTAATCCAACAAGTGTTGCAAATTACCCTGACATTCCAGCTGTTTGTCCGGAAATAAATCTAAACTACGGATTTGTTAATTTTGATGCGCATCGTGTTTTAATTAAAAACACCTATTTTCCAAGTTCTGATGTAGCAATTTCTTTTCATTTAAATACATCAGATGCTTCAACTGGATTAAATGGACTAAATAATTCAAGTCAAATACCTGTTGGAACAACAACTATTTACACAAGAGTAATTTCAAACACAACTCAAAGTTGTGAAGGAATTGGAACTTTTAATGTTATTGTTTCACAAGCCCCTTTACAAAATAATATTGCGAACGAAAATTTATGTTTGCTAGATTCGTATTTATTAAGCATTAAAGACGTAGAAGCATTAGCAGGTCAAAATGCAACAGTAATAGTTTCCTATTTTAACACATTTGACAACGCAAGAGATAATATTTTAGTGATTAACAAAAATATACCGCTTCCATTAACATTAGGAACGAGAACTGTTTTTGCACGATTATTTGATTCACTAACACAATGTTTTTCAATAGTAAGTTTTAACTTAACTGTTTTTCCAAACCCAACGATTGTTCAGCCATCACCAATTCGTCATTGTGGAGATATTACAGCAACTTTTAATTTAGAAAGTAGAATTAATCAAATCATTAATGGAAATTTAAATTATCAAGTTACTTTTTACGCTAATAATTCAGACGTATTAAGTAATAATGCTATTACAACTCCTGACAATTACACTAGTGGCACAACAACCATAATTTGTAAAGTTGTAGATGCGACTAATAATTCATGCGAATCATTTACTACATTAAATTTAGTAGTAATGGCTAATCCTGGCAGCATTAATAATCCAACACAAATAGAATTATGTAATGATTCTGGTTTTGAATATTTTGATTTAACTACAAGGGAATTACAAATGGCAGGAGCTACTCCTATAAATACGATAGAATTTAAATATTATAAAGTACTTTCTGATGCTTTAGGTAATACGAATTCAAATCGTATAATGGCGCCAACTAATTTCTTAAATACTACAATTAATTTTCAAAAGATATATGTTAGATTAAATAGTAGAACAAACATTGATAGCGAATCTGGACTAGCTTGTTATAAAATTTTAGAATTAGATTTATATGTAAGACCTTATCCAGAAAACAATCTTTTAAAAGAACCTTACACAATTTGTGTAGATCAATTAAACAATATAACCTATCCTGTTGAAATAAAAACGCTATTAAACAGTAGCGATTATACTTTTCAATGGTTTACTGGTTATGATGCATTATCTGGTAATGAAATTCTTGGAGAAACTAGTACTTCTTTTACCACTTCAACTGTTGGTGAATATTCAGTAGTTGTTACAAACATTTCAAATGCGGCTAATTGTTCTTCTGTATTTAATGCAAGTACAGAAAATTCAATTGTACCTAATACACTTTCAATTACACCAAACGAATTAATTGCTTTTGGAATTGAAAATACGGTAACAGCAATTGTAACCCCAGTGTCTAACGATTATTTATATTCTATAAATGGATCTTATTTTCAAACCAGCAATGTATTTACAAATATTCCAGGTGGCGATTATACATTAACTGTTATCAATAAATATGGTTGTGGAAATATTAGTGCAACATTTACAATTGTAGATTACCCAAGTTATTTTACACCTAATGCAGATGGTTATAATGACACTTGGAATATTAAAGGTAGTAGTGCCTTAGATGCTGCAATTATTAAAATCTTTGATAGATATGGTAAATTAATAAAACAAATTGACCCTAATAGTGAAGGATGGAATGGAACTTTCAATAACAAGCTACTTCCTTCTACAGATTATTGGTTTACTATTGAATATATAAAAGACAACGTAAAGAAAGAATTTAAAGGTCATTTTAGTTTAATACGATAAATTAAAAAATAGAGCAATAAAAAAGCCTTCGCAATGCGAAGGCTTTTTTCCGTTTTATATCCAAAAATATATTAGTAACGACCTCTTGAGTTGTTGTCTCTATTGTTAGAGAAACCACCTCTACTTCCACCAGCGTTACGATCGAAGCTTCTTCTTTCGCCTTCTGGTTTTGGTTCAGATTTGTTAACAACGATTTTTCTACCTTCGATAGTTCCACCGTTTAATTCGTCGATTGCTTTTTGAGCCTCAGCATCATTAGCCATTTCAACAAATCCAAATCCTTTACTTCTTCCAGTAAATTTGTCAGAGATAATTTTAACTGATTCAACAGCTCCATACTCTTCAAAATAACCTCTTAAATCTGCTTCCTCTACACTGAAAGGAAGACTTCCTACAAAAATGTTCATCTATGAAAAATTTAATTCCTTACAAAGGTAGACTATTTAATGTTGCTAAAAGGTTAAAGTTTGGTTTATTTTCAAAAACAATGCTTTTTTGCTAAAAAATTCAAAATCAAAATGTTAGATTTTTTAAAATTTATCAAAAACTTTTACCTGTGTTTAGAGAATTTAAAAAAATAACAACCTTTTTTATTTATCTTAATCTATATTAAATTCATTTTATTTATGGCAACCCGTCATTTCATAATACGCACGATCTACAGCTTCTTGATGAGATGGATGAGCAATTTTTACCAATTCCGAAACACGTTGTTTTAAGGTTTTCCCATATAAATCGGCAATTCCGTTTTCTGTAATTATATAATGTACGTGAGCTCTGGTAGTTACAACACCAGCACCTTGTTTTAAATAAGGTACAATTCTACTTTCGCCTCTTTTAGTTGTAGAAGGTAAAGCTATAATCGCTTTTCCGCCTTCACTTAACGAAGCACCGCGAATAAAATCCATTTGACCTCCTACTCCTGAATACATGATACTACCAATAGAATCAGCACAAAATTGCCCGGTTAAATCCACTTCAATAGCCGAATTAATAGCTACCATTCTTGGATTTCTTCGAATACGAGCGGTATCATTCACCATAGAAGATTCTTTCATCTCTATAAACGGATTATCATCTACGAAATCATACAAACGTTTTGAACCCATTAAAAAAGTTGCCAAAGCTCTTCCTCTTAAAGTTCCTTTGTAATTACAATTGATGACATCATTTTCAATTAAATCGATTACTCCATCAGAGAACATCTCCGTATGTAAACCTAAGTCCTTGTGATTGGTTAATTTACTTAAAGCTGCATTAGGAATAGAACCAATTCCCATTTGCAACGTACTCTTATCTTCAATTAATGAAGCAACATAAGTTCCTATTTTTTCTTCTTCGGCTGTAAATGGAGTTACTTCATGAGCAAAAATTGGCACATTAACTTCTACCAGAAAATCAATTTCAGAAACGTGTAGAATTCCATCACCAAAAGTTCTTGGCATATTTGGATTAACTTGTGCAACAACTGTTTTAGCATTTTCAATTGCAGCCACAGTTGCCTCAACAGAAACACCTAACGAACAATATCCATGACTATCGGGTGGTGAAACATGTATAAAAACAACATCTAATTTCACAACATTTTTAGGAAACAATAAAGGCAATTCACTTAAAAAAACAGGTGTATAAGAACCATTTCCTGCTTTTAGTGTATGACGAACATTTGCTCCAATAAAAAAAGAGTTTACATGAAAGCTATCCGCTAATGCAGGATTTGCATAGGGCGCATCACCTTCTGTATGTAGGTGACATATTTCTACATCTCTAAGTTCAGAAGCTCTATCTGTTAAAGCTTTTGTTAATATTGTTGGTGTAGCCGCTGCTGCCTGAACATAGACCCTATCACCACTTTTTACTACTTGTACAGCTTCCGCTGCAGTTACATATTTTCCCATACCTAATGAAATTTATAGTACAAATTTATGTGGTAATTTAATAATAAAATATGACATTTCTCATTTTAAAGTAGGAAGTTAGAAGTAGGAAATTCCATGTAAAAAAGAGTATCATTTAAAATTAAAGTTATTCTTGAAATTGAAATTGCTCTCGAATTCGTATTTTTGTTTCGAAATTTTGTATTATGATTGTACTTAAAACCCTTGAAGAAATAGAATTAATGCGCGAAAGTGCTTTAATTGTTTCTAAAACACTAGGAATGATTGCAAAGGAAATTAAACCTGGCGTTACTACTTTGCATTTAGATAAATTAGCGGAAGATTTTATTCGTTCGCACGGAGCAGAACCTGCATTTTTAGGCATGTATGGATTTCCAAACTCGCTTTGTATGAGTCCAAACACACAAGTTGTTCATGGAATTCCAAACAACATTCCTTTACAAGATGGCGATATTATATCGGTAGATTGTGGTGCTTTTAAAAATGGTTTTTATGGCGATCACGCTTATACATTTGAAGTGGGAGAAATTGCTCCAGAAACAAAAAAGTTATTACAAGTTACTAAAGAGTCTTTATACGTAGGAATTCGAGAAACTAAAGTGGGTAATCGTGTTGAAGATATTGGTCATGCGATTCAGCAATATTGCGAAAGTCACGGTTATGGTGTAGTTCGTGAATTATGCGGACATGGTTTAGGCAGAAAAATGCACGAAGATCCTGAAGTTCCTAATTATGGAAAACGTGGTCGAGGGAAAAAATTAGTCAACGGAATGGTAATCGCTATTGAACCGATGATTAATCAAGGAACTAAAAACATCAAACAACATAAAGACGGTTGGACGATTACTACTGCCGACGGAAAACCAAGTGCACATTTTGAACATGATGTTGCTATTGTTAATGGAAAACCTGAATTATTATCAACATTTGCATACATATATGAAGCCTTAGGAATTGTTAGCAATGAAGAAGACGGATTGAGAGAGAAACCTTTAGTATTATAAATTAAACAAACACAGATTTCACAGATTATCACAGATTATATTTTTTAATATGCTTGACGAATATTACTTAAAAGACGAAACCTATAACACCATTGGATTGTGTATGGAAGTACATAAAGTTTTAGGTAAAGGACATAACGAAAATGTTTATGGTGATGCTTTAGAATATGAATTTAAAATAAATAATATTCCTTATGAAAGAGAAAAACAATACAACATCAATTATAAAGGCATAGTTTTACCCCGATATTATTTTTCTGACTTTACAGTCTTTGGAGAAATCATATTAGAATTAAAAGCAATTCAGACACTTACTTCTAGTGAAACCAAACAAGTGTTAAATTATTTAGCAGCTTCTAAAAATAAAATTGGTTTGTTAGTAAATTTTGGAGAAGACAGTTTAAAATATAAAAGAATAATATTATAAAGATTCAACAAAAAAGAATCTGTGAAAATTTGTGAAATCTGTGTTCAAAAAAAATATGAAAAAACTTTTTAAACTTATATTAAATACTATTCCGCGTCCGATATTGATTCGATTGAGTATTGTGGTTCGCCCTGTTTTAGCTTTTTTATTAAAGGGAAGTCGCTTTACGGATCCAATTGATGGGAAAAGCTTTCGTATGTTTTTACCTTATGGATATGGAACACAACGCAACAACGTTTTATCACCAAGTACACTTTCATTAGAAAGACATCGTTTACTATGGTTGTATTTACAAAATGAAACTGATTTTTTTACGGCGCCAAAGAAAATATTACACTTTGCACCCGAACAAGAATTTTACAAACGTTTTAAAAAACAAACCAATTTAGATTATACGACTACCGATTTATTCTCGCCTTTAGCCGATGTTAAAGCAGATATTTGCAATTTACCTTTTGAAGATAATTCGTATGACATGATTTTATGTAATCACGTTTTGGAACATATTCCAGATGACACAAAGGCAATGCAAGAATTATATCGTGTTTTAAAACCAGGCGGAATGGGAATCTTTCAAATTCCACAAGATTTATCACGTGATGTTACTTTTTCTGACGATTCTATTACCGATGAAAAAGAAAGAGCAAAAATCTTCGGACAATACGACCACGTTAGAGTTTACGGAAGAGATTACTTTGACAAACTAAGAAGCATTGGTTTTAAAGTTGATGAAGTAGATTACACCAAAAAAATCACACCCGAATTAGTAGAAAAATATTGTTTAGCAAAAGGGGAAATTATTCCAGTTTGTTATAAATAATAAAAATCCCGCAATTACTACAATTGCGGGATTTTGAATTTAATAAAAACCTCTTTATTCTTCCGGCATTAACATACCAATTACTTTATCTTTATCTAAATATTTCTTAGCCACATCTTGAAGTTCTTTAACGGTTAATGCATTCAATTTAGCTTCAAATTCAAATACTTCTTCTGGATTAACACCATCTGTATATTGACGTTTTAAAACTGACATCCAGTAGCGGTTATCTTTTAAGCTTTCTTTGTATTCTAACCTTGAAGCTTCTTTAAATTTATCTAAATCTACTTGTTCAGGACCATTCATAACTATTTTATTTAACTCCCTTAAAGCAGATTCGGTAAGTTTTTCAGCATTTTCTGGACCACAAGGAAATGAAATAGAGAAATTGTAACTTCCATAAGGCACTTTACTCATGCTTCCTCTTGCGCCTACTCCATAAACACCACTTTCATTTTCTCTAAGTTCTTCTACTAATTTTATAGTTAACACTTCGCCTAATGCTTTTAAAGCAAATGCTTCTTTTGCATCATATTTAGTATCTCCATAAATCATAATATTAACAGTACTTTTTGGATCTTTCCCTTTATTTACTATTTTTTTATGAGAGCCTTTTAACATTCTGTATCCTAAATCTTTTGCACTTTCTTTCGCACTATTATTTGAAGGTAATGATGCAATATATTTAGCAGAGAAAGCTTCTAATTGCGCCTCATCAAAATTTCCAACAAAATAAAAGTTAAAATCCGCTGCATTTGCAAAACGCTCTTTATACTTTTTATAAGCTAGTTCATAATCGGCTTTGTCAAAATCTTCTTCTTTTGGAAAACCTTTATATCTTGGATTTTCTTTATTTAAATACGTATAAAATTCATTTGAAAAATAAGATGCAGGTTGCGACATCATATTAGACATAAATCCTTTTTGCTTAGTAATAAAACCTGTAAATGCTTCTTTATCAAAATTTAAATCAGTAAAATAAGCATACGTCATTTGAAATAAATATTCTAAATCTTTTGGAGTTGAAGACCCATTTAATCCTTCATAAATACCATAAACATATGGATTTACTCTTGCTATTTTTCCAGTCATAAATTTATTAATGTCATTTTTAGACATTCCAGAAAAACCTGCTTCCGACAAACCGCCCATTGCTAATGAAACTCTAGCCATTTCATCATTTGTAAACAAATTTGAACCACCAAAACTTAGTGCTTCAAACATTACTTGATCGTTTTTAAAATCAGTCTTTTTGTACACTACAGTAGCACCGTTAGAAAGTTTTAAAGTAGTTGTTCCTAATTTCGAATTACTTTCTTTTGAAACGATACTTCCTTCTTTAACTTGATTTCTCAATAAACTTTCGGAAACTTTAGTTTCAGCATAAGCAGTTAGTTCACTTTTATTTACCGTTAAAGAATTTAACACTTCTTGTTCTGTTGGCTTAGCTAATCCTTCTTTCTCTGGACCTGTTAAGATAACCACTCTATTATCTTCTTTTAAATATTTAGCAATTAAAACGTTTGTATCTTCAACCGTTATTGTTGGTAACATTTTTTTAAAAATATCAAATGTCCATTCGATACTAGGTATTGGTTCTTTTTCTAGGAAATTTGATTGGTATTCCGAAACAAAATTTTCAGATTCATTTTTTTCTCTTTCGTTATATTGTCTTTCAATTTGAGAAAAATATTCTGCTTTTGCACGTTCTAATTCACCTTGTGTAAACCCAAACAATCTTACTCTTTCGTTCTCTGTTACTAAAACTTTTAAAGCTTCTAATTGTTTATCTTGGGAAACCATTGCAAAAGATTGAAACGCTTCTTTTGTTCGTGCAAAAGTTCCGCCATGATAAGTAAAACCAAAATTAAAAGGAGGATTTGGACTGTTTTGCAATTCCTCTAATCTATTATTTAGCATTGTAGAAAAAAGTCCTTGAGCTAGATATTCTCTAAAATCTGCAATTGTTACTACTTTTTTTGGTTCATCATAATCTTTATACAATAATTGTACTTGAGCAAATGCTGCTTCTTTATCAGACTCTACCGCTACAAATGTTTCTTTATGATTTGGAACATCATACGTTTTTCTCTCTTTTTGTTTTTTTGGATTTTTATATTTTCCAAAATGAGCAATCACTTTTTGTTCCATTTCAGCGACATCAATATCTCCAACAACAATTACTGCCATTAAATTAGGACGATACCAATCTTTATAAAAACTAGTTAATTTATCATATGTAAAATTTTCTAGAATTTCTTTTTGTCCAATAGGAAGACGTTTAGCATATAATGAATTATACATCATTTTAGGCATAAATCGACCCATCATTCTTTTATCAGCACCTAAACCTAAACGGTATTCTTCTAAAACAACACCTCTTTCTTTATCAATTTCTTCAGGAGTTAAAGTCGTATTAAAAGCCCAATCTTCTATAATTTGAAATCCTTTTTCAACTTTATCTTTATCGTCTGAAGGAATTGGTAAAAAGTAAACCGTTTCATCAAAACTAGTGTAAGCGTTTAAATGTTGACCGAATTTCACCCCAATACTTTGAAGATAATTTACCAATTCATTTTTTGGGAATCGTTTTGTTCCGTTGAAACACATGTGTTCCATGAAATGGGCTAAACCTTGTTGTTCGTCTGTTTCTTGAATTGAACCCGCATTTACAACTAAGCGTAAATCTACCTTTTCTTCAGGTTTTGCATTTTTACGGATGTAGTAGGTTAATCCGTTTGATAGTTTTCCAATTTTTACATTTGGATCAGTTGGAATTGGATCTTCAAGCTTAAATTCCTGCGCAAAAATAAATGCCGGAACAAATAGCAATAAAGAAATGGAAATTTTAAATTTCTTCATAAAATTTGATTTTGATTGGATAAAATTATATCTATAACTACAAAATCAAAAATTTATTATACAAGTTTTAACAATTAAATTCTTGTTTAGAATTATTCTTTAATTAATAAATTAAAGTTATCTGTAGTAAATTGTTGCATCTTATTTTGACTGTCTGAGTATAAAAGCATTACATATAATTCTGGATGTTTTTGAAGAAACAACTTACTTTCTTCCAAACTCATCAACATAAAGGCTGTAGCATATCCGTCAGACAAACCTGCGGATTTTGATAAAACTGTTGCACTTAAAACATTATTTTTTTGCGCTAATCCTGTTTTCGGATTGATGATATGCACAAATTTTTCACCTGTTTTCTCATCAATCATAACTTTACGATAATTTCCCGAAGTTGCCATTCCTAAATTTTCAAGGCTTACTTTAGCAATTAATGTGCGCTCTTCTGGCATTTGTAAAGGATCGTCTACTCCTACTATCCAATTTTTATTATCTATTGTATTTTTTCCTAAAGCAAATAATTCGCCACCTATTTCTACAATGGCATTTTCAATTCCTTTAGATTTTAAATAATTTACCACTACATCAACTGAATACCCTTGAGCAATCGCATTAAAATCGATATAGGTTTCGTTATGCTTTTTAGTTATTGTGTTATCGGAATTCAAATTAATTTTATCAAACCCAACATAATTAAGCAAACTATCAATTTGTGTTTGATTTAAATTTTTATGTTGACGATTAGGACCAAAACCATATGCGTTTACTAAAACCCCAATAGTAGGATCAAACAACCCTTCGGTTTCTTTACAAATTTGTTTAGAAAGATGAAACGTTTCTGTAAAAAAATCATCTACTACAACTGACGTATCACCTGCGTTTATTTTGGAAATTTTAGAATCTGTTCTATAGGTTGAAAGCGATAAATCAAAAGCAGTTAACAAAGAATCTATTTGATTTTTAGTTACATTTTCTTCGGTAGCAACAAACTTGATAGAGTAAGTACTTCCTTGAGCCTCACCTTGAATAGTGAAAATTTGGGTTTCGTTTTTTTTGCACGAAGTCAATACTACTAGTAAAACTAGTAAATTATAAAAGTTCTTGATAGCCATTGTAATTGATAATATAGTCAGATGTTGTGTAAACAGGTTTTTCAAAATCGTCAGCATTTGCTATACCAACTCCAGCAAACAATACTTTAGCTTTTTTTGTTTTAGCATGATTAATAAATGTTTCTATAAACAGAACATTTGGTTCATCTGGATTTATTGGGTATGGCACAGCCTGAACCATTACAAAATGAAGCGTATTTTGCGTATCTACACAAACAAATTGTGGATGCTTTTTTAATTGGCTATTAATTGCAATGAATTCAAAACCTTTTTTTTCTAGGTCTTTACCCACATGATTCATAGCAATTTGATGCAATTCTTGCTCGGTTAACTCTTCCATGTTACAAAAGTACGAATTGAATGGTTACAAATAAAAAAACCGACTCATTTCTGAATCGGTTTATTATAAATATTTATCCTCTTTGAAATTTATAAAATGATTTTTTGTGTGTAAACCTGACCATTTTTAAATTTTACCTTCAAAATTAATGTTTGATTATTTGTATTTAATAATGGTATAGAAAAAGTCTTATTATTTATTGAAATATTTTCGTAAAGTTTTCTACCCAACACATCAAACACATTGATTTCTTCAATATCTTCAGTAGAAGAAACTACATTAATAATTTTTGATTCTACATAAACAGTTAGATTGTTACTTGTAAAATCTTCAGCACTTAAAACAGTTGGTTTATAAATAATTTCAAATCGATTATTCAATATTCCTGCTACCGCTGTAAAACTATAAGGAGAAGATTTTAAATCATGTACAACATTATTTACATTATCTTTTATAAAAATATTTTGATTAGCAAACAAACCATCTAAAGCTCCAATTGCAATTGAATACTGACCATTTGAAGGAACTTTTACACCTATTTTAACAACATCTTCTTCTGAGAAAGGCAAAGCTTTTCCTTGAATCACCATTGGGTTATTCTCCAGTAACGAATAAATATTTTGATTATTTCTATAATTCGTTAAAGCATCATACAATCTATCTCTTCCATTAGTTGCTCTGTCGTTATAAGAAATAAGAGTTCTTGATGTTTCTGTAGTACTTACTAAGTCTAACCAAATTCTATGGTTTTCAAAATCATTTTCAATATTTGAAGTTCTATAAAACTGACTATTTGAAAACGTTTTATCTCTCATTGAATTATTAAATGTTACAGTGCTATTTGCTGCAGAACCTGAATTCATTAACACAAAGAAAGATTGACCTCCTCCAATTACACTTAGTGTCCCTGGACCACTAGTAGAACCTGCACCATTGATTGTTATATAATCTGAGGCAGAGTAATTTGAATTGAAATTATTATAAAATGAACTAGAATTTAAAGCAGTTGGCAACGTACTATGAGACCAAACACGAACAAAACCATCAATTTCTGAATTTGCATTTAAAAATGCATTTACTCCTATTGAAGATGGATAAGGATTCCCTATTAAATTCCAATTATCATCTGTGTCTGTTAATGTAATTCCACTAGAACTTACAGCACCAGAATTTAAGTTATCTCCTCGAGATATTACAGGTGAGTATACTCCGTTATTAGGAACTCCATTATTAAAATTAACCACCCAGTTTTGGTTAACCGTATTACTAAAACCATTTGGCGCTCTAACAATATATCCAACACCTGGATCCATTATTGAAGATGCATTAACCCAATTTCCTTGCCCAGAATTGGAATTTAATGCTGTTGGATTCCATGTCCAATAAAAAGCAGACGGAGTAAGTGGGGAAATATCATTAACATCAAAACCTGAAATTGGAGAAGACCAATAAACATAATCTTGTAATCTTACTGATGCTATTCTTTCATATGATATAGTACCTGTATTTATAGCCATATCATTTTCTTGAATTAAAGATCCATTATTAAAAATTGAGAAAGTACCATTATTGGTTAATTCATTCACAACTAAAACATAATTGTCTGCCTGGATATCAAAATTAAATCCAGAATTAACAACTAAACTACAGCATTCAAAACTTCCATTTAGCGCGGTGTCATAATCTCCATTAATTACAATTGCAATCTGTTTGTTAGGACTTCCATTTGACCACGTGGATCCATCCCAAGTAGAAACAATATCACCACAATTAATAGTAGATTTTGGTCCTAAAGCATAACCTCCAGCTAAATTTGTAGAAAATGTAGCCTGAAAAATAACATCTGATCCAAAAGCTACAATAGTTGCTGGAATTTCTTCAATATTAAAACCACTAAAATTAATATCATTTACTAAATTTACTGGGTTGTCTATAACTTTTATCACATGAAGTTCTGTTCTTGATTTACCTGTAGCTGTTTCCCAAGCCAAAACCTCTGCATTTGTATAATAGAATGAAACGGTATAATTTCCGGTTGAAGAATCATTCGTTGGATTGATATAAAATGTTTTTGCTAAAATTTCATTTGCAACATTTGTATCAATAAAAGGTCCAGTAGCAGCTCCTAATGAAACTTGACTTCTATCTACTTCAACAGTTGTACATCCATAATCAAAAGTGGAAGCATTTTGAATAGTTCCCATTACATTATTAGTAGCTGGATCAAACCAATGTACTGTTTCATTATTTCGTAATTGTACATTATCTTTATTAGCACTATTTACTGCTTCTTGAATTACAGCTACAGTACTAGAAAACACTCTTACATTGTCTATTGCCATTCCGTAATTCCATCCGCCTCCATCTCTATAACGAAAAGCAAGTCTAAGATTAGTTTGTCCTAAATATGCTGCTAAGTTAATTGTATTACCGTTAACCCAAGGAGTAGAAATAGCACCTCCACCTAACGCCGTACTTGTATTCGTTAAAGTTTGTATTGTAGTCCACGTAGCTCCTCCATTTGTAGAAATACGCACTTCGCCTACTTCAGCTAAAACTCCAGCTGAAAAAGCATGATCAAAAGTTAAAGTTGCGTTTGACAAGCCTGCTAAACTAAATACTGGAGAAATTAGCATGTCGTTATTTTTATTACAATTACAAGTGTCGTCATTACTAAAAGCAAATTGAGTTGCATTTGTATTTTGTATTGTCCAAAAAGCACTAGAAGCAGTAACCGCTGTACCTAATCTAAAAAAATCTGAACCTGCATTACCAGTAGAAGTAAAACCATTTGCACCTGTATTAAAATCTGCATTCATAATATCTACTGTAACAGATGGAGATGGTGCAAAATCATCATCATTAATTGTAACAAGGTGGTCTTTTAAAGTTCCTGATGTAATAACAGCATTACCACTCGTTGCAATATTCATTCCTATCAAAATATTCTCTGTTGACTCAACTTGTCCGTCGTTATAAATTCTAACGGTAACATTTCTGGTAGGAGTTGAACCTGCTGGAAAAATAACAGAAGCTGGAAAAATATCAAAATCTAAGCCTGAACCTGTAGCTGTTCCTGAAGTTGTAAATGTAACTGTTGCGTCAGCACTAGGAGCTAAAGCAATTCCTAAACTCAAAACAACATCTTGATAACCACAATCAGTAGCTTCATTTATAATTGTTTCATCTGTATTAAACCCTATAATTGGTGAAGGTGGTTGACATTTAGTTGAAGATGCTAATTCCATTCTCCTAGGAGAAACTGTAAAAACGGTACGAATTCTTGATTTTTGATCTTCAGTAAAAATGTTCATACAGGCATCATCGGTATAATCCATATAATTTTCAACCATATCTCTAGGATCAGGTGCAGGGTCAACACAACTATTTGTGTTTGGACATCCAAAATTGGCAGCATCTGAACCTGGAGTGTCAGCGCAAAAATCATCAACTGTGCAATTACCATCTCCCCATATATGACGCAATCCAACCCAGTGCCCTACCTCGTGAGTCATTGTTCTACCCAAATTATATGTTGGATTATAAGTACCAGCCGCATATGCTTGTGAGCCAAACGCATCAAAAGAAGAAACAACACCGTCTGTATTAGCAGCTCCACCACTTGCAGTCAAACCTCCTAAACCAGAATTGTCTGGAAACTGGGCATAACCTAATGTTCCTGCCATACCTCCACCAAAACGAACCGACCACATATTTAAATATTGTGTTGGATCCCAAATTGTGGTAGTTTTCATTGCATCTGTTGCAGCCATAGAATTATAACTTGCTACACCGGTATTAACACGATTTATACCATTAGTTGCTGCACCAAATGGATCTGTTTGTGCCATACAAAATTCTATCTCAATATCTGCTCCTATAGGATTAGTGTTGTAACCTGGAGTGCCTAACATGCGTCTGAAGTCTTCATTTAAAACTCTAATTTGAGAAAGCACTTGGTTGTCATTAATGTTCTCTCCTGTTCCAACGGCATCTCCATTATGAATTACATGAACAACAACCGGAATTGTTAAAATAGTCGCTCTATTCAAGGTTCCATTTGCAACTTGTCTCTTATATTGTTCGATTTTTGGCGCTAACCAATCTTCAAATTCATTAATAGTTCCTCTACTAGGATTTTGAATTCTGCTTAAAGAATCGGCCTCTGTTGACAAGCATCTTACAACTCCAAATCTACGAACAGATTCTTTGTTGTGTGAAGTAAGTTTAATTTGTTTTTTTTGATCATTTTGTGCTTTTGCAAAAAAAGCGACAAATAACAATAATAGTAGGTACGTTTTTTTCATTATAAATATAGTTTGGGACTAATTTGAACGCAATGTAATAAAAATTATACTTTAACAACTGTTAAAAAACAAAAAAACCGACTCATTTCTGAATCGGTTTTGGTATATATAAATTTGGACTAACCTCCAAAATCATCAAATCTGATGTTATCTGGGTCTAAACCAAAGTCTTCCCCCATTTTTTGAACAGCTTTGTTCATCATAGGTGGACCACAGAAATATAATTCAATATCCTCAGGATTTTCATGTTTAGACAAATAGTTATCAATTACAACATTGTGAATAAACCCAACAAATCCGTCTCCTTCTCCATCAACACCTTCTTTCACTTTCCAGTTATCTTCTGGAGCTGGTTCAGAAAGCGCTAAATAGAATTTAAAGTTAGGAAAATCTTTTTCTAATGCTCTAAAATGATCTGTATAAAACAATTCACGCTTAGAACGACCTCCATACCAATACGTAACTTTTCTTCCTGTTTTTACTGTACGGAAAAGGTGATAAAGGTGAGAACGCATTGGCGCCATACCAGCACCTCCACCAACATATAGCATCTCTGCTTCTGATTCGTTGATAAAGAATTCACCATAAGGTCCTGAAACCACAACAGGGTCTCCAGCTTTTCTTGAGAAAACGTATGAAGAAGCAATACCTGGGTTTACTTTCATCCAATCGTTTATAGCTCTGTCAAAAGGAGGCGTTGCAATACGAACATTTAACATAATTTTTCTTCCTTCAGCTGGGTAAGAAGCCATAGAGTAAGCTCTTTCCACCAATTCGTCATTTTTCATAACTAAAGGCCATAACTTAAACTTATCCCACTCTGCTTTGAATTTTTCAGGATCACCAGGATGTTCTTCTGGATGAGCTGTAATATCCATGTCAGAAAATTTAACTTCACATTTAGGAATTTCAATTTGAATATACCCTCCTGCTTCGTAATGCATATCATCTGGTAATTCAACAATAAATTCTTTAATAAAAGAAGCTACGTTGTAGTTAGAATATACTTTAGCTTCGAATTTTTTAATTCCAAAAACTTCTTCTGGAACTTCGATAACCATATCATTCTTAACTTTAACTTGGCACCCAAGTCTCCATCCAGCAGCTAATTCTTTTCTACTAAAATGAGGAACTTCAGTTGGAAGTGCTTCCCCGCCACCTTCAGTTACAATACATTTACATTGAATACATGTACCTCCACCACCACAAGCTGATGGTAAAAAGATTTTATTATTTCCTAGAGTTGAAAGAAGAGAACTACCCGATTCTACTTCAATTTCATTTTCTCCATTAATTTTAATACTTACTGGCCCAGAAGGCAGTAATTTAGCTTTTGCACCAAGTAATATTCCTACTAAAAGGAAAACAATGGTTAAAAACACTACAACACTTAATACTATTTCCATAAGTTAATTGTTTTCTAATTATATTTTAATACCCATGAAACTCATGAATGCGATTGCCATTAATCCCGTAATTAAGAACGTAATTCCTAATCCTTTTAATGGTGCAGGTACATTTGAATAAGCAATTTTTTCTCTAATAGCTGCAATAGCTAAAATTGCTAAAAACCATCCAATACCAGAACCTAACCCGTAAGTTGTTGCTTCTGTTACTGAATTAAATGCTTTTTGCTGCATAAATAAAGAACCTCCTAAAATAGCACAGTTAACAGCGATTAATGGCAAGAAAATACCTAAAGCACTATATAATGCTGGAGCAAATTTTTCAACTACCATTTCTACTAATTGTACCATAGAAGCAATTACAGCAATAAACATGATAAAGCTTAAGAAACTTAAGTCATATTCACCATATCCTGCCCATGCTAACGCTCCTGGTTTTAATAAATAATTATCTAATAAATAATTGATAGGCACTGTAATAGCTAATACAAATACTACTGCTACACCAAGTCCTACTGCCGTTTTAACCGTTTTAGAAACCGCTAAATAAGAACACATTCCAAGAAAATATGCGAAAATCATATTTTCAATGAAGATACTTTTTACAAATAAACTAGCTAATTCTTGCATTGTTATATATTTTAAATAGCAAAAGCTATTAGTTTTCTATTAATTTACGATTCTTAGCACGTTGCGCCCAAATGATTAAACCAACCACAATAAGTGCCATTGGAGATAATAACATTAGTCCGTTATTTTCATAACCCATTGCGTATAAGCCTGTAGAATCTGCAATAGTTGCTCCTTTATGACCAAGAACTTCAAATCCTAATAATTTTCCAGAACCTAATAATTCTCTAAAGAATGCTACTAAAACTAAGATTACACCATATCCTAAACCATTTCCTATTCCATCCATAAAAGATTTTCCTGGAGGATTAGCTAAAGCGAATGCCTCTAAACGTCCCATTACAATACAGTTTGTGATAATTAAACCAACAAATACTGATAATTGTTTACTAACATCATAAGCAAATGCTTTCAGTACTTGGTCAACTAAAATTACTAAAGCCGCTACAACTACTAACTGCACAATGATACGAATACGATTAGGAATTAAATTACGCAATAAAGAGATAATTAAATTACTAAAAGCCGTAACTACCATTACTGATAAAGCCATTACTATTGCAGGTTTTAATTGAACCGTAATAGCAAGAGCAGAACAAATACCTAATACCTGAACGGTAATTGGGTTATTGTCATTTAATGGATCAACCACTAAGGATTTTAAACTATTTTTTTCTGCCATGACTTCTTATTTTTGTTTATCAAAATAATTTTGGTAATGTGCTAATCTTTCTGCAACCATTGCAGAAACACCATTACTTGTAATTGTTGCTCCTGAAATTGCATCAACATCATTTGGAGTTGCGTTAGCTTTAACAACTTTTACTCCTTCAATTTTTCCTGAAGCATCTTTAATTTTTTTACCTACAAAACGGTCTTGAAACCATTTTTGAGTAATTTCTGCACCTAAACCTGGTGTTTCTCCTTTATGATCAAATACGGCACCTTTTACAGTATTCATATCTTCTTCTAAAGCAACATAACCCCAAATTGCATCCCATAATCCCGCTCCTCTTAAAGGAATGATATAGAATTTTTTACCACCTTCTTCTGCAAGATAAAGTGGGTATGTTTGTGCTGAAGCTGGTTTTGACAATTCTTCTTTTAAATCAACATTAAAAGCATCAACGCCATTTGCAACAGAACCATCTTCTTTTAAAGCTAATTTTTCTTTAATTACCGATTCAAATTTAGCTGCCGCAGCTTCTCTATCTACAACTACTCCTACAGAAGCAAGAATATTTTGCATCTTTTCTTTCTTAACATTTTCGTCCTGAGCTGGTTTTAATGATGTTGCAGTAAAAGCTAATAAAGCTCCTACAACCGTTACCATAATTCCTGCAAACAAAAAAGTATATCCGTTACTATTTCTATCCATGATTAAGCAGTTTTAAGTTGTTTTTTTGCAGCTCTTGCTTTTCTTCTTTTCACATTAGCTTCTACTACATAATGATCAATAGTTGGCGCGAACACATTTAATAATAAAATGGCTAGCATTACCCCTTCTGGATATGCAGGATTAAAAATTCTAATTAAAATACTAAAGAATCCAATTAAGAAACCATAAATATATTTACCTTTTGTAGTTTGAGCTCCAGAAACTGGATCTGTTGCCATAAAAACTATACCAAAAGCTAAACCTCCAACAAATAAATGATTTATCCATTCAAAACTCATTAAAGCATTTGCTCCCCAAGAATTGAAAGCAAAAGCAGTTAATGCAGCTCCAATAAAACCACTTACCATAATTCTCCAACTTCCAACTCCAGTGGCAACTAAAATAAGTCCACCAACTAAAATCCATAACGTTGAAGTTTCTGCTACTGAACCAGGTATTACTCCCGTAAACATGTCCATTGTAGAATAAGCTACATCTTTACCTGCTGCTAATTTACCTAAGATAGTCTCACCAGAAACAGCATCAACAGTAGAAGCATCAGCAACCCATACTTTATCTCCAGACATGAATGTTGGATAAGCGAAGAAAGCAAATGCTCTTGCTAATAAAGCAGGATTTAATATATTCATACCAGTTCCACCAAAAGCCTCTTTACCAATTACAACTGCAAACACAACTGAAAGTGCTAACATCCATAAAGGCAAATCAACCGGCATAACCATTGGAATTAATAATCCCGTAACTAAATAACCCTCATTAACTTCATGCCCTCTGTAAATTGCAAAAGCAAATTCTATTGCTAATCCAACCGCATAAGAAACGATAATCATTGGAATTACTTTCCATAAACCGAAAGTAAATAAATTTCCGAACGACATATCTGAACCTGAAATTTGTGAAAAATGTTGAAAACCTGCATTATAAATTCCGAAAATTAAAGCTGGAACTAATGCAAGAACAACAGTAATCATAGTTCTTTTTAAATCTACAGCATCGCGAATATGAGCTCCTTTTTTTGTTGTATGATTTGGAACATACAAGAAAGTATCAAGTGCATTAATCGCAGGTGCAAATTTTTCCAATTTTTGACCTTTCTCAAAAGGCTTCTTAATTTGGTCTATTTTATCTCTTAAAAATTTCATCTTTATCCTACTTCTTTAATCATTAAATCTAAAGACTTTCTAATAATATCTTGAGCCTCTAATTTAGATGTGTTAGTATAATCAATTAAAGCAAAATCTTCAGGCGCTACTTCATAGATACCTAAATTTTCCATTTTTTCGATATCATTTGCCATACAAGCTTTTAATAATTGCATTGGAAAAATATCAATTGGCATTACTTGCTCCATTTCACCGGTAACTACTAATGCTCTTTCCTCTCCATTTAAATTGGTATTAGGAGTATATTTTTTACCTGGCATTAAGAAAGATAAAGCGGTTCTTTGCATACTATGAACACTTGGAGATGCAAATGGCATCCAACCAAACATTCTATACACATTACCTTCTGGTATAACCGAAACAGTATTTGTGTAAAGATTTACAACACCATCTAAAGTTACTTTTTTACCGGTTAAAACATCTCCAGCAATAATTCTTACATTATCGTTTTTAATTTTCCCAGCAACTAAGTCACTCACTTGTGCTCCAGCAATTACATTATAATATTGAGGTTCCGAAACTTCAGAACCTACTAATGCAACTGTTCTGGTGCTGTTGAATTTACCTGTCAAAAATAATTCACCTATTAAAGCAACATCTTGAGGAGCAACTGTCCAAACTCTTTCTCCAGCACTAATTGGGTCAATTTTAGAAATTTGAACACCAACATTACCTGCAGGATGAGGACCATAAATTCTATGTAAAGCAACACCTTTTACATCACTAAAAATAGAGTTTCCTTTTCCTTTTAATGATAAATGAACTTTACCAGAAGTTAATTTTGCTAAAGCATCTACACCAACCTGAAAAGCAGCTAACTTGTTTTCTAAAACATACTCTGCGTCAGCTGCTAATGGAGCTGATGCATAAGTTGAAATAAAAATAGCTTTTGGCGTGTCAGCAGAATTAGCAATAACATCATAAGGACGTTGATTGATAAATGGCCAACATCCAGAAGCTAACAAATGTTCTTTTACTTCTTCTGTTGATAAATCGTTAGGATTTTTCTTGCTATGCTCAACGCAAATATCCTGAGAATCAGCAGCAATAAGAATCTCTAAAATGACTCTTTTTTCACCACGTTTGATCTCTTGAATTTTTCCGCTTACAGGAGCAACAAATTTAACTTTCTCATCTGATTTAGAATAGAAAATTACTTCTCCCGCTTTAACGTTATCTCCTTCTTTTACTACCATCTTTGGAGTTACTCCATGGAAGTCAGAAGGTTTAACAGCATAGACTTTCGAGCGAGTGGCATCAGCTATCTTATGAGCTGCTTCACCCTTCAACTTAAGGTCTAAACCTTTTTTAATTCGAATGTCTTTTGACATATTTTTGAAGATATGATTGTTAAAAAATTTACTATAAAACGTGCAAATTTAATCAATTACATAGCAGCATACCAAAAATAAAGTTGGAGATTTAGTTTATTTATAATAATTCTAAATTATAAAGCGTTAATATATTAACAGGATTAGCAATTGTTATCAAAGATTTGTTATTTTTACATCTTTATTACTTTAAAATGAATAAATTTTTTTTCATATTTAGTCTTTTATACAGCCTTATTCTTTTCTCACAAAACGGAATTGAAAAAGATCCTCCATTTAACATAAAGACTATATCTTTTACTGTTAACAATAATAATGTAATCCCTTTTTTTAAACTAGGCGAATCATTCGAATTAAGATTTGACGATCTTTATGGTGATGAAGCAGATTACTATTACACCATTACACAATACAACTACGATTGGTCTGGACTTTCAGACCTTGCAAAAGTTGAATATTTAAACGGAATGGATAATCAACGAATTATTACGTATGAAAATTCGTTTAATACATTACAATTATATTCGCACTACAAACAAGTATTTCCAAATCGATTTAACCAAATTACTAAAAGCGGGAATTATATGATTACTGTTTTAAATGATGAAGGAGAAATTGTTTTTAGTCGTCGATTTATCATCTACGAAGAGCAAGTATCGATAGGATTATTAGTAAGAAGAGCTAGAGATTTTGATAGCCTTGATGGCAAACAAAACATTGAAATGACAATAAATTATGGCGATAGAGTTTTACAAAACCCTATTCAGAATGTAAAAGTTACGATTTTTCAAAATGGAAACTGGAAAAACAGTATTTCAAACATTAAGCCTCAGTACACTTTAGGATCTGAATTAATATACAGATACAATAAAGAAACACAATTTTGGGCTGGCAATGAAACTTATAGCATTGATAACAAAATTATTAGAGCAACGAATAACACTGTAGCAAAAGTAACTTCAGGAGACAACATTTACAACACTTATTTATACATAAATACACCTCGGAAAAAACTCCCTTACACCTATTTTCCTGATATAAATGGTAATTTTTTTATTCAAAATGCAAACGCAGCAAATCCACAAATTGAAGCAGATTACTCTTGGATTTATTTCGGACTTAACACTTCCAATTTATTTGATAAAGACATTTACATTGTGGGCATGTTCAACAATTATGCGTTAACAGATGAAAATAAAATGGAGTTTAATAAAATTTCGAATATGTATGAAAAAGCAATTTTATTAAAACAAGGATTTACAAATTACGAATACGTTATTACCGATAAATCTGGAAAAATAGATTATGAAAATGCAATTGATGGTAATTTTTTTCAAACTGAAAATAACTACACCACAATTGTATATTACAGAGGAAATAACGAACGATACGACAGAGTTATCGGAATTGCAAATACAAATAGTGAAGTTATCCGAAATTAAGAATGAGCAGAAAAGATATAAAATATAGAGGAACTCAATGTATCAACTGCGAAACATCGTTAGACATTAGCGAAAAATATTGTCATCATTGCGGACAATTAAACTCTACTAAAAAAATAACAATTAACGATTTTATAGAAGAGTTTTTTTCTAATTTTTATGCTTACGATTCTAGATTACGAAATTCTATCCTTTCTATTTTTACAAAACCAGGTGTTTTAGCAAAAGAATATAATGAAGGAAAAAGACACACTTATGCTAATCCTTTCCGATTATTTTTAAGCGTATCAATAATTCTTTTTATTTCTTTTAATGTAACGGAAGGTGATATGACACCATCGACTGACAGAGCAAAAGAAGAACTGAACAACGAACAACTTAAAGAAGAAATAAAAAAAGACAGTACTGCTTTAAAATTATTAAACGCTAACCCAGCAATAAAAAATAAACTTTTAAAAGATCAAATCGAATACAGCAAAGACTCTATATACACTAAAAACTTTATTGATCAAAACATTAATCGAAATTTAGATCCTTTAGTTTATTACATAACTTCTCTAAGAAACTTCCACTTAAAATATCCAAAAAAATCAGATGCCCAAATACTAAAAGAATTAGGTTTTGAGAACAACTTTACCTATAACACAATTTGTAAAAAAGCAAAACTTTTTAAATCGAACAACATCTATGAAGAGCTTTTCGATTACTTTTACCAAAAGCTTCCGTTTTTTATTTTTCTTTCTTTACCCATATTAACATTAATGTTTTGGATCGTTTTTTATTCCAAAAAAATTAATTATACCGAACATTTAGTCTTTGCTTATACTTTTTTTACATTCATATTTTTATGCATGATGATTTTCAATTTAATAAGTTTAATAAGCGAAACGTTATCAAACTTTATCACTGGAATATCATTTGCGTTTTTATTTCCTCTATATTTCTACAAATCTTTAAGAAATTTTTATGAGCAAAGTCGTTGGATTACTATTATAAAATTTATACTTTTGAATCCGCTATTCTTTTTATTCTTAAGTATTTGTGCTTTAGTAATGATGCTTTTAGGAATAATTTTATTTTAATTTATGGTAAGTCAAATTACAAGAGGCATAAAAATTTCAGTTTTAACTAGTTTTGAAGGAACTTACTTCAAGAACTATAAGATTCATTTTGCCTTTACTTATCAAGTTACAATCGAAAACCAAAGTAAAGATTCGGTTCAATTAACCACACGTCATTGGGAAATTTACGACGCACTAAATAATATTGAGGTAGTAGATGGTGAAGGCGTAATTGGCGAAAAACCCGTTATAAAACCTGGTGAAAGTTATACTTATTCTTCCGGATGCTTACTTTCTTCTCCTATTGGAGCAATGAAAGGTTATTTTAATATGGTAAACTTTACCTCAACCAGAAGCTTTAGAGTCATTATCCCTACATTTAAACTTAGCGCTCCATTTGCTATTAATTAAAAGTTATCTATTTAAGCTAAGTCACTTTTGTTATCGATAATTCAAAATATACTTCGTATTTTTGTATTCGTTTACGAAAAACTAGTAAAACAACACACAAAATTGTCTAATTTTCACTCAAGGACTTTGTCTTAAATGAGAGAAGCTAAAATTCAAAACCATGTTAAAAGGATTTTTTAATGTCCCAAAAGCGGTTAACGAACCCGTAAAATCGTATGCACCAGGTTCTCCTGAAAGAGCAGCTGTTGCAGCAACTTATACAAAAATGTGGAATTCTCAAGTTGAAGTTCCTTTATATATTGGTAACGAAGAAATTAAAACGGGTAATACCAAAAACATGTCGGCTCCACATGATCACCAACATATCGTAGGTGTTTATCATCAAGCAGACAGAGCCTTAGTTGAAAAAGCAATTACTTCTGCTTTAGAAGCTCGCAAAAAATGGGCAGCAATGGCTTGGGAAAACAGAGCTGGTATTTTCTTAAAAGCAGCTGAATTATTAGCTGGTCCATACCGTGCTAAAATCAATGCAGCGACTATGATTGCACAATCAAAAACGATTCACCAAGCCGAAATTGACGCTGCTTGTGAGTTAATTGACTTCTTACGTTACAACGTAGAATTCATGACAAAAATTTACGCTGACCAACCCGCTTCTACATCAGATATGTGGAACCGTGTTGAATACAGACCATTAGAAGGTTTTGTATATGCCATTACTCCATTCAACTTTACTGCTATTGCTGGAAATTTACCTTCAAGCGCAGCATTAATGGGTAATGTGGTAGTTTGGAAACCAGCAGCAACTCAAGTATACTCTGCTTATGTATTAATGCAAGTTTTCAAAGAAGCAGGTTTACCAGATGGTGTTATCAATATGGTAATGGGTGATTCTGGAATGGTTTCTGACGTAGTTTTATCCAATCCACATTTAGCTGGAGTTCACTTCACTGGTTCAACTGGCGTTTTCAATGACATTTGGAAAACTATCGGAAACAATATCGCTACTTACAAAACCTATCCAAGAATCGTTGGAGAAACTGGCGGTAAAGATTTCATCATTGCACATCCATCAGCAAATCCAGCGCAAGTTGCAGTAGGAATTGCTCGTGGTGCATTTGAATTCCAAGGACAAAAATGTAGTGCTGCATCTCGTGTTTACGTACCACAAAGTTTATGGCCAGCAATTCAAGCAAAATTAGAAGCCGATTTGAAATCGATGAAAATGGGTTCACCAGAAGATATGGGTAATTTTATTACTGCTGTAATTTCAGAAGCTTCGTTTGACAAATTAGCACGTTACATTGACCAAGCTAAAAAAGATAGCGATGCGGAAATAATCATTGGTGGAAATTATGATAAATCAAAAGGTTATTTTATAGAACCAACGGTTATTTTAACTTCAAATCCTAAATATTCAACTATGGAAACCGAATTATTTGGACCCGTAGTTACGATTTATGTATATGAAGACGCCAAATGGTCTGAAACATTAAAATTAGTTGACGAAACTTCAGAATATGCTTTAACAGGTGCAGTATTTAGCCAATGTCGTTATGCGGTGGAAGAAGCAACCGTTGCTTTACAAAATGCGGCTGGAAACTTCTATATCAACGACAAACCAACAGGTGCTGTTGTGGGAATGCAACCATTTGGAGGAGCAAGAGGTTCTGGAACTAACGACAAAGCTGGTTCATCTCAAAACTTATTGCGTTGGGCTTCTGTTAGAACGATCAAAGAAACATTTGTAACACCTGAAGATTATAAATATCCGTTTTTAGGATAATCTTAGTCCGAAGTAAAAATAAAAAACCCGATTTTCAGTTGAGAATCGGGTTTTCTTATTTATAAAATTTTATTAAAAGCTAATTCATAATCTTCCTCTGTAATTTTGATGTCAATTGCATTACAATTTTCGTTCAATCTTGACAAAATTTTCACAAGGAACTTATTGTTGGGATTCAAAAAATATCGAATTTTTTCCAAAAAACTCATATGCTTATAAAGCACATTTGAAATTTGCCAGTTACTTCCGATTTTGTTAATTTTAATAGCATTCAAAGATTCAAGCTTATTTATAGATTTGTTAAATTCAATATAACTTGGATAACTTCTATCTACAGCATCCCAATATTCAAGAATTTCCTTTAATTGAGTCCCTTTTATTGAAATTGCTTTAATGTTTACTAAATCAGTATAATTTATATTTGTCATTATAAATCTTTAATAATAAAGAAATAATTCTTTTTTAAAATCTCTTATTATCTATTCACTAGTTACTTTTCACTAATCACTATTTTTTATACTTCAACGGTAAATGCACCACTTTCTTCGTTTCAAAAAATTCATCAGTAAAGAAATCCGATAAATTATATTCTGTTGCTTTTGGAAAAGCTGCCAATTCTTCGGTTAAATCGCCTCCTTTTAAATATAAAATTCCGTTGGCTAATTCGTGATTTTGTTTTTTTGAAATTTTACCATCTACCCAACTTACAAAATCAGGCATATTGGTTACCGCGCGACTAACAATAAAATCAAATTCTTGCTTTACCAATTCGGCACGTTTTTGTTCAGCTTTTACGTTTTTTAATCCTAAACCTGCAGCCACTTCATTCACTACACGGATTTTTTTCGCAATAACATCAATCAAATAAAAATCAACTTCTGGATGCAAAATAGCTAATGGAATTCCAGGAAAACCACCACCTGTTCCCACATCCATGATTTTGGAACCTGGACGGAATTCGATAATTTTTGCAATTCCTAATGAATGTAAAACGTGACGCGTGTATAATTCGTCGATGTCTTTACGTGAAATCACATTAATTTTTGCATTCCAATCTTCGTATAACGATTGTAATTTTTGAAACTGAAGTATTTGATTATCAGATAAATTAGGAAATTGTCTTAAAATTTCGTCCATTAGTTAAATTTTGCACAAAAATACGCTTTTTCGTGAATAAAAAATGAGGAATATCATAAATGAAAAAATTATAATAATTATCTTTGACAAAATTTGAATAGAATATTTATGAGTACTACATCCCCGATTTTCTCAAAAGAAGATAATCTGAAGTTTTTCAGAACATTAAATAAAAGAGTAAACGATTATTTTAAAGAAAATAAAATTGACAAAACAGGAAACTGGAAATTACACCTAAAAACAATTGTAATGTTCGGTCTTTTCCTTACTCCCTATTTCTTTTTGCTTGCAATGGATATGCCTTTTTGGACTTATTTATTACTTAACGTAGTAATTGGAATTGGAATGGCTGGAGTTGGAATGAACGTAATGCACGATGGCAATCACGGTGCTTATTCAACCAAATCTTGGGTAAACAAATTAATGGGCGGAAGTATCTATATCTTAGCTGGAAATGTTTATAACTGGCAAGTACAACATAATGTTTTGCATCATACTTATACAAACATTATTGGTCATGATGAAGATTTAGATGCAGGTCGTGTTATACGATTTACAAAAGAAGCTAAATGGGAAAAATTTCATAAATTTCAACATTATTATTCAATTTTTTTATACGGATTATTAACGTTCAACTGGGCTATCACTACTGATTTCCTTCAAATGAAACGTTACTTAAAAAGAAAATTATCATATGGAGAAGCTAAAAGTCCTGCTTTTCAATGGACTACTTTAGTAATTACAAAAGTAATTTACTTTTCAATTTGGTTGGTTTTACCAATGGTTTTAGGAGTAGACTGGTGGTTAGTTTTACTAGGATTCGTAGTAATGCATTATACTGCAGGATTAATTTTAAGTGTAGTATTCCAATTAGCACACGTGGTAGAAGACACTGTAAACCCAATACCAGACGACAATGGTGAAATCGAAAATACTTGGGCTATTCACCAATTGTTTACTACCGCTAACTTTGCACCTAAAAACTGGATTGTAAATTATTATACAGGTGGATTAAATCATCAAATTGAACACCATATTTTCCCAAATATCAGTCACGTTCATTACAATAAGATTGCAGAGATTGTAAAACAAACAGCAGCTGAATGTAACTTACCATATCACGAGTTTAAAACGACTCGATCGGCAATCGCATCTCACTTCAAACATTTGAGAGAATTAGGAAGAAAACCACAATTAGCATAATAAACAGAGAGACGCGAGGAATCGCGTCTTTTGTATTAACTATAATAACTAACACACAATGAACCCGTTATCGGACAGAATCAACAACTTAGCTGTTTCACAAACATTAGCTATGGCAGCTTTGGCAAGAGAATTAAAAGCACAAGGAAAAGACATTATTAGCCTTAGTTTAGGAGAACCTGATTTCAACACTCCTGAATTTATTAAAGAAGCTGCAAAAAAAGCAATCGACGAAAACTACAGCACTTATACTCCTGTAGAAGGTTACTTAGAATTGAAAGAAGCCATTTGCAAAAAATTCAAAAGAGATAATAATTTAGACTACAAACCATCACAAATTGTAGTTTCTACAGGAGCTAAACAATCGTTATATAACATTGCACAAGTAATGTTAAACGATGGTGATGAAGTAATTCTTCCTGCTCCATATTGGGTTTCATATTTCGAAATCATCAAACTTTCTGGCGGTGTTCCTGTTGAAGTTCCTACTTCTGTAGAAAGCGATTTCAAAATCACACCAGAACAATTAGAAGCAGCAATCACACCAAAAACAAAAATGATGTGGTTCAGTTCACCTTGTAACCCAAGTGGTTCGGTTTACAATCGTGAAGAATTAACAGCTTTAGCTAAAGTTTTAGAAAAACATCCACACGTATATATAGTTTCAGACGAAATCTACGAACATATCAACTTTTCAGGAACATTTTGCAGTATTGCATCGATTCCAGGAATGTTAGAAAGAACAATCACAGTTAATGGAGTAGCAAAAGCATTCGCTATGACAGGTTGGAGAATTGGCTACATCGGAGCACCAGAATTTATCGCAAAAGCATGTACCAAGATTCAAGGACAAGTTACTTCGGGAGCGAATTCTATTGCACAAAGAGCTACGATTACTGCAGTTGAAGCTGATCCAAGCGTATTAAACGAAATGGTTTCAGCTTTCAAAAATCGTAGAGATTTAGTAGTAGGATTAGTAAACCAAATTCCAGGATTCAAATTGAATGTTCCAGAAGGTGCATTTTATGTGTTCCCTGATGTTTCTTTCTACTTTGGTAAAACTATTAAAGGAACCGAAATTAAAAACGCAACCGACTTTTCTATGTTCTTATTAGCAGAAGCAAATGTTGCAACGGTAACAGGTGATGCTTTTGGAAATCCAAACTGCATTCGTTTCTCTTACGCTACAAGTGAAGCTTTATTAACAGAAGCAATGAAAAGAATTAAAGAAGCGGTTTCTTAAATTATATTACAACAAATACATATTAGCACGAATTAATTTATAAATTAGATTAATTCGTGTTTTTTTATGTCCAAAATTCAAAAAAAGTCAACTTGAATTAGAAATCTCGGTTTTTTTGTATGAACTTTGCACACTTTTTTTCGGCAAATTCCGAATAATTAACGTTTTACAAATGAAGAAGAAGATTGAAATATTAGCGCCAGCAAAAGATTTAATTCAAGGGATTGCAGCCATAAATAGTGGTGCAGATGCCGTTTACATTGGTGCTCCTCTATATGGTGCAAGATCTAATGCTACCAATTCTGTTGAAGATATTGCAGATTTGGTTAAATACGCACATTTATTTAACGCACAAGTTTTTGTAGTTATTAATACCATTTTGTATGATAACGAATTAGAACCTTGTCGTCAATTAATATGGAAATTATATGATATTGGTGTTGATGCTTTAATTATTCAAGATATGGCAATTATGGAAATGGAATTACCTCCTATCGTATTGCATGCGAGTACACAAGCCAATAATCGTGA
Organism: Flavobacterium sp. LMO6; assembly: GCF_009495795.1. NCBI lineage: Bacteria > Pseudomonadati > Bacteroidota > Flavobacteriia > Flavobacteriales > Flavobacteriaceae > Flavobacterium > Flavobacterium sp. LMO6. The sequence continues at coordinate 111,474 of NZ_WIBH01000002.1, read as the reverse complement.
TGCCGATAAAATTAAATTCTTAGCTGATGCTGGAATCAAACGTGTGGTCTTAGCGCGTGAATTGAACTTACACCAAATCAAAGAAATCAGCGAAGCTTCTGATGTAGAATTAGAATTTTTCGTTACGGGTGCTTTATGTGTTTCGTTTAGTGGAAATTGTTATATGAGTGTTGCCAATGGAGAACGCTCGGCAAACCGTGGTTCTTGTGCACAAAATTGTCGTTTACCTTATAATTTAATTGATGGAAATGGCGACACTTTAATCAAAAACAGTCACTTACTTTCGATTAAAGATTTTGATGTTTCGAATCAAATTCCGAATTTAGTGGAAGCTGGAATTGTTTCTTTCAAAATTGAAGGTCGCTTGAAAGACATCGTATATGTAAAAAACAACGTTTCGTATTTACGTCAAAAGTTAGATGCTTTCTTGAACGAAAACAGCGATAAATACACCAAAGCTTCTTCTGGGAAATGCACCTTCTTATTTGATTCTTCATTAGATAAAAGTTTTAACCGTGGTTATACCGATTATTTTGTAAACGAAAGACATCAAGCAATTGGTTCTTGGGAAAGTCCAAAATCAAAAGGACAATATATTGGAAAATTAATGAAAACCGTTGGAAATTCATACGTAATTGAAAATGGTGAGTTATTAAACAATGGCGACGGATTGTGTTTCATCAACGAAAACAATGAAGCCGAAGGAATCTACGTTAACCGTGCAGAAAATGGAATCGTATATCCAAACGTATTAAAAGAAATCAAAGAAGGCACTTTCATTTATAGAAATAACGATGCCGCTTTCATAAAGTTAGTTGAAAGAGAAGACAGTGCCGTTCGAAAAATCAGCACAACTTTACTATTAAAAGAAAACGTAACAGGTTTTGAATTAATTGCTACCGACGAAGATGGAAATGTAAGTGTTGTAAATTTGGTTCACCCAAAGGAGCCAACAAAAAACAACGAATCTTTAGCAGAAAACTTCAAAATCAACTTAGCAAAAACAGGATTTACACCGTATACAGCTGATGAAATTACGATTGAATTTTCTGGAAATTGGTTCCTTCCGATTTCAAAAATCAACGAAATGCGAAGAACCGTTTACGAACAATTATCGGAAATTCGTTTGAAAAATTATGTGCGCAAAGAACACCAATTGGTTAAAACATCACATCCTTATCCAGAAACGAAATTGGATTTCATGTACAATGTTGCCAACAAAACCGCTCGTAAGTTTTACGAACGTCATGGTGTAACCGAAATTGAAAAAGCATTCGAATTACAATGGGATCCGGGAAAATCTCGCGTAATGACAACTAAATATTGCATCAAATATGAATTAGAACGTTGTCCAAAATACCATCGTGAAAACATGGACAAAAAAGTAAAAGAACCTTTGGTTTTGAAACAAGGCGAATTGGAATACAAACTAAAATTCAATTGCAAACCTTGTGAAATGGAAATTTGGGAAAAAGATGCCGAATTTGAAATCGAAGAAGATCATTTTCATTAATATACAAACCGATGCTTAATTATTATACATCGGTTTTTTTATTCCTTTAATTTTTTAATCACTTTGGCTGGATTTCCAACGGCTAATGAATTTGCAGGAATATTTTTAGTTACTACAGAACCTGCGCCTATTGTACATCCATCACCAATTGTAACACCAGGACAAATTATAGTATTTCCTCCTATCCAACAATCGTTGCCAATAAAAATTGGTTTGGCAAATTCTGTTTTTCTTCTTTCCATTGCGTCTGTAGGATGTGTAGCGGTATAAATATGAACTCCCGGCCCAATAAACACATTATTACCTATTGTAACTTTTGCAGCATCTAAAACCACACAATTTACATTAAAATAAACCATTTCGCCCAATTGAATATTATATCCATAATCGCAATGAAAAGGTGGTTCAATATAAATCCGTTTATGCGCATTTGGCAATAACTCTTTAAGGATATTTCGAGCATTTCCATTCATTAGATATTCTGTAATATTTAATTTATGAAGTAATTTTTTAGCTTTATTTCTATCTAGAGATAATTCTTTATCATTGGAAAAATAATTTTCACCCGACAGCATTTTTTCTTTTTCGGTTTTCATAATTCAAATATAAACGAATTTTAAATATTCTAAAATTGAGGTTGTGAATTTAAATAATGAAATTCTAAAAATTATAATTTTTATTCCAAATTGGTTTTATTAATGTTTTTAGTGTAATTCTTATTGTTTTTTTAAATCAAAAGTAAATTATTTGTAATTATACGTAAATAAAAAAGTTTTTTGATTTAATGAGTGTAAATTTAATTAGTAAAAACATTAATTAAATCATAACTTACGATTGTTTTTAGTTATATTTTAGACATACATACTGCTGCCCCCTTTAAATGTATTCATATAAAATAGATATATTATTTTAATATAAATACTTTATTTATGGAAATTTATTTTAATGAAAAGGAAGTGCTTGAAATTGTTAAAAGTGACAAATCAAGAAAATTTGAAGTCAATGAAATTGAAAAAATATACGTTACTTACAAGTATTGCATATTTTTTAAAGTCTACTATTTAAAAATAAAAACCAAAAATGGTAATGAACATTCTATTAAAATTGAAAGAAAGTACAAGTCTCGAATTAAAAGAGAAATAAACCAATTCAGAATCATAATGAATTGGGGAAGATTAATACAACAAATATAACTTTTAAACTTCTTCTGTTAAATAATCATACCTAATTAATTTCTGATGGCATTTTTATTTTAAGCTTAAAAAAAATATGCAATCTGTAAAGGGATAATTTTTAAAAAATACCGCTATACAGATTGCATTAAAGCTATTTAATTTAACTAAAATTAATAGAATTTTTCTAAATTATATTGTGTTTATAAAATTATAAGTAATTTATTTTAATTTATAAGTAATTTTTAATATCTTTACTCTGATTAAAAATCTATTTTTTAATTTAAAAATAGATTATAATATAATTTTGACAAGACATTTCGGTTCCCCCTCAATGAATTAAGAAAGAGTTTATTAATACTAATTTAAACACTTTGATTCATGAAAATTAATTACAAAGAAAAAAGCACAGTAGAAATTATTAATTTTTACAATTCAAAAAACATTAGTGTAAATAATATCGAAAAGATTTACGTTGGTTTTAAAGTTTTTTTATTCCTTAAGATGTATTATTTAAAAATTAAAACTAATGAAGGAGAGGTTTTGTCTTTTAAAATTGACAAAAAAAACAAAGACCGAATCAAAAAAGATGTTAGTAAAATTAGATCAATTATAAATTGGGATAAAACACTTGTAAATAATTAACTGTTTTATATTAATTATAACGTCTTAATTCATTTCTAATTCTAAATAAAAGCTTTCTTTTATAAATCATTATGTAAATTTGTAGTTTATTAACTGCTAAATTATACATTATGACAACTTTAGTTATACATAGAGGAAACACAAGAGGAAATGCAAATCATGGATGGTTAAATGCTTACCATAGTTTTAGCTTTGCTAGTTGGCACAATCCTGAAAGAGTCCAGTTTGGTGCTTTAAGAGTGCTAAACGATGACACCATTGCTGCTGGAATGGGTTTTGGCACACATCCTCACGACAATATGGAAATTATTACTATTCCACTGGAAGGTGATTTAGCTCATAAAGACAGCATGGGAAACGCAGCTACCATAAAAACAGGCGATGTTCAAGTAATGAGTGCTGGGACCGGAATTCAGCATAGTGAATTCAATCCAAATCAGGACCAACAAACAAAATTGTTTCAAATTTGGTTGTTTCCAAAAACTAGAAATGTAGCACCTCGTTACCAACAAATTACTTTAGACAAATCGTTACAAAAAAATAATTTTGCTCAAATACTTTCTCCAAATGTAGATGACGCAGGTGTTTGGATTCATCAAGATGCTTGGTTTTATCTGAGTGATTTTGATGCTGATTTTTCTAAAAAATTACTTCTAAAAAAAGAAGGAAACGGTTTTTACATTATGACTATTGAAGGAGAGATTGAAGTGAATGGTGAAAAACTAGAGAAAAGAGATGCAATTGGAATTTGGGAAACATCTGAATTAGAAATCAAAGCGAATTCAAATGCTAAGTTTTTAGTGATGGAAGTTCCGATGTAATAATAAATTTAAATTAATGAAAAAAATTATCGCTTTCGGGGCTTCATCAAGCAAAAATTCCATCAATAAACAACTAGCAACTTACACAGCTAATCAATTTCAAAATGTTGCTATTGAAATTTTAGATTTAAACGATTACGAAATGCCTATTTTTTCAGTTGACAAACAAGCGGAAAATGGCATTCATCCATTAGCAAACGATTTCTATGCGAAAATTGGAAGTGCTGATTTAATAATAATTTCGTTTGCTGAACATAACGGAAATTTTTCGTCAGCATTTAAAAACATATTGGATTGGTCTTCACGAATAAATGCGAAGACTTTTCAAGAAAAACCAATGTTATTACTAGCAACTTCTCCCGGAGCTCGTGGTGGAAGTTCAGTTTTAGATATTGCTACAAAACGATTTCCATTTCAAGGTGGAATTGTAAAAGGGAGTTTTTCATTACCAAGTTTCAATGATAATTTTGATTTAGAAAAAGGAATTACCAATGAAGAATTAAAAAATCAATTATTGGAAATTGTAAATTCAATTGAAATCACCAACAACTAGAAGTTTACCTAAGTAAACGCCAATAAATAAAAAGGTGATACCATATATGACCACATACAAATAAATTTTACATATGTGAATTCAATAAAAATGTTATTTTTGCTAAAGTTTTGAGCTTATTTTTAATCTCATAAACCTTAAACTTTTAAACTAAAAACATGAAAGCATACGTATTTCCAGGTCAAGGAGCTCAATTCACAGGAATGGGTAAAGACTTATATGAAAATTCAGCCTCAGCTAAAGAACTTTTCGAAAAAGCAAATGAAATCTTAGGTTTCAGAATAACAGACATAATGTTTGAAGGAACTGCAGAACAATTAAAAGAAACAAAAGTAACACAACCAGCAGTTTTTTTACATTCGGTAATTTTAGCTAAAACATTAGAAAATTTCAAACCAGAAATGGTTGCAGGACATTCTTTAGGCGAATTTTCCGCTCTAGTAGCTAATGGCGTTTTATCTTTTGAAGACGGATTAAAATTAGTTTCACAAAGAGCTATGGCTATGCAAAAAGCTTGCGAAATTAAACCTTCAACCATGGCTGCGGTTTTGAATTTAGAAGATAAGATTGTAGAAGATATTTGTGCATCGATTGATGGTGTTGTTGTGGCTGCAAATTATAACTGTCCAGGACAATTAGTGATTTCTGGCGAATACAAAGCGGTAGAATTAGCTTGCGAAAAAATGAAAGAAGCTGGTGCAAAACGTGCTTTGATTTTACCTGTTGGTGGCGCTTTTCATTCACCAATGATGGAACCCGCAAGAGAAGAATTAGCAGCTGCGATTGAAGCAACAACTTTTTCTACTCCAATTTGTCCTGTATATCAAAATGTAACAGCGAGTGCAGTTTCTGATGCAAACGAAATCAAGAAAAACTTAATCATTCAATTAACAGCTCCTGTACGATGGACACAATCGGTACAACAAATGATTGCAGATGGCGCTTCTAGTTTTACTGAAGTTGGTCCTGGAAAAGTTTTAGTTGGATTAGTAAATAAAATCAATAAAGAAGTAGAAACGATTTCAGCTTAACTATAATAAAATCAAAATTACAATCCTCATGAACAAAATTCATGGGGATTTTTTATCTTTGACTAACAAGAAAAACCAATGACAAAAATACTTGAAATATTCCGTTGTATTGAAGCTGCAAAAGTGATTGCTTCAGAAATTGATTATAATGATTACATTGATTTAGACTTGTCTATTTCAAACCTTGAATTACAAAATCATAAATTAGAAACAGCTCAAGATTATGAAATTTTCATCCAAAACCATTTAGATAAAAATCAAGCTAAAATTGCTTTTGGCGGTTATATTGAAACCAGAAATTTATACCAAAGAAGTACGGTTTTTAAAAACACGAATTCAGACGAACGTAATATTCATATAGGATTGGATTTATGGATTAATGAAGCAGCAACTATTCATGCTGCATTAGCTGGAAAAATTCACAGTTTTCAAAATAATACAGCGTTAGGAGATTATGGTCCAACAATAATTTTAGAGCACAAAATAGAAGGTATTGTTTTCCATACACTTTATGGTCATTTAAGTGAAGCTAGTTTACTTGGTAAAAAAGTAGGTGATGTTGTTACTAAAGGAGAACAAATAGCAACTTTAGGTTTACCACCTATTAACGGTGATTATGCACCTCATTTACACTTTCAAATCATCATCGATATGGAAGAAAAAATTGGTGATTACCCTGGTGTTTGTTCTGAAAAAAAACTTGAATTTTATAAGAATAATTGCCCTAATCCAAATTTATTGTTGAAAATAAATTAACTCCTTATCTTTAGTTCCCACTTCCAAGCGCTTGCTAAAGCTTCTTCTAAAGATGATTGCGCCTTCCATCCTAAAACAGTATTGGCTTTATCTGTATTCGCAAAAGCTTCAATTACATCTCCTTCTCTTCTTTCTACAATTTGATACTTTAGTTGTTGTTCAGAAACTTTTTCAAAAGCAGTAATTACTTCTAAAACAGAACTACCAGTTCCAGTTCCTAAATTAAAGGTTTCTACTTTCTCTAGATTTTTATGATTTAATAATCGCTGTAAAGCAATTACATGTGCTTTTGCTAAATCAACTACATGAATATAATCGCGAATAGCAGTGCCATCTGCGGTTGGATAATCATTTCCGAAAACTGAAAGTTTATCACGTAAACCAATTGCTGTTTGTGTGATAAAAGGTACTAAATTTTGAGGAACTCCAAGTGGTAATTCTCCTATTTCAGCAGAAGGATGCGCTCCAATTGGATTAAAATAACGAAGTAATATTGAATTTAAATTGGTTACTTTAGCCACATCAGTTATTATCTCTTCTCCTATTTGTTTAGTATTTCCGTAAGGCGACATGGCTTGCTGAACAGGAGCATTTTCTGTAATTGGCATTTTTTCGGCTTGACCGTAAACAGTACAAGACGAGCTGAAAATGAAATTAGCATTTTTCAATTCTTTAATTTCTTGTAAAAGATAAACTAAAGAATTAATGTTGTTTTCATAATATAATAATGGATTTTCAACACTTTCACCAACAGCTTTGCTAGCGGCAAAATGTATAACTCCAGCAATATCAAAATACTTTTTAAAGAAATTTTGAACAGCCGATTTTTCTCGCAATTCAATGTTTTCAAAAATTGGTTTTTTACCCGTTATTCTTTCAATTCCATCTAGTACATCAAGAGATGAATTAGATAAATTATCAACAACTATAACTTCAAAACCTTTATTTTGCAATTCAACAACCGTGTGCGAACCTATAAAACCTAAACCTCCTGTAACTAATATCTTCATATTTTGGTTTTCAGTCTCAGTCGCAGTAAACAGTAACTGGTACTGAATACTGAGACTGAACACTATTATACGTATTCTAAAACTGCGTCTGTAATAAATTTAATTTGATCATCATCTAATTCGGTATGCATTGGTAATGCAATAACTTCTTTACATAACTGATTAGTTACAGGAAAATCTTCTTCTTTATAACGCGAATCTGCATACGCTTTTTGACTGTGTAACGGAATTGGATAATATATAGCACACGGAATCCCTTTGGCTTGCAAATGTTCTAACAATCCATCACGTTTTCCGTTCATAATACGAATTACATATTGATGAAACACATGACAATCACAAGATTCGCAAATAGTTGGTGCCCAAATATTAGAATTCACACTCAATGCTAAAGAATATTTTCTGGCAGCATCTTGACGTGCTTTATTGTACGTGTCTAAATGAGGTAATTTTGCTTTCAAAACACCCGCTTGCATACTATCTAAACGCGAATTTACGCCTACTACATCATGATGATAACGTTCGTACATTCCGTGATTCACAATTCCTCTTAACGTATGGGCAAGTTTGTCATCATTAGTAAAAATTGCTCCACCATCTCCATAACAACCTAAATTTTTAGATGGAAAAAAAGAGGTTGCACCAACGTGTCCAATAGTTCCAACTTTCTTTTTAGAACCATCTTTTGATGTATAATCTGCTCCAATAGCTTGTGCATTATCTTCAATAACATATAAATTATGTTCGCGAGCAATATCCATAATAGCATCCATATTTGCCGAACGGCCAAATAAATGAACAGGAACAATTGCCTTTGTTTTTGGTGTAATGGCTTTACGAATTCCGTCAAGCGAAATGTTCATATTGTTCATATCAACATCTACTAAAACTGGAGTTAATTGCAACAAAGCAATCACTTCAACTGTAGCTGCGAATGTAAAATCGGCTGTAATTACCTCATCACCAGGTTTCAAATCCAATCCCATCATAGCAATTTGCAACGCATCTGTTCCATTAGCACATGGAATTACGTGTTTTACGCCCAAATATTTTTCTAAATCAGCTTGAAATTGATGAACTAATGGACCGTTTATATAAGTATTGGTATCTAAAACTTCTTGAATAGAAGCGTTTACTTCTTCTTTTATTTTTTCATATTGACTTTTTAAGTCAACCATTTGTAATTTTCTCATTTGGAATAAAAATTAAGTCTAGCAAAAATAACAAATTCTATAGTACAAATTTTATCTAACTTAAAAAGAAACGTATTTTAGCACCATAAAATTCAATTATGCTATTTCTATACAACATAATTACGCTTTTAGCAGCCCAACTTTTGAAGACTGTAGCCCTTTTTAGTCCGAAAATGAAACTTTTTGTAGACGGACGAAAATCGGTTTTTCAAACTTTGGCTGATAAGATTCAAACTTCGGATAAAACAATTTGGTTTCATGCAGCTTCTTTAGGTGAATATGAGCAAGGTTTACCTGTTATTGAAGCTATAAAACAACAATTTCCAACACATAAAATTGTAGTTACGTTTTTTTCCCCTTCGGGTTATGAAGTGCGAAAAAACAATACCGTTGCTGATGTTACGGTTTATTTGCCTTTGGATACAATTTCAAATGCGAAACAATTTATAGAATTAGTTCATCCAGAAATGGTATTTTTTATCAAATATGAATATTGGCCAAATTACCTAAACGAACTAAAAAAACAGCATATAAAAACCTATTTGATTTCGGGAATATTACGAGAAAATCAAGCGTTTTTTAAATGGTATGGCGGATTTTACAGAAACGCCCTTAAAACATTTGATTACTTTTTTGTTCAGAATGAAAGTTCGAAAAATCTTCTACAAAGTATTGGATTTAACAATGTAAAAGTTTCTGGCGATACACGATTTGATCGCGTAGTTTCAATTTTAGAACGAGATAATTCATTGGATTTCATAGAACAATTTAAAAATCTCGGCTCCGCTCGATTAGACAAAAATGTAAATCTAAAATCTAAAATTGTTGTTATCGGAAGTTCATGGCCAAAAGACGAAAGTTTATTAGTGAATTATATTAATCAAAGTTCGGATGATGTGAAATTTATTATTGCACCTCATAATATTAAACAAGAGCAAATTCAAGAATTGAAAAATTCTATTTCTAAAAAAACAATTTTGTTTTCTGATGTAGAGACTCGATTAATCGCATCTCTACAGGAATATAACGTTTTTATCATTGACACCATCGGAATTTTAACCAAAATTTATTCCTACGCCGATATTGCTTATGTTGGTGGTGGACTTGGAACATCAGGTCTTCATAATATTTTGGAACCGGCAACTTTTGGAGTTCCAGTTGTAATTGGGCCAAATTATTCGCATTTTACTGAAGCTACGGCATTGGTTAATATGGAAGGCTGTATTTCAATTCAGAATCAAACTGAACTGAATGAAGCTTTTGATTTATTACTTCACAACGAAGACGAGCGATTAGAAAAAGGACATATTTGCAGCACGTTTGTTCAAATGAATAAAGGAGCTACTCAAACAATTATGAATCATATTTTGAACTAATGACAACCTTCAAACCATTAGAAATTGCAAATATTGAAATCATCACACAAATGATGCAAGATTTTTATGCGATAGATAATTATCCGATTGATGTTGAAAAGTCCAAAAAACTATTTCAAGAATTTATTACCAATGAGAATTTAGGTAAATCTTGGTTAATCTTTTCCGAAAATGAAATTGTAGGATACATCATTCTCACTTTTATTTTTAGTTTTGAATATGGCGGAAAAATAGCTTTTATAGACGAATTATTTATCAAAGAAACCGCACGTGGAAAAGGAATTGGAAAAGAAGCCATTCAGTTTATTCAGGGAGAAGTTCCTAAATTATCGTTAAAATTACTTTATTTAGAAGTCGAAACGCATAATGAAAACGCACAAAAATTGTATCTTGCACACGATTTTGAACTTCACAATCGAAAATTAATGAAGTACAAAATTGTTAACTAAATTTATATCATGAAATTTTTAAAATTATTACTTGTTTTAGTTGTTTTCCAAGCGCAAGCGCAACAAGGAGGCATGTGGATTCCATCGTTACTAAAAGGAACCAACGAAAAAGAAATGAAAGCTTTAGGAATGAAAATTAGTGCCGATGATATTTATTCGGTAAACAATTCCAGCTTAAAAGATGCTGTTCCTCATTTTGATGGCGGTTGTACAGCGGAAATGATTTCTCCAAAAGGACTTTTATTAACCAATCATCACTGTGGTTATGATAACATCCAAAGTCATTCTACTGTAGAACATGATTATTTAACTGATGGTTTTTGGGCTTACAAAATGGAAGACGAATTACCAAACAAAGATTTAACCGTAACCTTCATTATTAAAATTGAAGATGTAACGAATAAAATTTTTGAAGGTGTTTTAAATCTTCCGACTGAAAGCGACAAACAAAAGAAAATCCAACAAAATATTACAGCTTTAAATAAAAGCTATACTAAAGAAGCTTGGCAAGAAACAATGATTCGTGCATTTTATGACGGAAACCAATACTTATTATTTGTAACCGAAACTTTTAAAGATGTTCGTTTAGTAGGAGCACCACCAAGTTCAATCGGAAAATTTGGGTCGGATACTGATAACTGGGTTTGGCCACGTCATACGGGAGATTTTTCTTTATTCAGAATTTACGCTGATAAAAACAATCGTCCTGCAGAATACTCGAAAGACAACGTTCCTTACACTCCAAAACACTTTTTCCCAGTTTCTGCAAAAGGAATTCAGGAAAACGATTTTACAATGGTAATGGGTTATCCTGGAAGAACTCAGGAATATTTACCATCATTCGCTGTAGAACAAATTGTTAATGATTTAAATCCGGCTAAAATTGAAATTCGCGATGCCGCTTTAAAAGTGCAAGATGGTTTCATGCGAAAAGATAATGCGATTAAAATTCAATATGCTTCAAAATATGCTGGTGTTGCAAATTATTGGAAAAAATGGATTGGCGAAACTAAAGGTTTGAAAAAATCAAATGCTGTTGCGATCAAGAAAGAATTTGAAAAGAAATTTCAAGAAAGAGTTAACAAAGCAGGCAAACAAGCTGAATACGGAACTATTTTAGCTGATTTTGAAAGAAATTATTCAGATATTAAAGAATATGCCATTGCTAGAGATTATTTTTCTGAAGTAGTTTTAAGAAATTCAGAAATTTTATCTTTTGGATATCGATTATTTCAATTAGAACAAATTTATAATACTAGAGGAGAACAAGCCTTTAATGACAGAAAAAACAATTTAATTGTTGGTTTTGAAGACTTATACAAAAACTACAGTGCCCAAGTAGATGAGAAAGTATTTGAGAAATTGATTGGTTTATATGCTACAAAATCACCAAACCAATTTTTACCAGAAACCCTTGTTAATGTAAATGCGAATTCATTAACTACAGCTGTTTTTAGTACAACAAAATTAACCAACTACAATGGATTAAAAGATCTATTGAATGGAGATGCAAAATCGGTTTTAGAAAAATTAAATGAAGATTCAGCCTATAAATTAGTAAAATCTATTGCAAGTAGCTACCAAAAAAATGTAGCGCCAAAGTTTGATGAAATTAATTTAAAAAACATAGCCTTACAAAGAACTTATATGAAAGGAATTATGGAATTCTTTCCTAACGATAGAATTTTTCCTGATGCCAATAGTACTTTACGTGTAACTTATGGAAAAGTAAAAGGATATAAACCAAGCGATGCTGTTATTTACGAACCTGTAAGTTATTTAGATGGTGTAATTGAAAAATATGTGCCTGGAGACTACGAATTTGATGTTCCTTCAAAATTAATTGATTTATACAATAAAAAAGATTATGGAAACTACGCAGACAAAAACGGGAAAATGCCTTTAGCATTTATCGCAACAAATCATACCACAGGAGGTAATTCAGGAAGTCCGGCTTTAGATGCAAAAGGAAACCTTATTGGATTAAATTTTGACCGAGTATGGGAAGGTACAATGAGCGACATTTATTATAGCCCTGAAATATGCAGAAATATCATGGTTGATACACGCTATATTTTGTTTATTATTGATAAATATGCAGGTGCAAAAAACCTGATAGATGAGATGACAATTGTATACCCTAAGTCTCAAAAAGCCAAATAATTACATTTTTTTTACAAAATAAAAGTTTGGCACAGCGTTTGAAATAAAGCATTTCGGAATCCAAAGAAAAAAAAATTAAAAAAAATGTCTAAAAACATTTTGACATGTTAAAAAATTTATATCTTTGCTCCGAATTAATAATTAACCTTTTATAATTTAGTAAGATGAAAAAAGTTGTTTTAAGTTTAGCAATTGTTGCTGCTATGTTCGTATCATGTAAAGAAAACGCTACTGAAGAAACTCCAGCTACTGATACAGTTGTTGAAGCTCCAGTTGAAGAGGCTGCTCCAGTAGCTGATACTACTGCAGTTGATACTACTGCTGCTGCTCCAGAAGCTGCTCCAGAAGCTGCACCTGCTCACTAATTAATTGCTGACAGAAAAAAATCAAGCTCCACCAAGTGGGGCTTTTTTAATATAAAAAAAATAGATTAATCAAAGTCCATTTTTAACAATAATCTTTTACACAAAATAAAATGAAAAAAATCGTATTAAGCTTAGCTATTGTATTTGCTATGTTCGTTTCTTGTAAAGAAGCTGCTACTGAAGTTGAAAACACTATTGACTCAACTACAACTGAAGTTGAAGAAACTGCAACTGAAGTTATGGATTCTACTGCTGTTGTTGTAGATTCTACTGTTGCTAAAGTTGAAGAAACAGCTAAAGTAAGCCTTCAAAAAGCTGAAGAAGTTATTAAATAATTAATTATTTAATATTCTAACAATTAAAAGTCCTGAAATTCAGGACTTTTATTATTTTAGTCAACTCCAAAAATATCCTCTGCAGAAGAAAAATCCAAAAATTCTGCCTTATCAGCATATTTAATAATCTCATCAATTCCTTTTTGAAGTAATAATTGCGTAGTATACCTTCTGCTAACAGCCACTTCATAACCATTCAATAACAATCGGAAGAAAAATTTTCCACTAGAAGATTTAAAACGCATAAAAACACATCGCTCTAATGACGCTTTAAGTTTTTCTATTTCCTCCTCACATTCAAAGCGCAACTCAAAATCGTTACTTGTAAAAATAGTTTTCCCTTTTCTAGAAACAAACTCATATTTATAAGCCCCGCTTAATCGTTGTGCGATTACAAATGTACCCATAGTTTAGATTGATAATTTTATAAAGAATTCTTTAAAGATAACAGAAAATTCTAAAACAAGAATTTAATAAACAAAAAAAGCTCCAGGCAGAACTATCTAGAATAGTTCGAAACTTTTTGTTTCAATGCTTCGGAATCAAGTCAACTCCGAATTATAAAAGATTAAATGGTAAATTAATAACTCTTAAAAACAAAAAAAGCTCCGAACAATGTTCGGAGCTTTTGTACTCAAGGCGGGACTTGAACCCGCACGGGCATTACTACCCACTGGATTTTAAGTCCAGCGTGTCTACCAATTCCACCACTCAAGCAAATATTTTGGTATAGAGCGAAAAACGGGGTTCGAACCCGCGACCTCGACCTTGGCAAGGTCGCGCTCTACCAACTGAGCTATTTTCGCGTTTCGTATTACAATCTTTAAAGAACGTTGCTATACTTGTTCCGTATTGCGAGTGCAAATATAGCACATATTTTTATTCTTGCAAGTACTTTTTAAATAAAAATTGAAACTTTTTCATAACCTTTTGATAACGAATATTTTATTTTGAAATTATTTTTTAACCAACATTCGTTTTATTTCGTTTAGCTTCATTAAAGCTTCAACAGGTGTTAACGTATTGATGTCGATATTCATGATTTCTTCTTTAATATCTTCCAAAAGTGGATCATCCAAATTAAAGAAACTCAATTGCAGTTCATCATTTGCCGATTTAATTCCGGATAATTCTTCGCTGGAATGTCTTTTTTCTAATTGCTTCAATAATTTTTGTGCTTTTTGAATCACAATTTGAGGCATTCCTGCCATTTTTGCTACGTGAATACCAAAACTATGCGCACTTCCACCTTTAACCAATTTACGAATAAATAAAACCGTATCTTTTAATTCCTTTACCGAAACATTAAAATTCTGAATTCTGTCAAACGTAACTTCCATTTCGTTTAATTCATGATAATGCGTAGCAAAAAGTGTTTTCGGTTTGTTTGGATGTTCGTGCAAATATTCTGAAATCGCCCACGCTATCGAAATTCCGTCATAGGTTGACGTTCCTCTTCCAATTTCATCTAACAAAACCAAACTTCTTTCAGAAATATTGTTCAAAATCGAAGCGGTTTCGTTCATTTCCACCATAAAAGTAGATTCACCCATCGAAATGTTATCGCTTGCTCCTACTCTGGTGAAAATTTTATCCACAACACCCATTCTCACGCTTTCTGCCGGAACAAAACTTCCCATTTGCGCCATTAATACAATCAAAGCCGTTTGACGCAAAATTGCCGATTTACCCGACATATTCGGACCGGTAATCATGATGATTTGTTGGGTTTCTCTATCCAAATACACATCATTTGAAATATACGACACACCAACAGGCAATTGCTTTTCAATAACAGGATGACGACCTTCTTTAATTTCTAAATCGAAACTTTCATCTAAATCAGGACAAACGTATTTGTTATCAATCGCTAATTGAGTGAAAGAAGTCAAACAATCCAATTGCGCAACTAAATTGGCATTCAACTGAACGTGTTTGATATAAGTCGCAATCCAATTCACCAATTGCTCAAACAACTGATTTTCTAATTGATGGATTTTTTCTTCGGCACCTAAAATTTTAGATTCGTATTCTTTTAGTTCTTCCGTAATGTAACGCTCGGCATTCACTAAGGTTTGCTTGCGAATCCATTCGGCTGGAACTTTATCTTTGTGCGTATTTCTAACTTCGATATAATAACCGAAAACGTTATTAAACGAGATTTTTAATGAGGGAATCCCAGAAGCAGCACTTTCTCGCTGTTCTAATTCTTCCAAATAGCCTTTACCGGTTGAAGAAATCGCTCTCAATTCATCTAATTCCGAATTAACTCCAACAGCAATTGCATTTCCTTTATTTACACTTACTGGTGCATCTTCTTGAATGGTGGTTTTGATTTTTTCGCGTAATAATTCACAAGCGTGTAAACTATCGCCAATAACTCGCAACGCTTCATTATCACTAGCCAAAGCCAATGTTTTAATTGGAATTATAGCATCTAACGAATCTTTCAAGAAATTGACTTCTCTTGGAGAAATTTTTCCTGTAGCCACTTTTGAAATCAAACGTTCTAAATCGGAAATTTGTTTGATTTGATATTGAATTTGCTGTAAAACTTCGGGATTGGTTTTCAAATATGAAATCACTTCATGACGACTTCTGATTTTTGAAATATCTTTCAACGGAAGCGCCAACCAACGTTTCAAAAGCCTTGCTCCCATTGGCGAAAGCGTTTTATCAATCACATCTAAAAGTGTTACTGCATTTGGATTATAACTGTGATATAATTCTAAATTTCGAATCGTAAATTTATCCATCCACACGTAAGCATCTTCGGCAATACGTTGAATATTGGTAATATGTTGAATCTTGTTATGTTGTGTTTCCGACAAATAATACAAAATCGCACCGGAAGCAATCAAACCTTCTGTTAATTCTTCTACTCCAAAACCTTTTAGCGAATTGGTTTGAAAATGTTTGGTCAAACTTTCTAGTGCATAATCTTCTTTGTACACCCAATCTTCCAAAAAGAACGTGTGAAAATCGTCACCAAAAACCGAATTGAACTGATTTTTAAACTGTTTCGGAATTAAAATTTCACTAGGACGAAAGTTTTGCAATAATTTATCGATGTATTCTTCATTGCCTTGCGAAACTAAAAATTCACCAGTTGACACATCTAAAAATGCCACTCCAAGCGATTTTTTTCCAAAATAAACCGATGCTAAAAAGTTGTTTGACTTCGATTGTAACACCTCATCATTCATTGAAACCCCTGGCGTAACTAATTCCGTAACTCCACGCTTTACAATGGTTTTCGTCATTTTTGGATCTTCTAATTGATCACAAATCGCCACTCGAAGTCCGGCTTTAACTAACTTGGGTAAATAAGTATTAATGGAATGATGTGGAAATCCTGCCAACGCAGTTTCAGTTTCAGACCCTGCTCCTCTTTTGGTTAATGTTATGCCTAAAATTCCTGCTGCTCTCACTGCATCTTCTCCAAAAGTTTCATAAAAATCGCCCACACGAAACAACAAACAGGCATCGGGATATTTGTTTTTTATCTCGTTGTATTGCTTCATTAAAGGCGTTTCCTTTGGTGTTTTATCGGGAGTTGCTGCAGATTTCTTCGCCACAATTTCAAATTTTAAGTATGATTGCGAAGGTAAGAAAATCAAGAACAATTTCAAGGGCAAGAGCAAGAACAATTTTTAAGTTCAATTTCAAGTTTAAAATTTTAACGGAAATCCCGAAGCTTCGGGAGCAAAGTTTTTCGCAAAGACCGCAAAGGCTTGTATGAACTTAAACGGCTTATATGTTTAAAAATTGACACATCGACTAATTGTCTAATTGCCACATTATATCTATTTTTGCCACATGAGAAAATTAGCCAACGCAGAATTAGAACGCAAAAACATCGACGAGTTTAAAGAAGCTCAAAAAACACCAATTAATGTAATCTTAGACAACATTAGAAGTTTGCATAATATTGGTTCCGTTTTTAGAACTTCGGATGCTTTTTTGATTGAAAAGATTTATTTGTGTGGTATTACGGCTACTCCGCCCAACAAAGAAATTCACAAAACGGCTCTTGGCGCTACTGAGACTGTGACTTGGGAATATGCAAAAGACGTTTTAGAAGTAGTGAATCAATTGAAACAAGAAAATGTAAAAGTATATTCTGTGGAGCAAACGGAGAATGCCATTATGTTGGACGATTTTCAACCCGTAACCAATACAAAATATGCTTTAATTTTTGGAAACGAAGTAAAAGGTGTTTCGCAAGAAGCTATTAATTTGAGTGATGGTGTAATTGAGATTCCGCAATTAGGAAGTAAACATTCGTTGAATATTTCAGTGAGTGCTGGAATTGTAATTTGGGATTTGTTTCAGAAGATGAAGTAAAATTTTAATACAATGAAAAAGAAAAAGATTTTCTACATATTAATACTAATCTTTCTTGTGTATTTATTTGTTACAATTATTATTCCGCATATTCTAATCGAATACACTAGCATTGAAAGTCATAATGTTTTTAATAAAAAATAAAAATCTCGAAATTTTAATTTAGGAACACTGATTGAAGAAATTAAATAAATTTTTAAAATCTGTGTAAATCCGTTTAATCTGTGTTATCTGTGTTCCAAAATTAATTTTTAATCTTGGCATTAATCTCATTCAACAAAAACACATAATCTTCCTGTTTTTTTACAAAATCCAAATCCGAAACATCAATAATCAACACATTCAAATCGGTTTGTGTTTTGATGTAATCCAAATATCCATGATTAATTTTTTCTAAATAATCCGCTGGAATTTCTTGCTCGTAACTTCTGCCGCGTTTTTTGATGTTTTCCAAAAGACGCTCCGTGTTTTGATACAAATACAAGTACAAATCAGGTTTTGGCATTTCTTTATGAATAATGTCAAACATGGTTTTATACAAACGAAATTCGTCTTCTTGAAGTGTAACTTTAGCAAAAATCAAGGATTTGAAAATATGATAATCGGCCACCACAAAATCTTTAAACAAGTCAAATTGCGCTAAATCATCGGATAATTGTTGGTATCTATCGGCTAAAAACGACATTTCTAAAGGAAAAGCGTAGCGACCTTGGTCTTTGTAAAATTTTGGTAAAAACGGATTATCGGCAAAACGCTCTAGCACTAATTTGGCATTGCAATCTTCCGCAAGTTTGGTTGATAATGTGGTTTTTCCTGCGCCAATATTTCCTTCAATGGCGATGTAATTGAATTGTTGCAACTCTAGTCTTTCAATTGGTGAAACCAAAACTTCAAAAGCTTTTATTTCACTTTTATCTTCGGTTTGAGCAAACAACTGAGCAACCGATTTCTTTAAAATTGGATGTTCCCAATTCAAACCTAAATCCAACATCGGTTGTAATACAAACTTTCTGTTTTGCATTAATGGGTGCGGAACTTGCAAGGTTTCTGTTGCAATGATTTCTTCATCAAAAGCAATAATATCGACATCAATTATTCTAGCTTGGTATCCCAAATCTTTAGAACGAATACGCCCGAGTTCTTTTTCAACCTTTAAAACTTGATTTAAGATTTTTTGAGCCTTTTTAGACGTATGGACTACTATTGCGCAATTTAAAAACGGCTCACTTTCAAATCCCCAAGCCGGAGTTTCATATGCTTTTGAAACCTTTACAACAGTAGCTATTTTGTTATGAATCAAATCAATACAAGAAACAATCGCCTCTAATCGATTTCCCTGATTGCTTCCTAAAGATAAAATTACTTGATGTTGACTCATATTGGCAAAATAACAAACAATTTTAGACTTATAATTTACCTTTTTTGTTTTTTTATGAACATGTAACATTTTTGTTTCTTTTACTACTTATAACAAAATAATAAATAGAATTAAAATGAAATTTTTAGGGAATGTATTAGCAACTATTGTTGGAATATTTATTTTTTGCATGATTTTCTTCTTTGGAATCATAATTATTGGCGCTATTGCTGGTAGTGGAGATGACACTGTGAGTGTAAAAAAGAATTCCGTTATAGAATTAGATCTTTCAAAAGTATCTTTAGATTATGCTGGAAAAACAAATTACAAAGACTTTAATTACTTTGAAGCACATCATGATGGTGTTACCGATATTCTTAATGCGATTGAAGCAGCTAAAAATGATAATAAAATTAAAGGAATCTCCATTTTAAACAATCAATCGCAACTAGGTTTAGCACAAAGTAAAGCAGTTAGAGATAAATTAGACGAATTTAAAAAATCGGGGAAATTTGTTTATTCGTATTCCAATGGTTATTCTCAGGGTGAATATTATTTAAATTCGGTAGCCGACCAAGTGTATTTAAACCCAATGGGAGAAATCGATTTCAAAGGATTGTCTGCTGAAATTTTATACATGAAAGAATTGCAAGAAAAAGCTGGTGTAAAAATGGAAGTTATACGTCATGGTAAATTTAAAAGTGCTGTTGAACCCTACTTAGCTCAAGAAATGAGTCCAGAAAACCGTGAACAAATGACAGTTTTATTAAATTCGGTTTGGAATACAATTGTTACCGATATTTCTAAAAGCAGAAAATTATCTATTGCTCAATTAGACGCTATTGCAAATTCTTTAGGAGCAAGAACACCAGAATTAGCTTTAGCAAATAAATTAATTGACAAAATAGCTTATGAAGACGAATATCATGATGCTATTAGAGCAAAATTAAAATTAGACAAAAAAGAAAAATACGATATTGTTAGTATTACTGATTATGCTCAAAAAGCGGCTTCAACTGTTGAAGATTACTCAAAAGAGGATATTATTGCTGTAATTTATGCTCAAGGAGAAATTGCTGGTGGCGAAGGTGATGTAAATATAATAGGAGAAGGTTCAATCAATCGTTCTTTAAAAGAAGCTCGTGAAGATGATGATGTAAAAGCAATTGTTTTACGTGTTAACAGTCCGGGCGGAAGCGCTTTAACCTCAGAATTAATTTGGAGAGAAATCGAAATTACTAAAAAAGTAAAACCTGTTGTGGTTTCTATGGGAAATTATGCGGCTTCTGGAGGATATTATATTGCTGCGAATGCCGATAGAATTTTTGCAGAACCCAACACAATTACCGGATCAATTGGTGTTTTTGGAATGTTACCAAATATGAGTCAATTAAGCAAAAACATTGGGATTAACGCAGAGCAAGTAAAAACACATGAGAATGCAAGTGGATATAGTATTTTTGAACCAATTGACGAAAACTTCAAAGGGTTTGTTCTAGAAAGTATCGAAAAAACATATGCTACTTTCTTAAAACGTGTTGCCGATGGAAGAAAAATGACTACTGAACAAGTAGATGTAATTGCACAAGGAAGAGTATGGACAGGAATTGATGCTCATAAACTAGGTTTAGTGGACGAAATTGGTGGTTTAGATGCTGCCATTAAATATGCTGCTAAACTTGGAAAAACGAATTCCTACAGAACTGAAAACTTTCCGGAATATGAGAAAAGCTTTGAAGACATGTTAGCCAACTTTACCGGAATGGCCATGTTTAAAACCAAAGAACAGTTGTTAAAAGAGCAAATTGGTGAAGAAGGATTTCAAATGCTAGAACAAATTAAACGTGTAAAAAGCAGAAAAGGCATTCAAGCCATGATGCCTTATGAATTAAATATTCATTAATAAAAAGAAATAAAAAATTACAATCCCATTAACAATTTGTTTTTGGGATTTTTTTTATAAGTTTCACATAAAATTAATACAAATACATACAAATGGTATTAATTTTGCAATAAGAAATTACATTCACTTCAAAAAATATAATTATGTTAAAAAAAGTTTTAAAAGGCACTGGAATTTTTCTTTTAGTAACCCTTATTGCCTTAGCCGCAGCACCTTTTTTGTTTAAAGACAAAATTAAGGAAATGATTGCCAAAACTTTAAATGAAAGCGTAAATGCGAACATAGCATTTGAAGATGTAGATTTAAGTTTATTTAAAAGTTTTCCTAAAGCTAATGTTACGATTGAAAAGTTGAGCATTATTACAAAAGCGCCTTTTGAAAACGATACCCTTTTATATGCTGGTGAAACTAACGTAACCATGAGTATAAAAGAACTTTTTAAAGGAGATGACGAAGCCATGAATTTAGAAAGTTTTAGTGTAGTTGACGGAATTGTAAATATCATTTTCAATAAAGATGGTATTGGAAATTTTGACATCGCTATAAAAGAAGAAGCTGATAAAAAATCTTCTGAAAGCAAACCATTTGCTCTTTCTATTCAAAATTATGAAGTAGAAAATTTAAAATTCAGTTATGTTGATGAAAGCTCAAATATGAAAATGGTTTTAGATAGCATTTATCATGATGGAAAAGGAAATTTTGCAGCTCAAAAATTAGATTTAGAAACAAAAACTACTGCTAAACTTTCTTTTGAAATGGAAAAAACCAACTACATGAAAAATGTAGGGATTTCACTTGATGCCGTTTTAGGAATTGATTTAGAAAAAAGCAAATACGAATTTAAAGACAACAAAGCCTTAATTAATCAATTACCATTAGAATTCAACGGATTTATTCAAATGGTGGAAGCCGGTCAAACCTATGATTTAACATTTAAAACACCAACTTCCGATTTTAAGAACTTCTTAGGATTAATTCCTGAAGCATATTCAGGTGACATTAACAAAGTAAAAACCACAGGGCAATTTACTGTTGATGGAAAAGTAAAAGGTAATTTAACCGAGACTACTATTCCTGCTTTTGATATTAAAATTGCGTCTAAAAACGCGTCATTCCAATATCCTGATTTACCAAAATCGGTTAAAAATATCGTAATAGACACCCATATTATCAACGAAACAGGTGTAATGAATGATACTTATGTGAATTTAAACCAACTTTCGTTTTCAATTGATCAAGATGTGTTTAATGCGAAAGCAACTGTTAAAAACATTGCAGAAAATGCTCTAGTTGATGCCGAATTAAAAGGAACTATTAATTTAGCAAATGTTACCAAAGCCTATCCTGTAAAATTAGACAAACCGTTAACCGGAATTTTAAAAGCCGATGTAAAAACGAAATTTGACATGAAATCAGTTGAAACTTCTCAATATCAAAACGTTCAAAATTCGGGAATTATTAGCTTAACTGGCTTCAATTATGAAGGTCCAGAAATGGCTAAACCATTCAAAATCAATCAAGCTTCAGTGGCTTTCAATCCAAATCAAATTCGTTTGAACCAATTTGATGCAAAAACAGGTTCATCTGACCTTCAAGTAAACGGAACTTTAGATAATTTTTACGGATTTATGTTTAAAAACCAAATTCTGAAAGGGAACTTTAACATGAACTCGACAAAATTAGTTGTTTCCGATTTCATGGCGCCAACTACAACTACTTCAGATGAAGGAAAGAAAACAACAGAAGCTGTAAAAATTCCTTCTTTCCTAGATTGTAGCATAACAGCTAAAGCAGGAACTGTAGTTTATGACAATTTAAACTTAAAAGATGTTTCTGGTAATATGGTGATTAGAGATGAAGCAATAAGTTTAAATAATTTAAAAATGGGCATTTTTGGAGGAAGCATTGGATTAACTGGAACCGTTTCAACCAAAGGAAACACACCAAAATTCGACATGGATTTAGGGTTAAATGCAGTAAATATTGCAGAATCGTTTTCGCAATTAGACATGCTAAAATCAATAGCTCCAATTGCTGGTGTTATTAACGGAAAACTGAATTCAACCATTAAATTATCTGGGGATTTACAAAATGATATGACGCCAAATTTAAAAACACTTTCTGGGGATTTAATAGGTCAGTTATTATCTACAACCATTAATGAAAAGAATTCTGCCATGTTAACAACTTTAAGTTCAAACTTAAAATTCATAGACATGAGTAAAGTTAACTTAAATGACGTTAAAGCTGCTTTATCATTCAAAGACGGAAAAGTAAATGTAAAACCTATGGACATCAAATATCAAGATATTACAGTAAATGTTGGCGGAACTCATGGTTTTGATCAAACGATGAATTATAATTTAAAATTTGATGTCCCAGTAAAATATTTAGGCAATGATGTAAACAATTTAATTGCAAAATTAACCCCTGCCGACCAAAAACAAATAACAAGTATTCCGGTAACCGGATTAATGACTGGTAACTTTTCGCAACCCAAATTAAACACCGATTTAAAACAATCCACTACAAATTTAACTACCCAATTGGTTAAAATGCAAAAGGACAAATTAGTTAATCAAGGAACATCTGCTTTAACTAATATGTTGAATGGTACAAAAGGAAATAACTCTGGTACAACAGCCGCAACAGATACTACAAAAGCAGCAACAACTCCAAAAGAAGAAATAAAAACTAAAGCTACTGATGCAATAAAAGGCTTGTTTGGAGGAAAAAAGAAAAAAGGAGAATAAATTTCAATTTTAAAAATAATTGACAAAACCCTTTCAAATTTGAAAGGGTTTCTTTTTATAAACTCATCTTCACCACATAACCTTCATAGGTTCTTATATTAAAAACGGTTCCGTCTTCAAAAAGTAAATATTGGCCTTTTATTCCTGATAACTTACCAGTGAAATTTGGTGTTTTATCTAAATTCAAACTGGTTACTTTTTTCGGATAGTGTACTACTGGAAAATCGAGTTGAATGATTTTTTCATCCTTTGGAAAGTATTCTTTTACTTCATTAGGCAACCAATCGAATACTTTATTTCGCTCAGCAATTAAATCCATCGCTACATATTCGTTTTTAAGCATTTTTTGCCAATTGGTTTTATCTGCAAAATGATTTTTTAACGCTACCTCAGTAATTCCTGCTAAATATCGATTCGGAACTTCTACAATTGGAATAGCTTGTATAGCACCTTGATCAATCCATCGTGTAGGAACTTGCGTTTTTCTGGTCACTCCGACTTTTACTTCACTTGATAAAGCTAAATAAACTACATGAGGTTGAAGCTGCACTCGTTTTTCATAAGCTAAATCTCTATCTTCAATATCTAAATGAGCCGTACTTAATTCGGGTTTCATAATCCAATCGCCCACCGCTGGACTACTCATAAAACAATCGTAGCAAAATCCTTGACGAAAAATTTTCTTGGCTTTTCCGCAATTCAAACATTGGTAACCTTGAAATTCAATTTCTATTGTTTTTCCTAGAAGTTGATTGATATTTAAAAAACTATTTTCAAAAACTAAATAATACTGAATTGGATTACTTAATTCGGTTTGCATTTTTGAAAGTGTGCCTTGATATATCATTTTATGTTAAGATTTCCTTTTTAGTCTTATTATTTAAAAAAAATGTTATTTTTGGTAAAGTTATTATTCCAATTTAATAATTCAAAATTAGAAGTAGGTAAATGCCATTACAAATCATAAATTCTTTTGCCACCTGGATTTTAAAAAAACGGATTCATCAAATGGAGTTGTTTTTAAAATATCCGCATGAAGTACAAGAAGAATTACTTTTCAGTCTTATTAAATCAGCAGAAAATACGCAAATAGGAAAAAAATACGATTTTTCTTCTATGAAAAATTACAAAACATTTAGTGAGCGTATCCCTGTTTCAACCTATGAAGAATTAGATCCTTTAATTGAAAAAACAAGACAAGGAGAACAAAATATTTTTTGGCCTTCTAACATCAAGTGGTTTGCAAAATCAAGCGGAACTACAAATGCTAAAAGCAAATTTATACCTGTAAGTACTGAATCATTAGAAAATTGTCATTACAAAGCCAGCAAAGACTTGTTATGTTTGTATTTAAACAACAACGAAAATTCGCAACTATTTACTGGAAAAAGCTTGCGATTAGGAGGAAGCAAACAATTGTATGAAAACAACAATACTTTTTTTGGCGATTTATCTGCCATTTTAATAGACAACATGCCTATCTGGGCCGAATTTAGCTCAACTCCAAGCAGTAAAATATCGTTAATGGGCGATTGGGAAACTAAGCTTCCGGCTATAATAAATGAAACCATAAATGAAAATGTAACTAGCTTGGCCGGAGTACCAAGTTGGATGATGGTTTTATTACAAAAAGCATTAGAAAACAAGGAGAAATCGAATTTATTAGAACTTTGGCCAAATGCAGAAGTGTATTTTCATGGAGGAGTAAATTTTGATCCGTATAGAGAACAATACAAAAAGTTATTTCCAAAAGATAGTTTTAAATACTACGAAATCTACAATGCTTCAGAAGGCTTTTTTGCAATTCAAGACCAAAACGATAGCGATGAATTATTACTAATGTTAGATTATGGTATTTTCTATGAGTTTATCCCAATGGATACTTTTGAAACTTTAAATCAGCATACGATACGATTAAATGAAGTGGAATTAAACAAAAATTACGCTTTGGTTATTACAACAAATTCGGGCTTATGGCGCTATTTAATTGGCGACACAATTCGCTTTACTTCACTAAATCCCTACCGAATTAAAGTAACCGGAAGAACAAAGCATTATATTAATGTTTTTGGAGAAGAATTAATGGTAGAAAATACGGATACTGCTATAACTAAAACATGTAAAGAATTCAATTGTGAAATTAGAGATTATACAGTTGCACCTGTTTTTATGAGCGAGAAACAAAAAGGAGCTCATGAATGGATTATAGAATTTAAAATAAAGCCAGATAATATTGAAAATTTCAGAATGTCGTTAGATAAAAATTTACAAAATTTAAATTCTGATTACGAAGCAAAACGATATAACAATATGACATTAAATCCGTTACTATTAAATGTCGCAAGAGAGCAATTATTTTACGATTGGCTAAAACAACAAGATAAATTAGGAGGTCAACACAAAATTCCAAGACTTTCAAATAACAGGTTATATTTAGAAAGTTTACTATCCTTACAATAACTAATTATGAAAAAGAAAAAACTAATCTTTACACTATTTACATTAATTATAATTATGACATCTTGTGGTCCTAGAAGATACAAATGCGGCCCTTATAGAAAGTGTGAGAATAGTATAAAAAACAACCATTTTTATAAAGAATTTCATAAAATATACGTTTGCTAAAGATATTTTTTTAAATAATTCACAAAAAAACCGATCTACAATCCCTTGTAAATTGGTTTTTTTTATGTTATTTACAGAAATTTGTTATTTTATTTTAACTATTTGTTTTTTTTGTTAAATTTTATCATACTTTTGCACCGGTTTTAAGAAATCATTAACAGTCTATTATCTAAGTATTTAATTTATGAAACTAAGCAAAATCTTTACTTTATTTTTACTTTTAGTTAGCCTTATTTCTTTTGGACAAGAGCCTAGACGTTCTGAAGGAACAGAAGCTACCGTAAATGCAATTAATAGAAATACTAAAGGAATTACCTTTGTAATTAGTGATACAGGAATTAATTCTGAATTAAACGAAATAGGCACTACTTTTTTTAAAAATAAATATATTATTTTATCTAACAAAAAAAGACGCCATGCAGAAGTAACTGTAAACCCTATAACAAATACTCCTAATAATAATTTATATTGTGTAGATGTTAAAGAAGATGGTAGTTTATCGTTTCCGTTACTTTTTTCACAAGCATTAAATTCAGATAATGAAGAAGGCTCAATAGGGTTTTCATCTGATCAGAAAACAATATATTTCACTCAAGAAAATCCAAACAACAAAGAATTATTTACACTTTACAAAGCAACACTAAATGAAAACGATGCTAAAAAGTGGACAAACATTACCAATTTAAACCTAGTTCCTGAAGCATATTCTGCAGAAACCCCTAGCGTTTCACCAGATGGAAAAAAGATTTTTATTGCTACTAATATACCTGGAGGATTTGGAGGATTTGACATCTATGAAGCTACAATTAATGAAGACGGAAGCATTGGAGATTTAGTAAACTTAGGTCCAAACGTAAATACAGAAGCTGATGAAAAATATCCTTTTATGTCACCTGACAATAAGTACATGTATTTTTCTTCAAAAGGACATTTAAACTTAGGAGGATATGATGTTTTTAGATCTGCTTATGTTGATAATACATTTTTAACCGCTATGAATCTTGGAACAGATTTAAATTCTAGAAGAGACGATTTAGCATTTGTAATGACATCTCCATCTAAAGGATATATTTCTACAGACAAACATCAATCTGGTAATTTTGACATTTTAAAATTTGAGATTAGAAAACAAGAAAATTTGTTTTTAAATTATACCATAGTAGAAGAAGTTTCAAAAACAGCTTTACCAAATGCAACTGTTATAGTAACAGACGAATTTGGAACCAAATTAACTGAAACACAATCTGATAATAATGGTAAAATCAAATTAGCTTTAGAGCCATTAACATTCTACAATGTTGAAGTTAACAAAGAAGGTTACGAAACCAAAAAACTAAACATTGCAACTGGAGACACTGAGAAGAATATTGCATTAACTCAGAAAAAAGCGGTTGTTACAGATGACGCAATTGTAATTGAAAATATTTATTTTGATTTTAATAAATCAACCGTAAAAAAAGAATCAGAATTATCTTTAAATAAAATTGTTGAAGTTTTAACCAACAATGCTAACATGAGCATTACAATAAACGCTCATACAGACAGTAAAGGTTCTGAGGCATACAATCAAAAATTGTCTGAAAGTAGAGCGAAAGCTGCCTACCAATATTTACTTAAAAAAGGAATTCCAGCTTCTCAGCTAACTTATAAAGGTTATGGAGAAAGCGAATTACTAGAAAAATGTGAAAAATGTACAGCAAGTCAAGATCAAGCCAACAGAAGAATTGAATTTAAAATTATCAAATAAAAACATACTAAATAGATTAACATATAAATATATTATGAAAAAAATAATTCTGGTTTCAGCAGTAGCAATTACATTTTTATTAACATCTTGCTCAAGCGGATGGAGTTGCCAAAAAAGATATTGCAACGCTAAACAAGTAAAAACAACTGAGCAAAAGAAAAATGCTTAAAAAACAAAAAGGTCGCCTATTGGCGACCTTTTTGTTTTAAATATTTATTTTAAGAAACTGCTTTTAAACGCTGTAATAAATTTTTATTTAAACTATTTTCTGCATATTCCTTATTTACTTGCAGATGTTTATCTTCAGAGCTTGGTAATTCATACATAGCATCCGTTAAAATCGCTTCACACAATGAACGCAACCCTCTAGCGCCTAATTTATATTCTAAGGCTTTAGAAACGATATAATTTAAAGCTTCTTCTTCAATTTCTAAAGTAACCTCATCCATTTCAAACAATTTTTTATATTGTTTTACTAAAGCGTTCTTCGGTTCTGTTAAAATAGCTCTTAACGTTTCTGCATCTAATGGATCCATGTGTGTTAAAACTGGTAAACGACCTATAATTTCAGGAATTAATCCAAAATCTTTAACATCCTTAGGAATTAAATACTGCAACAAATTGTCTTTATCTATTTGGTCTGTTCCAATTGACGAACTATAACCAACTGCTTGTCTGTTTAAACGTTTTGAAATGATTCTTTCAATTCCATCAAAAGCACCACCAGCAATGAATAAGATATTTTGAGTATTTACTTCCACAAATTTCTGGTCGGGATGCTTTCTTCCTCCTTTTGGCGGCACATTAACCACTGTTCCTTCCAATAATTTCAATAAAGCTTGCTGAACACCTTCACCTGAAACATCACGCGTAATCGATGGGTTATCACTTTTACGTGCAATTTTATCTATTTCATCAATAAAAACAATTCCTCTTTCGGCTTTGGCTACATCATAATCAGCCGCTTGTAACAAACGAGTTAAGATACTTTCAACGTCTTCACCTACATAACCTGCTTCAGTTAATACGGTAGCATCAACAATAGCTAACGGAACATTTAACATTTTAGCAATAGTTTTTGCTACTAAAGTTTTACCGGTTCCGGTTTGTCCTACCATTAAGATGTTACTTTTTTCAATCTCAACTTCGTCTTCCAATTGAATTTGCATCAAACGTTTGTAGTGATTATAAACCGCTACACTCATTACTTTTTTAGTTTGATCTTGCCCTATGACATAATCATCTAAAAACGCACGAATTTCTTTTGGTTTCAACAAAATCAAATCGGCAACTAAATCTGAATTTCCAGACTGTTTTAATTCTTCTAGAACAATTCCGTGTGCTTGTTCAATACATTTGTCGCAAATATGCGCATTAATCCCTGCAATTAATAAATTGGTTTCAGGCTTTTTCCTTCCGCAGAATGAACATTCTAATACTTCTTTAGCCATTTTTTAGTGATTAGTGAAAAGTGATTAGTAATTAGCCTATCACTATTTACTAATCACTAATTACTTTTTAAATTATCTTGTTAAAACTTCATCAATCATTCCGTATTCTTTTGCTTCTGCAGCAATCATCCAATAATCGCGTTCTGAATCTTTGTGTACTTTTTCAAAAGACTGTCCTGAATGTTTAGAAATGATTTCATATAATTCATTTTTTAATTTCAACATTTCTTTCAAGTTGATTTCCATATCTGTTGCTACGCCTTGTGCGCCTCCAGATGGTTGGTGAATCATAACTCTTGAATGTGGTAATGCCGAACGTTTTCCTTCTGCACCAGCACATAGCAATACTGCTCCCATTGAAGCTGCCATTCCTGTACAAATTGTAGCTACGTCAGGTTTCACAAATTGCATTGTATCATAAATACCTAATCCAGCATAAACACTTCCTCCTGGAGAATTGATATAAATACTAATATCTTTAGAAGCATCAACACTTTCTAAGAATAATAATTGTGCCTGAATAATATTTGCCACATAATCGTCAACTCCTGTTCCCATGAAAATGATTCTATCCATCATTAAACGAGAGAAAACATCCATTGAAGCTACGTTTAATTGGCGTTCTTCAATAATATAAGGCGTCATACTTCCAACAATTTTATCGTAATATAAACTGTTTACTCCGTGATGCTTAGTAGCATATTTTTTAAATTCTTTTCCGTAATTCATAAATTAAGTTTAAAAGTTTATGTGTTTAAAAGTTTAAAAGGAATTAAACTTAAAACCATTAATATTTTGCAAAGTTCGTGCCTATTACTTTTTGTGACAAATTGTCTTGAAACAAAAAGCGCCAAAACTAGTCTGACGCTCAAAGATAATTATTTTTTGTGAGAAATTATTCTCCGTACATTTCTTTAATGAATTGATCGTAATTCACTTCTTTAGTTTTAGATTTTACTTTTTCTTTGTAAAGACCTAACATTTTTTCGCTCATTACTTGCTCAGATAAACGTTTTACCTCATCTTGGTTAGACATTACTCGAGCAACAATTCCATTAATTTCTTCTTCAGATGGATTTAATTGACCAAATTGAGCCATTTGTTTCTTGATTAATTCAGCAGTATGTGCTTTTAAATCTTCAAAAGTAATTTGTAGATTATTATCTGCCATTACTTTTCCTTCAATTAATTGAAAACGTAATCCTTTTTCGGCTTTTGCATATTCTTCTTCTGCTTGTTCTGCTGAAAGAGGATTTTCTCCAGCTGTTTGAATCCATTTTTTTAAGAAAGCAGCAGGCAATTCAAACTTTGTAGATTCAATTAAGAAATCTGTTACATCGTTTAAGAATTTTTGATCTGCTTGTTGTGCAAATTGCACCTCAGCATCTTCTTTAATTTTAGCTTTAACCTCTTCAACTGATTTTACTACTCCTTCTCCGAATAACTTATCAAATAACTCTTGGTTCATTTCTGCTTTTTCAACAGCATTAATTTCTTCAATTGTAAAATTTACCAAAATATCTAAACCATGAACATCATCATGACTTACTTTTAAATAATCCATAAGTTTGTGATCATCATCAAACAAACCTTTAGTTTCAACCGCAACTACATCACCCACTTTTTTACCAATAAAAGATTTTGCTACTTTTTTATTAGCAAAAATATCTAATGCAAAATTTGCAGGAGCATTAATTCCTTTTTCTTCATTTGTAAATGTTCCTCTAACTTCATAATCTGCTTTAACTTCAGCCTGAGAAATTAATTTTCCGTATTGTTTTGCAATTCTATCTACTTGATCATTTAACATTTTTTCATCTGCAATAACATTAAATTTAGTAACATTATTTTTCGCAGACAAATCAACTGAAAATTGTGGAGCCAATCCTAATTCGAAGTCAAAAGAAAAGTTTTCAGCATCCCAATCGATACTTTCAGTTACAACTGGAATTGGATTTCCAAGAATATCTAATTTTTCAGTAGATAAATAATTATTAAGAGAAGCTTGTAATACTTTGTTTACTTCTTCTAATAAAACAGCTTTACCATATTGTTTTTGAATTAAACTCATTGGAACTGCACCTTTTCTGAAACCAGAAATTGATGCATTTTTTCTATAATCTGCTAATACTTTTTCTACTTTATCAGAATAATCTTCTTTAGTGATTGCTACTGTTACAATAGCATTTAATGCATCAACTTGCTTTTTTGTAATGTTCATTATCTATTTATTTAAATACCATAAAAATTGGGTTGCAAAATTATAGAATTTTTACAACCCAAACAAGTTTTTAATTTATTGAAATTCAATTCGGTAAAAATTATTTTTCTTCGATAAATATTTTATTTAAAACAGACTGAATAATAGACAAGAGAATACTAAAAAATAATGCACTTAAAAATCCATCAACACTAAACTCTGCAATTAAATAATCGCAAATTAAAATAATAACTGCATTTATAACTAGTAAAAAAAAGCCTAGAGTAAACAATGTTACTGGAATAGTTAGCAATACAAAAATTGGCTTTAAAAAAGTATTTAACAACCCAAGTACAACTGCCACCATTAAAGCGCCTGTTAAACTAGTAACATGAACACCTGGTAAAAAATAAGAAAGTACAAAAACAACAATTGTACTAATTAAAAGCTTTATGATTAAATTCATTTTTATATTATTTTAGGAAAATTTAAAATTACAAAAAAAGGCATCAATAATGATGCCTTTTTGAAAAGTTTTAAAATTAATCCCTAATTTGAAGGAACAATATTAATTCCTGGGAAATATGATGGATTATGTAATGGCAAATTAGCATTATAAAATTCATTAATAACTTTTAAAATTTCATTAGCAATTACAGCATATCCACGTGCATTTGGATGAACTCCGTCTAAAGAAAATAACACAAGACCCTCAGTAGCAGAACCACTAAAGTAATTTGCTGTGTATAATTGCCCAGTTTCGATTCTTAATCCAGTTACCAATTGATTCATAATTGCATTCATATCTGCAACTGCAATATCATTTGCATTAGCAATAGACACAATTGAAGCATTATAAGCAGCAGTAGCATTAGCTACTCTAGCTTTTTCAGTAGCTGTTAACACCCATTTATTAGCCATTGGATAAGAAACACCATTTATGTTAATTAAAGCTGAAGGTGAAGAAGCGTTTGTTGTACCAATAACTGAAGAAGCTGGCAACACTACTAAATCTGCAGCAGTAGCTTGACGCGCTTTTCCAAAAACCATACCAAAAGCAGTTGCTGTAGGAACTCCTAAAGTACCAGATAAAGCTCCTGTAATTTCTGCAGATCTATCTATAGCATCAGCATCATAAATTAATATTGGATTTGCGGAAGTAGCAGATAATGGATTAACACGATTAGGCTCACCATAAGCAGTAAAAATACCATCTAAAGGACCATATAATTGTGCATTTAACGCATTAATATTCGCAGAACCTCCTAATGCTGTAGGAGATAATGGAGCGTAAGGAACCGTAGTAAAGTATGGAATAGAAGTTACACTAGGAATTGTACAAACAACACCTTTTGCACCGTTTGATGTTAATGTAGTAACTATTGTTGAATATACACTTGCAAAAACATTTGAGTTTGTAATATCATTCCCTCCGTAAGTAGCAGGATTCGTATTTCCAGTAAAGTTATGGTCAGCTGCTGGTGTTACCCCATCAGCTTGTGCACCACCACTAGTTGCATAAGCCAAAACATCATTTGCTCCTATCCAGTTAGTAAAAAAAGTTGGTGTTTTTAACATAGCATCACCTAAAACTGTTGCTGAAGGAGAAGTTGCGTGTCTTGCAAAATATGGATTTAATGCACCGTATCCTGGAAAAGTTAAATGAAATGATTTAGCACCTGGTACTCCCATATTATTGTAGGCAGTTGCTTGAGGTGTAAGCGTTATTGTAGGCGATCCTGCAATTGGCTGAACACCACCAACAGATGCATTAATTACTAATCTTGTTCCTGTTAAACCTTGAATTCCTCCTAAATTATTCACATCTTCTGCATAAGAAGGTTGAGTAAATTCACCACCTCCTACTAGCGCAAATTTTTGTGCTAATAAATTTGGGAAAGAATAAGTTTGACCCACACGGTAAACAGTTCCGTCCATATAACCAGCCGTTAATGAATTACCAACAGCTACATATGATGTAAAATCTGCGTCACCAGATGTGTAATTTGCATCTACTGTATTTTCAAATTCTGGTTCACAAGAAGCAAATCCAGCAGCTATAATAGCTAAATATATAAATTTATTTTTCATCTTTCGTTTAATTAAAAATTAGAAACCATAAGTAATACCAATACCTGGAGAGAAAACAGAAGACTTATAAGTTCCACCAAATGGAAGTGTATTTCCGTTTTCTTGATAATAATCGTAAGAATTATCGATTTCATCAAAATGTAAGTATAAGAATGAAAAATCAACCCCTAATTTACTATTTACCTGATATGTTAAACCTCCTGTGTATCCCATAGAATCGTTTCTTGGAGTTTCAGGTGCAAAATAACCATCTTGAACAGGGCTTTCATCAAAATACCAACCCGCTCTAAAGGTAAATTTATCATTTGCTTTGTACTGAGTACCTACTCTATAAGTACTTGAATTTTTATAATTTCTTGGGTTATTAGATGTATTTCTAATTGAACCATCTGCATTAAGAAAATCAACAGTTAAAGCTTCATAAACTCCCCACATTGCTCTATTGTAATCGAATGCTAACATCCATTTGTCAGTTACTTGATATGACATACCTACAGTTAATTCTGCTGGCAAAGGCAAGTCTGCATTAAAAGTAGTGTTTTGAAGTGTTGGAGTTGTTGAAGCAAATCCTGGCACATCATTAAAATTTGCATCTCCATCACGTGCTTCCATAATAATTTCAGAACGATAGTTCATACCTATTCTAAATTTATCTGTTGGGTTAAACATAAAACCAGCTGTATAACCCCAAGCAGTAATTCCTTTTGCGTCTAAAGTTACATCTGTACCACTTCCATCAACTGATAATAAAGGATTTATTGCTACATTTCTATTAAAATTAACCGAACCTGAAGCAAAAATAGGACCACCACCTACACTAAAATGCTCACCAACTCTTACAGAAATAGAAGGTTGAACAAAAATTGCTTTTAGGTCAATATTATTAACTAAATGAGCACCTTCCCAATCTTGATCCCATTCAACAGAACTTCCGTAAGGAGTATAAACTGCTAAACCAGCAGTAAACCAATCATTTAATCTATACGTTGCATATACACTAAAAGGTGTTCCTAAATTTTTTGTTTCAGCTTCCCAACCATATTGAGAATTTTGAAATTTTGTATTAGCAAACAAGGCATTTCCTCCTACTGACAAGTTGAATTTTTTATCTAAATAAGCCATCCCAGCCGGATTAAAGAAAGCAACCTCGGCACTATTTACTACAGCAACACCCGTGTGCCCCATAGCTAATTGTTTTTGACCTTGGATACTAACTCTATATCCACCTGCAAATGCAGTAGAGCCAGCCAAAGCCAATAATGTTAAAGAAAGTAATTTTCTCATAATTTAAATTTGTTAGTTTTTTCTGAATTCGTAATAATCAATACTTCAAAATTATAACAAATTATGAATTTTACAATTTTTTTAACTAAAAAATTATGCATGCATAATTTTTTTGCTTTTTTATTTTATAAAATCCATAACATATGTGTAAAAATCTTTTGGGTTTTCGGCATGAAGCCAATGACCAGCATTGTTTACCGTTTTAATAATTGCAGAAGGAAAATGATGATAAATGGTTTCAAAATCGGAATCTAAAATATAGTCAGATTTGTCTCCTCTTAAAACCAAAGTATCTTTTAAAAAAGTATTATTAAACGGTAAAACGGTTCCAATTGTTTCTATCTTTTCATTGAAAACTTTTAAATTAAACCGAAATGCGAGTTGCTCTGGCGATTCCCAATATAAGTTTTTAAGCAAAAACTGTCGGGTTCCAAAATCCTTAATATAACCTGAAACAATTTCTTCTACTTCTGCTCTACTTGGTTTCTTTGAAAAATCTACCGCATTTAATGCTGCTAAAATAGTTTGGTGATGAGGCGCATAATATTTAGGTCCAATATCTGCTACAATTAATTTTGAAACCAATTCTGGATAAGTTGTTGCTAATAACATAGCCACTTTTCCTCCCATAGAATGGCCAATAATTATTATATTGTTTAATTGATGATATTCACAATATTGCTTTACATCTTCAACCATTACTTCATAAGAAAAATCTTCTGAATGAAAACTTTTTCCATGATTTCTTAGATCTAATGCGTGTACTTGAAATCCTTCCGTAGCAAATTGAGATCCTAATGTTTTCCAATTATCAGACATCCCTAAAAAACCATGAATAATTACCATTGGCGTTCCTTCGCCTTCAATTCTTGAATGCAACAACATCTTATTTCAATTTTTGAAGATACATATTTACTACATTTTCTAATCCTAAGTATAATGACTCAGAAATTAAAGCATGACCAATAGAAACCTCTAACAAGCCAGGAATATTATCTTTAAAAAATTTAATATTATCTAAACTCAAATCATGACCCGCATTTATTCCTAAGCCTAACTCATTTGCTTTAAGAGCCGATTTCACATAAGAATCTATTCCAGCTTTATTTCCCAAACCAAATTCATGAGCAAATGATTCCGTGTACAATTCTATTCTTTCTGTACCAGTTGCTTTTGCTCCTTCAATCATTCGTTCATCTGCATCTACAAAAATAGAAGTGCGAATATTATTTCTTTGAAATTCCTGAATAACTTCTAACAAATACGATTGATGTTTTATTGTATCCCATCCTGCATTAGATGTTAATGCGCCAATTGCATCAGGCACTAATGTAACTTGCGTAGGCTTACATTCTAAAACTAAATCAATAAAATTATGTTGTGGATTTCCTTCTATATTATATTCGGTATACACCACCGGTTTTAAATCGCGAGCATCTTGATAACGAATATGTCTTTCATCTGGTCTTGGATGTATTGTAATTCCTTGCGCTCCAAATTGCTGAATATCCTTTGCAACTTTCAATAAATCAGGCACATTACCACCTCTAGAATTACGAAGCGTTGCTATTTTATTAATGTTTACAGATAATTTTGTCATGATGATTTTTTAATTTGTACAAAAATACAAAGTATAAGTTAGCTAGCATATGGTATTTTTTGATTATTTTGCGATATATTTTCATCAAATCCAAAATGAATAATCTTACAAGCTACTTAAACAACGAAATAAAACCATTAAAACATACTGATTCTATAGCAGAAGCTCAGGATTTGTTTGTGGATTTTCCTTATTCCCATTTTCCAGTAACAGAAGATGGCGTATATATAGGTTGTGTAAGTAAAGAAAACACAGAACTTTTAGATAGTAATTCAATTGTAAATGAAACTCGTTTTCATTTTGAGCGATTTTTTGTACGCACAACAACCATTTGGCTTGATGTTTTAGAAATTTTCGCAAAAAACGAAAGTAATTTAGTTCCTGTTTTGGATGAAAAAAACAACTATTTAGGATATTATGAACTTGAAGATGTAATACGTTTTTTTCACGAAACTCCATTCCTAAAAGAAGAAGGCGGCATCATCGTAATAGAAAAAGAAACTGAAAAGTTTTCTATGAGTCAAGTGGCTCAAATAATTGAAAGTAATAACGCTAAAATTTTAGGATTATTTATTTCTAATGTAGTGGGTAAAAAAGTTGAAATTACAGTAAAAATTAGTCAAAGTGGACTAAACGATATTATTCAAACTTTTAGACGGTATGAATATGAAATTATTTCTGAACATCAAGATGATTCTTATTTGAATAGTTTAAAAGAACGTTCCGATTATTTAGACAAATACTTGAATATTTAAAATAACAATAATGAAAATAGCGCTTTTCGGTCAATATTATCAAAACAGTACAGCTGAGATCGTACAAAAAGTAGTTTCTTTTTTAGAGTCAAAAGCAATTAAAATTGCATTTGAAGCAAATTTTTTAGCGATTCTAAAAGAAAAAAATATCATTTTAAAAGATTATGATACGTATTCAAGCTACAATGATTTGGATTCGAATTTCAAAGCATTAATAAGTATTGGTGGAGATGGAACTATTTTAAAAGCAGCAACATTTGTTAGGGATAAAAACATTCCTATTATAGGAATTAATGCAGGAAGATTAGGATTTTTAGCAACAATTCAATTTGAAAATATTGAGACCTTGCTTCAAAAACTCCTTAATAACGACTATGCTATTTCAAAAAGAACCTTACTAAGTATTGAGACTACACCAAATTATGAGAATTTTAGCGAATTAAATTTTGCGCTAAACGAAGTTACGGTAGCCCGAAAAGACACCACTTCGATGATTACTATTATTACTTATTTAAACGGAGAATATTTAACTTCTTACTGGGCTGACGGACTAATAATTTCCACACCCACAGGATCTACAGGATATTCTTTAAGTTGTGGCGGACCCGTGCTTACGCCAAATGTAGAAAGTTTAGTTATTACTCCAATGGCTCCACATAATTTAAATGCAAGACCTTTAGTAATAATGGATGATATGGAAATTGAACTTAGAATTTCCGGTAGAGAAGAGCAATTTTTAATTTCTTTAGATTCAAGAATTTCGGCTGTTTCAAAAGACACAATTGTAAAAATAAAAAAATCACCATTTACCATTTCTATAATTGAATTTAAAGAAGAATCGTTTTTAAATACAATCAGAAAAAAACTACTTTGGGGAGAAGACAAAAGAAATTAACAGACTTTTTATATCATTTTTTAATTTTTAACGTTTTAAATATTCAAAAGACTACAAAAAAAACCTTTAAAATAGGGATAAGAAGTCATTATTGTTATATTTGCAAACTATTTTAAAAAATGAAGCACTTTTTATTATATATTTCACTGATTTTCTGCGGGTTTAGTTCGCATGCACAAATAAACGAATTAGGTGTGTTTTTTGGTGGCGTCAACTATATTGGTGATGTTGGGCCAACCTCTTACATTGCACCAAACGAGTCAGCAATAGGAATAATTTATAAATGGAACAGAAGTCCTAGACACGCGTATCGTTTTTCATATACTCAAGGAAGTTTAAAATCTAACGATATTGATAGCGATGTGCCTAGTAGAAAATTAAGAGGCTTTTCGTTTGAAAATAGTGTAAAAGAATTTTCTGCTGGATTAGAATTTAATTTCATGGATTTTGACTTACATGATTCTAAAACAAAAGTATCTCCATATGTTTACAGTGGTATTAGTTACTTTATTTATGACGAAATTTTTATTTTAGATCAAACAAGTAAATTAGATTATCAAAGTAGTACTTTCTCTATCCCAATGGTTGTTGGAGTAAAAGGACGATTTTTAGAAAATTTTATAATTGGTGCCGAAGTTGGTTTTAGATATACTTTTACCGATAATTTAGACGGAAGTAATCCAAAAAATGATAATTTTGAAACATTACGTTTTGGAAATTTAAATAGTAACGATTGGTATGTATTTACCGGTTTAACATTAACATACACATTTGGCAAGAACCCTTGTTTTTGCGCAGAATAAAAAATGGATTTAGTTCAACAAATAAATACAGCAAGTTTACCAAAGCATTTAGCCATTATTATGGATGGAAATGGCAGATGGGCTAAACAAAAGGGTTTAATTCGAGCATTGGGTCACGAAAGTGGTACAAAGTCGGTTAAAGTTACTGTAGAAACTTGCGCTAAATTAGGCATTCAAAACCTTACACTTTATGCTTTTTCAACCGAAAACTGGAACCGTCCAAAACTAGAAGTTGAAACCTTAATGAAGTTATTAATTTCCTCTCTTAAGAAAGAAATTAAGACATTACAATCCAATAATATTAAATTAAATGCTATTGGAAATTTAACAAATTTACCCACAAAGGTTCAAAAAGAATTACAAGAAGTAATTGACAAAACCTCTGAAAACACTAGGATGACACTTACTTTAGCCCTTAGTTATGGCGCTAGAGAAGAGATTGTCCAAGCTGTTAAAAAAATATCAGATAAAGTTAAAAATAATATAATTTCTGAACAGGCTATTGACGAATCAATTATTAATCAGCATCTTTACACACACAATTTACCAGATGTAGATTTAGTAATCAGAACAAGTGGCGAACACAGAATAAGTAATTTTCTATTGTGGCAAATTGCTTATGCCGAATTTTATTTCACTGATGTGCTTTGGCCTGATTTTACAGAAAACAATTTGTATGAAGCAATTATTAGTTATCAAAAAAGAGAACGCCGATTTGGAAAAACAAGCGAACAAATTATACCCGAAAACAATGTTTAAAAAAGGAATACAATTACTTTCAATATTCATATTATTAAATAGCTCTTCACTATTTGCTCAAGACACAAAACTTGAGAGTGGTAAAGAATATATATTAGCAAAAATTGATGTTACAGGAAAAATAAGTTACAACGAACAAACTGTAACCACTTTTACCGGATTAGAAAAAGGACAACAAATAATTGTTCCAGGACAAGACATTAGTAATGCTATTAAAAAATTATGGAAATTAGGATTGTTTTCTGATGTAAATTTTTATGTAAATAAAATTGAAGGCGATAGCATCTTTTTAGAACTTAATATTAATGAATTACCTAAATTATCCGATGTAAAAATACAAGGAGTAAAAAAGGGAAAAACAGAAGAATTAATTAAAGAAACAGATTTAAAGAAAGGTAAAATAGTAAATGAAAATTTAATTACTACCACTAAAAATTATATCGAAAATAAATACAAAAAAGACGGCTATTACCAAGCCAAAGTAGTTATTAACACTATTCCTGACAGCTTAGACACTGAGGTTAAAATGGTTGTTAATATCGATAAAGGCGATAAAGTAAAAGTAAAAAGTATTGTATTTGAAGGCAACGACCAAATTAGTGATGCAAAACTTAGAAAAGCGTTTAAAAATACTAAACAGCGCAATCCGATTCGTATTTTCAAAAAATCTAAATTTATAAAAGAAAAATACAAAGAAGACTTAGCTGCTGTTATTGATAAATATAAAGAAAAAGGGAATAGAGATGCTCGAATAATTTCTGATTCTGTTACTTACGATAAAAAATCAAATACTATTGCTATAAAAGTAAAACTTGAAGAAGGAAGAAAATACTATTTTGGAGATATTCGCTACCTTGGAAACACAGTTTATACTGAACGTCAACTAAATTCGATTCTAGGAATTAAAAAAGGAGATGTTTATAACGGTACTATTCTTCAAAAAAGAATTGCCGATCAAACCAAACCAGACGGTGAAGATTTGACAAACTTATATCAAAATAATGGTTATTTATTTTCAAGTATCAATCCTGTTGAAGTAAGAACAGCAAATGACACAATTGACTTTGAAATTAGAATTACTGAAGGTCCAATTGCGTATTTTAACAAAATTACTGTTGTAGGAAATGACAAAACAAATGACCATGTAATTTACAGAGAACTTAGAACAAAACCAGGACAAAAATACAGTAAAGAAGATTTAATTCGTTCAATTCGTGAAATAGGACAACTTGGATTTTTTGACCCTGAAGCTATTAAACCCGATTTCAAAAATGTAGATCCTCAAGCAGGAACAGTTGATATTGAATATAATGTAGTAGAAAAAGGATCAAGTCAAGTAGAACTACAAGGTGGTTACGGTGGTGGAGGTTTTATAGGAACTTTAGGACTATCTTTTAACAATTTCTCTGCAAGAAATATATTCAAAAAAGGAGCATATAAACCGCTTCCTATGGGTGACGGACAAAAAATGTCTTTACGTTTACAAGGTAGTTCGTTCTTTCAGACTTATAGTTTATCATTTTCTGAGCCATGGTTTGGTGGAAAAAAACCAGTTAGTTTTTCAACATCATTATCACATAGTAAACAATTTTTGTATAATTCAAGAACTAGAGATGTAACAAGAAGTCAAAGTTTTAACATTACATCATTATCTGTTGGATTAGCAAAAAGACTTAAAGTGCCCGATGATTATTTTGTATTATCACAAGCTGTTTCGTTTCAATACTATGACTTAAACAACTATAATACTGGATTATTTACATTTGGAGACGGTGCATCTAGAAACTTAGCTTATACTATTGGATTATCAAGAAATAGTAAAGGAGTAAATCCAATTTTCCCTACAATGGGGTCAGAATTTAGTATATCTGGTAAATTTACATTACCCTATTCACTATTTAATGGTGTAGATTATGCTAATTTAGAAAATTTAGCAGAAAATAAAGTTAAAGCTGCGGTGGCAGGAGAAGCTCCAGACGGTTCTAATTATCCTGCAGGAAGTTATTTGAATGACGAGGGTTACCCTGTTACAGACCCTGCAGATGCTGCAGTTGACAGAAGTAAAGTTGATCAAAAAAGATTTAATTGGTTAGAATATTATAAAATTAAATTTAAAGCTGACAACTACAATAGAATCTATGAAAAATTGATTTTAAGAACTAATGCAGAATTTGGTTTCATGGGAGCATATAACTCAGATAGAGGTTTAGTTCCGTTTGAAAGATTCTTTTTAGGTGGAGATGGTTTAGCTAACTTTTCATTAGATGGACGAGAAGTAATTCAATTAAGAGGATATCCAAATAACTCATTATCATCTCAAGATGGTGGAACTATATACAACAAGTTTTCATTAGAACTTCGTTATCCTATTACATTAAATCAGTCGGCTTCAATATATGCATTAAGTTTCTTAGAAGCCGGAGCAGCATTTGATACTTTTAAGCAATACAATCCTTTTAAACTTCAACGTTCTGCAGGAGTTGGTATCCGTGTATTTATGCCAGCATTTGGATTGTTAGGTATTGATTTTGCGCATGGATTTGATGCTATACCAGGAGACACTGCGAAAAGTGGTTGGCAAACTCACTTTATCATTGGACAACAATTTTAAGGTTTGTTAAGAGTTTTTTGTTAAATTCGTAAAAATATTTTATTATTTATTACGTTTAATACATCTAAAGAGAATCAAAAAGATTCGCCAACTAAACAAAATGAAAATGAAAAAACTAATATTTATACTTGCCTTATTATCGTTTTCTACTCAAGCACAAACTGCTAGAGGAGTCAAAATTGGTTATATAGATATGGAATACATCTTAGAAAAAGTTCCAGATTATGCTGAAGCAAATAATCAATTAGAGCAAAAAGCACAAAAGTGGAAACAAGAAATTGAGGTTAAAAAAACAGAAATAACAAAGTTAAAAGATGGTTTAAAAACAGAACGCGTTTTATTAACTAAAGAATTAATTGAGGAAAGAGAAGAAGAAATTGCCTATTTAGAAAAAGAACTTCTTGAATATCAAGAAAAACGTTTTGGTCCAAAAGGGGATTTAATCATTCAAAAAACGGTTTTAATCAAACCTATTCAAGATCAAATATTCACAATAGTTCAAGATGTAGCAGAACAAAGAAAATATGATTTTATATTTGATAAATCTTCTGATTTAACAATGCTATTTGCTGCTCAAAAATATGACATAAGTGATTTTGTTGTGAAAAAACTAACAGCTTCTCAAAAACGAGAAGAAATGTCTAAAAAACAACTTAAAGCACTTGAAGCTAAAGAAGCATTAGAAGAAGGTTTGGAAGAAAATCCTGCTTTTACAGAAAGACAACATCTTCTGGACGAAAAGAAAGCAGCTAGAGAAAAATTAATTGAAGAACGCAAACTTGCTAACGAACAAAAGAAAGCAGATGCTGCTGAAAAAAGAAAAAAACTACTTGAAGAACGTGATGCTAAAAAAAATGGCACAGTAATTGAAAAAGAAGTAATAGCAGACTCAACGAATACAAAAGAAGTAAATAACAAAGAAGTATTAGAGGGAGTTGACAAAAAACCAACACCTGCAGAAATAAGACAAAAAGCTATTGACGAAAGAAACAGAAAATTAGAGGAACGCAAAAAAGCAATAGAAGAAAAAAAGAAAAAGTTAGCTGAAGAAAAAGAGGCCGCTAAAAAAGCAAAAGAACAGAAAACAGAAATAGAGAACAAAAATTAAATAACTTAAATTTTAAAATTAAAAATGAAACAATTAAAAACCTTAGCAATCGCAATCGTACTTTTTATTGGAACTCAAGTTTCAGCTCAAACAAAAGTTGCTCATATAGATTTACAAGCTCTAATGACATCGATGCCTGAAATGAAAACAGCTCAAGATCAAATGAAGAAAATTCAAGAGACTTACGATAAAGATTACAAAAACATGGTGGCTGAATACCAAACAAAATTACAAAAATACGAACAAGAAGCTCCAACTGCTGGTGATGCATTAAACGAAACTCGTTCTAAAGAAATGCAAGACATGGGAAGTCGTATTCAACAATTTCAACAAACAGCTCAAAAAGAACTAGGACAAAAAGAAATGGACTTATATAAGCCAATCATGGAAAAAGCTCAAACAGCTATCCAAAAAGTGGCAAAAGAAAAAGGTTTTAACTATGTTTTAGATGCTACTACAGGAAGTGGTTTATTAGTTGCTGATGGTACAGATTTATTAGCAGATGTAAAAAAATCATTAGGTTTCTAATTTATTAGCATATATAATTTTAAAAACTGCTCAATCTTGATTAAGATTGAGCAGTTTTTTTTATTTTTGTTATTATGATAAACGAAAATCCTATAGGTTTATTTGATTCTGGAATTGGTGGAACTTCTATATGGAAAGAAGTCCACTCGCTTTTACCAAATGAAAATACAATATATCTTGCTGACAGTAAGAATGCTCCCTATGGATTAAAATCGAAAGAAGAAATTATAGCACTAAGTTCTAAAAACACTGAATTATTACTAAATTTAAATTGCAAATTAATAATTGTAGCATGTAATACCGCGACAACTAATGCAATAAAAGAATTAAGAGCGAAATACGATGTGCCTTTTATAGGAATTGAACCTGCTATAAAACCTGCTGCAATACAATCTAAAACTCAAAAAATTGGCATATTAGCCACAAAAGGAACGCTTAATAGTGAACTATTTCATA
Organism: Flavobacterium sp. LMO6; assembly: GCF_009495795.1. Lineage (NCBI taxonomy): Bacteria > Pseudomonadati > Bacteroidota > Flavobacteriia > Flavobacteriales > Flavobacteriaceae > Flavobacterium > Flavobacterium sp. LMO6. Next base: position 66,819 of record NZ_WIBH01000002.1, on the reverse strand, counting down.
TAAGCGCAGCAAATCATCCAGAAGTTAAAATAATTGAACAAATAGGCCATGGATTAGTTCAATTAATAGAAAATGGAGATATTGATTCAGCAGAAATGGAAGATTTATTAAAAAGTTATTTAAATCCAATGATTGAGAAAAATATTGATTTCTTAGTTTTAGGATGTAGTCATTACCCCTATTTAATACCTCAGATAAAAAAAATAATTCCTGCTAAAATTAGAATAATCGATTCTGGCGAAGCTGTGGCAAAACAAACTCAAAATATATTAGAACAAAATTTTTTAATTAACACATCTAAAAATAAAAGCTCGCAAATATTCTATACGAATAGCGAGCCTGAAGTTTTAAAAAGCATATTAGATTACAAAGAAAAAGTAATCTTTAAAAATTTCTAATTTATTCGTCTTTAAACCAACCAGAATACATTACATAATTATTTGAAATACGTTCAATTTCTCCAGCAAAATCACTTTGATCAATATCCTTAACTTTTTTTGCAGGAACACCAGCGTAAATACAACCCGATTCAACCACCGTATTTTGTGTTATAACAGAACCCGCAGCAACTATTGAATTACTTTCAATAGTACAATTATCCATTACGATAGCTCCCATTCCAATTAAAACATTGTCTTTAATTGTACAACCATGAACTATAGCATTATGTCCAATGGAAACATTATTCCCAATAATTGTTGGATGCTTTTGATAAGTACAATGAACAACTGCACCATCTTGAATATTGACTTTGTTACCAATTGTAATAGAATTGACATCACCTCTTAATACAGCATTAAACCATACACTACAATTAGAACCAAAAGTTACATCTCCAACAATAGTTGCGTTTTCAGCAACATAACAATCTTGAGGAATTTGAGGAAATTTTCCGTTAACTTCTTTAATAAGCATATATATTCTTTTTAAAAAAAATGTCCCGATAAATCGGGACAAATATAGTTTTGTATAAAATTAATTGACCGCCGGACAATTACAATCCCATTCTTTATCTTTACAGAATACGTTGATTCCTAAAGTGATTTGATGAAAACCACCGTTATCAAACTTAACATCTCCCATTATATGAGAATACGTGTAAGAGAACATGAATTTATCGTAATTTAAACCAATTATAGGAGTAATCCATTGTAATTTTTGATCTTGTAACCCACTTCCATCAACATATTGAGCACCATCAAAACTTCTTCTATAAGATATTCCTCCCCAAAGTTTACCAAAATCTAATTGTTTGTATACTTTTAAGTTTAAATCAATAGATTTCTCTTTTGTTTCAGAAATATATTGAAACATAAAAGAAGGCTCAAATAATAGATCGCTATCACTGCCAAATACAGCACCAGCGCTCCATAAATATTTACTTAAATTATCAGACTCGATATCTCTCGTATATAATTCTCTTCTACTTGCCAAGAAATTTTTAATAGTAAAGTGTGTAAAGAAGTCCATATAATGATAAGAAACTCCTAAATCTACATTGAAATAAGCATCTTTTTGAATAACCCCTTGAACAATTACTGGATCAAAACCTGTATAATCTCTTCCATCAATTGTACTTTGAACAAAAGCTGTACTTAGACCAAAAGACAATTGATTTAAATCTAATGTTCCTCTTGAGAAGCGTAAATGATGTGCATAAGTAAGTTTTGCTCCTTTTTGAGAATGATAACCATTTTTATCATTAAATAATATCATACCAACACCAGAAACACCATCTTCATCTAAAGCGGTATTAAAACTTACTGTTTGTAATGCAGGAGCATCTTCTTGACCAAACCATTGTTGACGACCAGTCAATCTAATTTTACCACAATTAGCAGCACCTGCCATAGATGGATGAATTAAATAATAATTATCCGACAAATAATCAGAATATACAGCAACTCCTTCTTGGGCAAAAGTAAATTGTGCTAATAAAAATGCTAAAATAAAATAACTCTTTTTAAAATTCATTGTAGATCTTGTTTAATGTAAACATACTTCTTTATAATTCTAATCAAATACTTAGGTTTTAAAACTAGAATTTATTAATATAAAAAAACAATATAATATGGCTTTTTGATACGAACTTGCCAAAGATATAAATTTTTAGGTTTCTTTTACATTTCACGCAAAATATTCTTAAGTTAAATTTACATTTTTTTAATATTTTAAACATAAATAATCGTTATACCATTCAAAATACAACAAAATATAACAAAAAGTTAAATAAAAAAGTATACAACTAAAACAAACAACATATCTTTTGAACTTTGTATCTTTGCAAAAAAATAAAAATCATGCAAGTAATCGCAACTAAAATAACTCAAAATCCAGCCATAGTAAAATTTGAATTGGATGAAAATATTGTAAGATCAGAAAATTTTGAATTTAAAAATATTGATGAAACTCAAAATTCTCCATTAGCAAAACAATTATTTTTTCTCCCTTTCGTTAAAACGGTTTATGTTTCAGGAAATTTCATTGCTATTGAAAAATTTTCAATTGTAGAATGGGAAGATGTACAAGAAGATGTTGCCAATCAAATTAATGAATTCATTTCTGATGGTGGAGAAATTATCAAAATTGATGAGAATAAAACAAAAAAGCAACCCGTTTCAGTTTATGCTGAAACAACCCCTAACCCATCTGTGTTAAAATTTGTTTGCAATAAATTATTAACCAAAACGGCATTAGAGTGCAAAAACATTGACGAAACAATTGCTTCACCATTAGCAAAGGAGTTGTTTAAATTTCCATTTGTAAAAGAGATCTTTATAGATGAAAATTACATATCGGTTACCAAATTCGCAGTGACTGAATGGGATGAAATCACATTAGAACTAAGAACCTTCATTAAAGAATATATAGAAAACGGAAATACGGTAATCGATGAAACTGCTATTGTAAAAACAGAAATTCATCAAAAACAACAAGAAGCTTATTTTGACACGCTTGATGTTACATCGCAACAAATTATTAATATAATTGAAGAATATGTTAAACCAGCTGTTCAAAGTGACGGCGGAAATATTATGTTTGAATCTTTTGATCCAATTGAAAAAAGAGTAAAAGTAATTTTACAAGGCGCATGTAGTGGTTGCCCATCATCAACCTTTACCTTAAAAAACGGAATTGAAAACATGTTAAAAGATATGTTGAAAGATGAAAACATTAAAGTAGAAGCTATTAACGGATAATAACTTCTAAGATCAAAACATAAAAAAAGAGCCTCACGGCTCTTTTTTTATGTTTTGATTATTTCTTATTATTTTGTTGATTGAACTCTTTAAACAATTCTAACAAATTCATAATAGACTTTATTAAATCATTTGTTTCTAGCAATAAAGAAAAGTAAAGTTTACTGTTTTTTGGACTCGTTTCAGTAGTTCGAATGCGATTAATTTGTTTTGAAATTAATTCGGATACCGTATCTAAGAAAACATTTTTTTCTTTTAATATATCATCCAATTTAGAAAAGTCTTCAGATTTAAAACTTTCTTCTAAACGACTAAATAATTCTTGCAACTGAGTATCTACCGATTTAAGATCACGAATTTGATTGAATTTTAACTTTTTGTGATTATTATTTACATGAGAATGACTGTTTGAAGTTATAAATTCAATAGACTGAACCATGTCTTGTAAATACCCTAAAATTAAAATATAAAATTTACTAGCTTCAACAGAATTATCATCTAGATTTTTAATAAAATAAAAAACATTACTTTTTAACTCATCAATTTCTTTTTCTAACTTTTTAAGTGATTTTTTATTTTCTTTTAATTTAGATAAATCTTGTAGCCCTAAATTATCAACAACACTTGAATATAAAGCACTAGTTTTTCTTAATACTTTTGAGATTTGAGAAGAACTCTCTATAATCATCTCTTTAATAGTGCCAACATCTTCTTTTCTTAAACTTTTAATTTCATCTTCTTCTTGAACTTTTAATTTGTGCTTTCTTGAACTTCTATATAACAAAATTCCTAGCATCAAAATTAATCCTACAAAAGCAAAGACTTCCCCAATTTTTAAAACATAAGCAATTATAAAAGACATTACAAAAGCAACAACAGCGGTAAAAAACCAACCTCCAATTACATTAAAAACTCCTGCAATTCTGTATACAGCACTTTCTCTATCCCAAGCTCTATCTGCAAATGAAGAACCCATAGCCACCATAAAAGTAACATATGTTGTAGACAGTGGCAATTTCATAGACGTTCCTATAGAAATTAAAATACTAGCCACCATTAAATTAACTGAAGCCCTAACCATATCAAAAGCCGGTTCATCTTCAGAGTTTTTATATTTTTTTTCTACTTTTTCAAAACGCTTATCTATATGTATCTGAACACTTTTAGGTAAAAAGTAATTTATTCCTTCCCCTAAATAAACTCCTGTTCTAACAATAAATCTAGAGGCTGAGTTAGGAGAGAATTTTTCAACTCCATCGCCTTGTCTAGATAAATTAACTCCGGTTTCAATTACGCTTTTCGCTTTTTTAGAAGTCCACAATGTAACAACCATTACAAACCCTGCAAATAATAAAAAGTAAAACGGCGCTACAATATCATCATTAGCCAAAGCCCCCATCATAAAGTCATCTCCTGAAACGCTACCTCCTTGAAAAATTTGGTATGAATTGAATGCCGCAATTGGAACACCTATAAAGTTAACTAAATCATTACCCGCAAATGCTAATGCTAGAGCAAATGTTCCAATTACAATGATAACTCTTAGGATATTAATTTTGAAAAAACTAGAAGCAATTTGAGATAAAATTGTAAATAAAATAAAATTAAATCCTACAATCATAAGTTGGTTATCCTTAATCCAATTGTATTGATCTTTAGAAATAAAAGAAACCCCTTTTAAACCTTTTATCAAAATAAAGAAGGTAATAGCCGTAATTGCAATTCCTCCAAAAATAGCACCAAAATATTTTAATTTTTTTTCGTAATGAAAAGTAAAAATTAACCTAGATAAATATTGAACAAAACCACCTATACTAAAAGACAAAACAACAGATAACAATATACTGTAAACTATTTCGGAAGCTTTTTTTGTGTTAATATAGGCTCCTAAATGATCTAATGTTTCATCTGTAGTATATATCTTATACAAAGCTAAACATACCGCAGCACCAAGCAATTCAAAAATAATAGAAACTGTAGTAGAAGTTGGCAAACCCATGGAATTAAAGACATCTAATAATAAAATATCAGAAATCATAACCGCCAAGAAAATGATCATAACATCATTAAAACTAAACATACTTGGAACAAAAATTCCACTTCTTGCAATTTCCATCATTCCACTAGAAAACAACGCACCAACTAAAACACCAATGCTTGCAACAATCATTGTAGTTTTAAAAGAAATGGCTTTGGAACCAATAGCTGAATTTAAAAAATTCACTGCGTCATTACTAACTCCAACCACCAAATCTATTATGGCTAAAGCTCCTAAGACAATTAACATGATTACATAAATCTGCTCCATTTTTATATGAATTAATTTAAATGCAAAAGTCCTTTAAGATTTTCATTCCTATGTTAATTTAATGTTATCATTTAAAATTTAGAAATCAAAAAACATAACATTTAGCAAGCTTAATTTAAATTTAAAAAAAGGAAAACGACAAACTTTTAGCACAACTAAATAACAAATTTTATCTTTGCTCCTATAAATAATTATTCAATTAAAATGACAACAATAGAAATTCAATTATATCTAGAAACCGTTAAACAACTAGTCTTAGAATATTCGCCAAAATTTGTGGTTGCTATACTAATATTATTAGTTGGGCTTTGGGGAACCAGCTTTGTAACCAAAACCGCAAAAAGAATAATGACAAAACGAAATATTGAATTAACATTATCCAACTTTATTGGTAATGTAATCTTTTGGACATTACGAATTGTATTATTTGTTACTGTAATTTCTAAGTTAGGCATAGAAACATCTTCTTTTGTTGCCATATTAGGAGCAGCCGGATTAGCCGTTGGTTTATCTTTACAAGGATCTCTTTCTAATTTTGCAGGTGGAATTTTAATTATTTTATTTAAACCTTTTAAAGTTGGAGACACCATAGAAGCACAAGGAACACTTGGAACCGTTAAAGAAATTCAGATTTTTTCAACCATTATTACTTCACCGGATAATAAGCAAATTATTATTCCTAATGCTTCTTTATCAAATGGCACAATCATAAACTATAGCACAAATGGAATTAGAAGAGTTGATTTAATTATTTCTGTTGGATATGATTCTGATTTACAACTTGTAAAAAACACGTTACACCATATTATTCTATCTATTCCTGAAATATTAAAAGAGCCAGAAACGTCAATTTTCGTAAATGAACTAGCTGCAAGTTCAATAGACTTTGCTGTTCGCCCTTATACTAAAAAAGAACATCTGTTTATTGTAAAATCAGCTATTTTAGAAAAATGTAAAGTAGAATTTGATAAAGTTGGCATCGAAATTCCATATCCACATCAGGTTGAAATATCAAAACCTTTTAAATAAGATTATTTCGTTAAAACAAAATCTTTCAAATAGTACGGTTCAAAATAAGCAACATCTACAAAATCCTGTTTTTGATATTTATCAAAGGATAATTTGCTCATTTCATTTGCAGACGGAAATACAACATCGCTATGAAAAACAAACTTTTCATCGGTTAATACCTCTTTAAATTTTGCAACTCCATCTCCTACTAAATGAATTTTTTCTGAAATTTCACTATAAGAAGTTTCATCTATTATTTCAGCTAGTGTTGTTCTAATTTGTTGCTGATTTTTGTCGTAAAAAGCAGAAAAAACTTCCATTCTTCGAGCATCAATCATAGAAATTATAATTCCATCATCAATACGAACTTGATTAGCTAAAAGTTGTAATGTATCAATTGCTATTAAAGGAATATTTAATGCATAACAAAATCCCTTTGCAGAAGAAACGCCAATTCGTAAACCCGTATACGAACCAGGACCTTGACTTACTGCTATGGCTGCTAAATCTGAAAAAATTAATTGATTTTCAGAAAGTAATTCTTCAATAAAAACATGTAATTTTTCTGCATGAGAAAAATTTTGCTCAGCAATTTCTTTACAAGCGATAGTTTTTCCTTCTGCTGATAAAGCTACTGAACAATTTTTAGTTGCGGTTTCTATATTTAGAATAATTGCCATAAATTGGAATTTAAAAGTGCAAAGTTAAAAAGATAAACGTGTAAAAAAAAACAAGGCGCAGTTAACTACGCCTTATCTACCCAAATTAACTAGTAAGAGATCTACTTCTTACTGTCTTTTTTATCTTTTTCTGTTTCTACACGAACTTTATCATTTGAAACTAAATCTTTAGAAACCGTTGTATAAGGTCCAATTATAATTTCTTCACCTGGTTTTAAGCCTGACATAATTTCAATATTAGAATCGTCTTGAATTCCTGTTTTCACAACTCTTAGTTTAGCTTTATCACCAACTTTAACAAATACACATTCGTATTTTTTATCGCTTTTTGGTGCTGTCCCTTTTTTCACTTGTTCTTCTTTTTCTAATTCAGCTACAATATCTTTTTTAACAGAAGTGGTATCATCTTTTATTACAACCGCACTAATTGGCACTGCTACAATATTTTCTTTACGTTTTGTAATAATATCAACCGTTGCCGTCATTCCTGGTCTAAACGGAGAGTAATTTTCTGGTTTACCTTCTAATAAATCTTGATACGATTCTTTTAAAATTCGAACTTTTACTTTAAAATTAGTTACCTGATCTGCAGTTAATGCTGAACTTGCTGAATTTGAAATACTAGTTACGATTCCTTTAAACTCTCTTTTTAAATAAGCATCTACTTCAATTTTTGCCGAATCTCCAATATTAACCTTTACAATGTCGTTTTCGTTTACATCAACTTCAACTTCCATATTATTTAGGTTAGCAATTCTTAAAATTTCAGTTCCTGTCATTTGTTGCGTTCCTAAAACTCTTTCACCTAATTCGATGTTTAATAATGAAATAGTTCCATCTGCCGGCGCATATATGGTAGTTCTACCTAAGTTGTCTTTTGCCTCAGTAACAGTTGCAGAAGCACTTTGAACTTGATAATAAGCCGATTGTTTATTGGCAACCGCAACTTCATAAGCCGATACAATTCTATCCCACTCTGATTTTGAAATAATTCCTTTTTCAAATAATTTTTTATTTCTGTCATAATTAGCTTTTGCTTCTTTAACTTGAGCATCTGCCTGACTTAAACCAGCTTTTGTAGTTGACATAGAAGCGACTGAACGATTAACACCTGATTCATATAAATCTGGATTAATACGAACTAGTAAATCTCCTTTTTTAACTTGTTGCCCTTCTTTAACCGTTAACGCAATAACTTCTCCTGAAACTTCAGACGAAATTTTTACTTCAATTTCTGGTTGTATTTTACCTGTTGCCGAAACCGTTTCTATAATTGTGGTTTGTGCTACTTTTGACAATTCTACAATTTTAGAATCATCATTATTTCCGATAACGCCACCTTTTTTAAGTCCAACTAACAATAAGATTAGTCCAATTGCGCTTCCTAGTAAAATGTATATGGTTTTCTTTGACATGACTTGCTATTTATGTTTTATTATTGTTTTTTAATTAATGGAATTCCGAAATAAAATTCTAAAATTTTGGTTCTAAAAATATAATCGTACTTAGTTCGTAATACTTCAGATTGTGCGTTTTCAAATGCAATTGTAGATTGTGAAAAATCAAACGCATTTAACAAACCTACTTCATATCTTTCCTTAGAAAAATTAAAGGCTTGTTTACGAGCTTCTAATGTTTTTTGAGCTGCTTCAAATGCTTTTTTAGCATTAGAAACATCATTATAGGCCTGATATACATTTCGTTCTAAATCTAATTCAGCTTGTTTCAACTGAAATTCAGAACGCTCTTGATTAATTTTAGCTCTTTGCACTCTAGCACGAGTTGAAAATCCGTTGAAAATTGGCACATTTAACTGTAAACCTAGTGCAGTTCCATCAAATAAAGATAACTGGTCTATGAAATTATAAACCGGACTTTCAGACCAACGTGTGTTATATCCTACAAAACCTGTTAATGTTGGCAAATAAGATGAACGAGAAATACCGACATCTTTTTTTGCAACATCTACATTAGACAAAGCAATTTTAACATCTTTTACCGATTCTTTTGCTTTTTCTAAAATAGCTTCTTGAGTTTCATTTACAACGTTAGAAATTGGTAAATCGATTACTTCATCTGAAATATCAAAATTAACATAATCTTCAATTAATAAGGTTTGACACAATCCAATTTTAGAAATTAAAAGTGCATTTTCAGAATTAATTATTTGTTGTTCTTGTGAGGCATCTGTAGCTTGTAACTCAAAAATATCGCCTGCCGGAAGGGAACCCGCATCAATAAGTTCTTGCGTTCTTTTTAAATTTTCTTTTGTTATTAAATTTTGATTTAATTGCACTTTTAATTGTTCTTTATTAAACAATATTTGCAAATAAGAATTAGCTACAGAAAGTGCAATATCGTCTTTCATTTTATCTAAACGATATGAATTTGCAATCTTATTTAATTTAGCTCTTTGTAATGTTTTCCAATTTGCCAATCCATTAAATAAAACAATACTAGAATTAGCTGAAGCAGAAAAAGATTTAAAAGTTTGATTTTGAAACTGATTTGTTACCGGATTAATACTTGCTCCTGTATTTACACTATAGTTGGCATTTCCACTTAATGTTGGTAAAAATCCTCCAACAGCTTCTAATTTATCTACAGAAGATGTTTTTAAATCAAGCTCAGATTGCTTAATTGAAATATTATTTTTTATGGCATAATCAACACATTCTTCAAGTGTCCATTTCTTTTCTTGTGCCGATAGTTGCATTCCAATCAACATTAGAAAGAAGAGTATTTTTTTTGTTGTCATTTTATGTGCTTTACTTCTCATTTCTTATAAGACCTTCATTTTACATTTTTGTTACAGATATCAATTAAAATTTTACTTTTACATCGAAAAAAAGTACATACCAATTGCTAAAATGAAAACAATTATCGCCTTCACAATACTAGCTAGCACTTTGCTATTATTCGTTTCTTGCGGAACCACCAATAAAATTGAAGCGCTTAAACCGGCTCCATCAAATAACGCAGCTGTTGTTTATAAAAATAAAATTTCGTTTATAGCCATGCCTGTTGAAATTTCATTGAAAGAAATTGAAAGTCAATTAAATAAAAACTTAAAAGGTTTAATTTATAATGACACTATTTTAACCGATGATAAAACCGAAATGAAAATTTGGAAAACGGCTCCAATTCAATTAACAGAAAAAAACGGAAATATCGTATCTATAATTCCTTTAAAAATTTGGGCAAAATTTAAATACGGAACAGACTTTATGGGTTTAAACGATACGCGAGAAATTAATTTAAACGGAACCATTACATTAGACAGTAAGACGAACTTATACAATTGGAAATTAACAACCACTTCAAAAATTAATGATTTTGAATGGAACGAAAGTCCAAATATTGTAGTTGCTGGAAAAAAAGTTCCAATTACTTATGTAATAAACCCAACGTTAAGTATTTTTAAATCGAAAATTGCAAAAAAAATTGATGAAGCCATTGATTCGTCATGCGATTTTAAACCTCAAGTTTTATCTGTTTTAGAAAAATTGAGTACGCCTTTTTTAACAAATGAACAATATGAAGCTTGGTTTAAAATGGTTCCTATAGAATTATATGTTACAGAGGCCAAATTAGAAAAAACAAAAATTACTATGAACATGGGATTAAAATGCAATATGCAAACCATGGTAGGACAAGAACCTAATAATAATTTTGAAGCCAAAAAAATTATCTTAAAACCAGTTACCTCAATTCCGAATAAAACAACAGTTTCAGTTGTTGCAGTTTCTACTTACGAAAGTGCCAGTAAAATAGTTACCAAAAATTTCAACGGGCAAGAATTTGCTTCGGGAAGTAGAAAAATTGTGGTTCAAAAAGTAGATTTATGGGAAAAAGATGGCAAGATGATTATTGCACTAGATATTTCTGGAAGCATTAATGGAACTATTTATTTAACGGGAATACCAAATTACAATCAAATTACAAAAGAAATATACTTTGATCAAATGGATTATGTTTTGAATACAAAAAACATTTTGATGAAATCGGCAAACTGGTTAATGCAAGGCACCATTTTAAAGAAAATTCAAGAAAGTTGCCGTTATTCGATTAAATCAAATTTAGAAGAAGGGAAAAAAAGCATGAATCCTTATTTATCTAATTATTCACCAATGAAAGGTGTTTTTGTAAACGGAACTTTAAACGATTTCGAGTTTGAAAAAGTAGAAATTACAGATAAAGCCATTATTGCATTTATTACTACATCAGGAAAAATGAGCATAAATATTGACGGAATGGAGTAAAAATCAAACTATATAATTTGAAACTTCGTTGAATTTGCAATTGCAGAATCTTAAGATTTAACCTTTTTGGTTTTGAGAAACTGAAACAAGTTCAGTTTGACAGAATTGCTACTTCTTCTTGCCGTATTTCAATCGGTAAATAGCATATCCTAAAACACCAACTAATATATAAGGAATTGCCATTAAATATACAATGCCATCATTAACTGCTTCTGCTTTAACTCCACCATCTTCACTCTCCAGAGCTGCACGACACATGGCACATTGGGCTTCAGCTATAAAAGGCAAAAGTAAAAAGGTTAAAGTAAAAAGTATTTTATTAAATACTTCCTGCTTTCTTTTTTTTACTTTTAACTTTTGACTTTTAACTTTAATTTGCATAATAAGGAGAAATCATTAAATAAACTACAACTCCTGTAACGGCAACATATAACCAAATTGGGAAAGTAATTTTTGCAATTTTTTTATGCTTATCAAATTGTTCCGACCACGCTTTCACATAAGTTGTAAGCACTAAAGGAATAATTATAATTGATAATAAAATATGAGTAATTAAGATAAAATAATACAAATATTTAATTGCTCCTTCTCCACCAAATTTAGTTGAATCGGAAGTCATATGATAGGCTACATACATTCCTAAAAACGCAACTGAACAAGCAATTGCAGATTTCATTAAATTTTCATGTAGTTTTCTGTTTTTGTTTTTAATTGCAATAACTGCTGCAACTAACAAAATAGCCGTTAATCCATTTATGGCAGCATAAATTGGTGGTAAAAAAGAAAGCGGTTGTACATCGAAACCTAACTTTTTAAGATTTACTCCAAATAATAAAGCAACCACCACAGGAATTGCAAAAGATAGAACTACAATTAATTTATTATACTTTGTTTCTTTATTTGTTTCCATTTTTATTCTGCTAATAATTTTTTAATATCTTCTTTTATTGCTTCAACCCCCGAAGTTTCTAACCCATCGTAATATAAAATAGGATTTCCTTGAGCATCTTTTCTGCATCTAATTATTCCGTTTTTATCTATTAAAGCAAATAAACCTGAATGTTCAAATCCTCCGGCTGCTTTATTATTTTCACCAGCATATAAATTAAAACCTTTATTTGCCAAGCTGTAAATATACGCTTTATCTCCTGTTAAAAAATGCCAATTATAATGTTTAACTCCCAATAAATCTGCATGTTCCTTTAAAACTTCAGATGTGTCATGTTCCGGATCTATAGTTATTGAAGCTAATCCAAATTTAGGATTACCATAAAACTCGTCTTGTAATTGCAACATACTTTGATTCATTTTAGGACAAATTGTTGGACAAGTTGAAAAGAAAAACTCTACAACATAAACCTGACCTAAATACTCTTTATTAGAAATTTTTTTATTGTTTTGATCTGTTAATTCAAATGCGGGAACTGGACCAATTTCAACTAAATCAGATTTTTGGAACTTGGCAATTATTTTAGGAACCGCCCAAATTCCGAAAATTAAAACAATGAAAGAAATTCCTATATAAGATTTATTTTTCATGATAACTTTTACTTTTGTTTTTCAATATTTTCTTTGATGTTATCTCTAAAAGCATCTTTTCGCTCGTTTTTATTCTTTTTAAGTGCTAAACGATACTCACGTAAAATAATTTTGACATCATCTGTCATTTCATTATGTAAATCAGCTGCAGAAATGGTATTGTAACTTTCTTTATATTCTTCTTCACCTTTTTTATTCTTACCTTTTCTTCCTCTATGATTTAATTCTTTATCTACAATAATAACAGCTGATGTTCCTTTGTTTTCATCAAGATTTCCCATTAATTTATAACTATCATAAAATTCTTGGATTTTTTCAGGTGAAGAAAAAGAAAATTTCCAACCAGTCATTTCACCAGTAATTGGTGCTAATTCATCAATAATTTGCTGGCATTTTTTTTCATTCCCTTGCGGAACAACCATTATCATTTGAAAATCTTTAAACCCTTTATATTTGTTGTAAATTTTCTGGTTTAAATTAAAAAAATTACCTCTGTTTTCAATAACATTAGTTCCCACAAAACCCAGAACCGTAATTTTTCCTTTCATCGAAAGCGGTTCCCCATCTAAACTTGTCCAATCTGCAGGAATATCTTTATTGCCTTTAGAAATTGTTGGTAAAAATAATGAATTATGTGATGCGGTTGAGAATACCAAATAAATAGCAATTGGCAATATAAAGAGCGAAATTAAAACTAATTTATTTTTCATTAGGTTACACTAATTTTGTTCATACAAAAGTAAAAAAAATCCCGATGAAATCGGGATTCTATATAAGAAACAAGTGTTAAAATATCCACTTTAAATGTCCTGTTTTATAAGTGCCATAAATGTAATCTCCTTCAACTAATAAAATAAAACATAGATAAAGGATTAAGAACACTACGGTCCAAACAATAGATCTTCTAAACCATTTTTTTTCACCTTCCATGTGCATGAAAGCCCAAGTAATGTAATAAGCTTTAACGATAGTTAAAATAATGAATAACCAATTCAATAAATTCATTCCTAAGAAATTATTGAAGAATAAAGCTTTTGGTTTATAAATACCAAATAAAACCTCTACTATAGTTATGATAGAAAGAATTCCGAAAACTATCCAAATTCTTTTTGTATTTGATTCGTGTGCGTGTGCCATGATATACTTTTAATTATAATTATACTAAATAGAAGAAAGTAAATACGAATACCCACACTAAATCGACAAAGTGCCAGTATAATCCAACTTTTTCAACCATTTCGTAACTTTTTCTTTTTTCGTAAGTACCTAATAGAACGTTAAAGAAAATAATAACATTAATTAATACCCCTGTAAATACGTGGAATCCGTGGAAACCAGTAATAAAGAAAAAGAAGTTAGCAAATAATTTATGACCGTATTCGTTTCTAATTAAGTTAGCTCCTTCAACTACATATTTAGAATCGCTTAATCTTTTTAAAGATTCTTCTCTAGATAAAACTGTTTTATGTTTTTCAGCATTTAAAAATTCTGTACGAACCAAAATAGATTCATTAGATTTAAAACCTTCTACTACTTCATTTACTGAAAATGATGGTAATGAAGATTCGCCCATAAACCAAACTCCGTTACTTCTTTCATGTTGGGTTCTTACTTCAGGTAAAGTTGCAGCAAAATCAGCTAAAGCAACTCTTTTAAAAGTACCATCTTCTTGTTTTTGAACAAATTGTAAGATTGAACCTCCATTTGTTTCAACTGCACCATATTCTCCTTTGATGAAATTTTTCCATTCCCAAGCTTGAGAACCTAAGAAGATAAAACCACCAATAATAGTTAAAAACATGTAGAATGCTACTTTTGTTTTTTTCATGTGATGACCTGCATCTACAGCTAATACCATAGTTACAGAAGAGAAAATTAAGATAAAAGTCATTAACGCAACATAATACATTGGTGCATTAACACCGTGTAAGAATGGAAAGTGGTTAAAAACCTCATCGGCAATAGGCCAAGTTTCAATGAATTTAAATCTTGAAAAACCGTACGCGGCTAAGAAACCAGAAAAGGTTAATGCATCTGATAAGATGAAAAACCACATCATCATTTTACCATAAGTTGCTCCTAATGGTCCTGGACCTCCGTCTAAAGCGTGTTCATCTGAAATAACTGTCGCTCCCATAAATTTTTTAATTGTTAAAAAGTTCCCAAATTTATTATTTTTTTTCTATTTGAAAAAATAGAAAAACAAAAACAAATAAACCCAAATAAAATCCATAAAGTGCCAATACATCGCACTTAGCTCAATACCAAGGGTTTGAGCCGAATTGTATTTTTGTTTATAATGATTATAAATTACTACTAATAGTGAAATTATGCCTCCAAAAAGATGTGCAACATGCACGATTACAAAAGCATACAGAAAAGAAACACTTACAGTACTTGATGGTCCTGTTGGAACTAATTGCATACTAAACAGTTCCGAAAAGCCATTAAATTGAAATACTACAAATAAAACTCCTAAAAATAGAGTTAAAACTAAAAAAAACATTCCTTTAGAATTTAATCCACTTTTAATAGCTTTATTTGCTAAATAAAATGTAAGACTGCTTAGTAAAATAATTAATGTACTTATAATTAAAGACTTAGGCATTCCAAAATCCGCAACCCAATCAGGTCTTTTTTTACTTACAATAAAACCGCTTGTTAGTCCAGCGAAAATCATACAAATACTAATCATTCCAAACCACAATAACATTCTATAGGTCTTCCCTTTACGCGACTGCTCTTCTTCAAAAGTCATTCTATTTTCCATAACTATCGTAAAAATTTATCTATAACATATATTATTTGCAACAAAGATATATAAGAAACACTTACAATCATTAATTTTCTTGCTGCTTTTGCATCCATCTCTTTATATAACTTAAAAGCGTAAAACAACATCCATAATCCTAACAAAACTACTAAAGCTACTGAAATTTTACTTAAAAATAATTTTCCAGTAAATCCAAAAGCTGGAATTACAGATGCAATAATCATCCAAATAGTATATAATATGGTTTGTAAAGCGGTTTTTTTATCTCGCTCACCTGTTGGTAACATGAAAAAACCGGCTTTTTTGTAATCATCATATAAAAACCAACCAATTGCCCAAAAGTGAGGAAATTGCCAAAAAAATTGAATAATAAACAAAGTTCCTGCTTCAATTCCGAAATGTCCTGTAGCCGCAACCCAACCTAACATAAATGGAATAGCGCCCGGAAAAGCTCCAACAAAAACAGAAATTGGCGTAAGCGTTTTTAGCGGTGTATATAAACTTACATACATGAAAATCGAAATCGCACCAAACATGGCAGTCTTAGGATTTACATTATATAAAATTGCTAATCCTAAAATGGTTAAAACACTTCCTAAAATAAAAGCATTCTGTTTAGTTATTCTTCCAGATGGCAACGGACGGTTTTTAGTTCGGTCCATTTTGGCATCTAACTCAATTTCAATGATTTGATTAAAAACATTTGAAGCGCCCACCATGCAATAACCACCCACAATTAATAACAATAAAACCAACCATTGAAAAGGGTGCTCATCATTAAATCCTAACAAATAACCCGCAATAGTAGAAACCACTACGCTAATAGACAAGCGTGCTTTTGTTATCTCTACAAAGTCTTTGTATAACGATTTTTTTAACTGAGGTTGAGTATTTATGTCCACTTTTGTGTTTTTCGCTGTGAAATTGCGTGCAAAGATACGATATGAAAATTAGAATTTAGAATTTAGAATTTAGAAAATTCGTTAAATCTACTAATAATCAAAATACCAGTTAAATAAATCGCTTCTTAGTCCAATTGAAAACCAAGTAGTATTGGATTGTACCGTTGCAATAGTTTCTGCTGTTGGATCAAAATTTCTGAACATTACATTTCCAAATACCTTTAAATTTGATGCTGGATTTACTAAATAACCCACTTGTAAATCGGCAATCATAACCGTCGTTTTATTTCCTTGTGCAATAGAAACTCCGGTATCGTAGGGACGATTTTCATCGTAATCTAAATAGATATTTCCTCCGTAGTTAAAATTATCGGTTCCATTATTAAAATCAAAACCACGTTGTCCGTAGATTAATTTCACATCAGCAAAATATCTTCCTTTATAATAACGAGCAATTGCAACTAACTCTCTAAAATTAGCACCCCATAAATGCCCCATACTTTGGTTATTATGCCCATAATTCGTAATAGGATCGCTGTGCGAATACACATAGGGACGCACTTGATTATACTCTACTTGAAGTAATAAGTTTTTAACTTTAAAAGCATCATAATATTTAACTCCAACTTGGTAAGCAAATTTATTTCTCCAACTTTGATTGCTTGCTTTTACATCACCAATAGCAAATTCATCAATTAAAAATTGTCCGTAGAAGTTAATCTGATTATTCCATTTATATTTAGAAGATAATCCTAACAAGGCATTTCCTGTTTTAGACGATGAACCAAATTCAACTGTTCTGTAAAAAATCAAAGGATTTACAAAATTAAAATCGAATCCTCTATCATTTGTATTGGTCCAAACTACATTTTCAAAGAAACCTAAATTCCATCTTTTGGTTACATTCCAACTCAAATAATGACTTGCCATGTATTTTGTTGCATACGTTCCGTCAACAGTAGCCAAATCTCTAACATCTTTTAGCCACATGTAGGTATTTGTGTATTTAATTTTCCAAAAAGTGGTATTGATTTTAAAATACGGGTACGGACTTGCACCATCGCTTTGTAATAAAGAACGATATCCATCTCCTAGAAAATTTCTACCGTAACCCAACTGAAGATTTAAAAAACTGTTTGGTTGATATTTAATATTTGCCTCTGCTAAAGGAAAATCGTAGGCATCTTCTTTAAATCGTTTTGCGATACCTATACCCGGAACAATTGCGGGATTTCCACCTGATGGTCGAATACTTTCGGCATATGCATTATAATAATCTGCAAACCTACCCTGACTTTCGTATATGGAAGTGGTAAATGTTAATTGAGAACCTAAACCACCCGTTACAATTAAACCTCTTGTGTTTACAAAAGTATTAGACGCTTCACTTTCTGTATCTTTTCCAATTCTAAAATCGAAAATTGGATTTAAAGTAAACCAATAACCTTCACCTTGAATAGCAACTAGGTTTTCATTCCAAATTTTTCTTCCCCACCAAGATTCTTTTTGTTTTAAAAAGGCTTTATTTACCGTTTCAAAATCATAATATTTTGCTACTTCATCATATGAATAGGGCTTTGAAGCGGTATGATTATTGCTTCCTACTTGATTTAATAATGCATCAAAAACACCATAATTTTGATGTGAAAACTGAACAATTCCATTGCTCTTGAATTGTGGATTTTCAAAAGGTTTGTATTGAATATTATCGTATTCAGATAATTCTTTTTTATTATCTATTAACAAAGTGTTTGTTTTAGCATATTTAGTTGCTAAATCTACTTTTGCATTTGGATCAATTAAAGGAATATTAATTTTAATTGAAAACTTAGCATAGGTAGGTTTACCCGAATAAGTTGCTGGTGAAACCTTTGGCAACGACTCAAAAACACGTTTAGCTTCATTTTTTAAAGATTCATGAGCAGCATCTATATGAATAACCTTAAATTTCCCGATTGTATCTACTTCAAAAACAGCAATTACAGTTCCTTTATAATTTTGCTCCTGAATTTCCTGAGGCACTTTGTAGTTGGTGTAAAAATAATTTTGAATAGTGCTATAAAAACAAGATTCTTGCTGATTTACTTCTGCCGTTTTACATTCTGAAAACAGAGGAAATTGTTCATTAGACGAGTTTTGCGCAAAAGTTGACCATCCAAAAATCAACAACAATAAATAATATATTTTTTTCATTAATTTCATTTTAATAATCACTATTTGAAACTTCACCGTTAGCGATTGCTTTAGCCGACGAAGTACCAATTCTTTTTACTCCTAATTGAATCATTTCAACTGCCTCTTCATACGTTCTAACTCCGCCTGCTGCTTTTACAGGCAAAGGAAATGAATTTTCTAACATTAGTTTTATAGTTTGAACAGTAGCTCCATTTGGCATTCCTTCTGGTGTTTTATAAAAACCCGTTGAAGATTTTACAAACACTTTATCATATTCTTTTTCGCTAAAACTAGCAATAACAACATTTTTAATTAAAGCTGAAAGTTGAACAATTTGATGATTATTAAGTGCCGCAACCTCTATAATCCATTTTACAATTTTAGCATGAGCTAAGCCTAGCTTTGTACCTTGAATAACTTGTTGCTTTACAAAATCTAGTTCTCCTCTTTTAAAAGCTTCGTAATCTACTACAAAATCTAAATCATCTGCTCCATCTTCAATCGCTTTTTTTGCTTCTGCTAATTTTTCATCAATTGTTGCAGTTCCAAAAGGAAAGTCGATTACAGTTCCAATTGTAACTTTAGATTTAGCTTCTTGAATCATTTTCTTTGCTAAAGCAACTTTATCTGGACGAATCATGATTAATTTAAAATCATTTTCAATTGCTTCTTGTATACAATTTACAACAATTTCAGTATTCTCATTTTCAGAAAGATTTGCTTGGCTTGCTGTTTTAAGATAGGTTGAATCTAAAAAATTCTTTATATTCATTTTATATTTGATTATGAGAATGTAAAAATAAAAAAATCCCATCGAAATGGGATATTTTATAGTAATTATATTTATTTTATTTCAATCGGAAACCAACCGGAATTGTATATTTAATTTTAACCGGAGTATCACCTTGCATAGCTGGTATTAACTTAGGGATTCTTTTAACCGCTTTTTCTGCAGCCAACTGCATTTCTTTTGTAGATCTTTTGTTATTTAAAGCCGTAACATTAGTAATAGCTCCTTTTTCATCAATTACAAATTCTACTTGAACTACTCCTTGGTTTCCGTCTTTTATATCTTCCTCTGGATAAATTAAATGTTTTACAATTGCTTTTGTTAGTTGTTCATCAAAACAAGCTTTTTGCTGCTCTCTACTTAAACCTTTACAAGCCTGAAACATAGGTAATTGTTCAACAGAAAAAGCATTAACTTCTGTTGGCTTTACTGGAACATTAGTGTCAGATGATAAATCATTTGTTGAAACCGGAGTTTTATCTATATCAGCATCTTGTGTTGCCGCTTTAAAGTCGTTCTCCTCTTTTTTAGGTTCTTCTTTGGTAGGTTTAAAAGAATGAACTACCACAGGAACTTTTACTGCAATTGGTTTACTAACTTGTTGCGCTTTACTAGCAGGAGCCGGATTATAAACAAATGTTGCTTCGGGCACAATTAGATCTGTAGGATTATGTGTTATTTTTTTTACTTTATTTTCGAAATTAAATTCCAAAACAAATAAAATAACAACCATAGTTGCAATTAGTCCAACTTGAAAATAGATAAAACTATTTTTGGCTCTTTTTGGGAAATCGACATTTGTTTTCATAATATATAGATTAACAGTTAACGCTTTGTTAATTAATCTATACAATTTATATGCCAAAAAAAATCCCAACTTAAAAAGTTGGGATTCAATATTATTGTAATTTAAATGTAATTGGTTGACTGTACTTAACTTTTACAGGTTTTCCACGTTGCATTCCTGGTTTAAATTTTGGTAATTTTTCGATTACACGTTTTGCCTCTTTCTCTAAAAGTTCTCCACCTTTAGGACCTTTTACTTGAACATTTGTAATACTTCCATCTTTATCAATAACAAACAAAACAGCTACTCTACCTTGAATATTATCTTCCATTGCTCGTTCAGGGTAATTTTGATTTCTCTTTATGTGTTTTGCCATTTGCTCCATAAAGCACTCTAGACGCTTGCTTTTTTCAACTTTTTCACATCCAGGAAAAACAGGAACATCTTCAATAACCGCAAAAGGAACTTCTTCATCAATTTCATCAGCTGTTCCACCTTCGTCACCGTACTGAGCAGCATTATTAACTACTACTGGTTTATTTTCATCTACTTCTGTAGTTTCAATTTTTTTATCTTCAATAACTTGCTTGTTATCAACAATTTGGATTACCTCTGGAGCAGGTGGTGGTGGTGGTGGTAATTTTTGTACTGGTGGCATAGTTAAAATTGCCTCTTCATCTTGTACAAAATTATCTAGAATATCTAATTTTTCAACCACAACTCTTGGGTCTTCTGATTTAAGCTCAATGCCAACATAAGTCAACAATAAAATAGCAGTAAGACCAACAAGGAAATATAATGAACTATTTCTCTTTGGATCTACATTAGGATTTTTCTTTATTTCCATAATTTTAATTTTGAAGTGCTAATATAGTTAATATTAGAAATGTTTTAAAAAAATTTATTAAAAATTTTATTTTTTACACAGTATAAGCAAATAAATCCTACAATTGCTCCTAACGAATTAGCAATGGCATCGTAAATATCAGCCTCTCTGTTTTTGGTTAATACACCTTGTAATATCTCAATAACTATGCCATATAGTATTACAAAAAGAATAATTAACAAATCATGTTTACTTTTAAAACAAGATTTACTTTTTGCTAAACTCAATAAAATAACAAAAACAGCATAAAATATAAAATGCACAACCTTATCATTCCCAGATACGTATCCTTTAGGAATACCATTTAGACTTACTAAACTTGCAATTGTAATTAAAACAGCCCAAGTTATAGCAAGATATAAATAGTTACGCTCCGATAAGTGCTTTATAATCTTCACTAGATAAAAGCGTTTCTACTTCAGATGCATCAGAAAATTTTACTTTCACCATCCAACCATCTCCATAAGGATCAGAATTTACTTTTTCAGGATCTGATTCTAATGAGTCATTAAATTCGATAATTTCTCCAGACAAAGGCAAAAACAAATCTGAAACGGTTTTCACAGCTTCAACTGTTCCAAAAACTTCGTCTTTATCTAAAGTTTGATCTAAAGTTTCCACCTCAACATATACGATATCACCCAATTCTTTTTGAGCAAAATCTGTAATTCCTACTGTTGCAACATCGCCTTCAATTGAAACCCACTCGTGGTCTTTAGTGTATTTTAAATTAGTTGGTATATTCATTTGGTTATAATTTTTTGACGTACAAATGTAATTTTATTTATTGAATTGAAAAAAAGGTTTTTGTTATTTTTTTGAATAAAAAAATAACCACTCAAAAAACTGATTTTGAGTGGTTGAGATATATTTTTATAAAATTTAAATTAATTCCCGAAATTGTATCGTAATGTAAATCCGCTTCTAATATTTGTTGTAGGAAAAGAAGTAGAAATTACCGCTTGAGAGAACTGATGATCATAGAAGAAAATAGCAGTTAAATTTTTACTAAAAGAATAATCTGCCGTCAATCGAACCGACCATAAATCTTGACCTCCTCCTAATTGATTGTTGTCGTAATCTAAATAACGAACAATTGTATTGTTTTTACGCAATGAAAAATCAGCTTTAATATTAATATCACTTTTAATAATTCCGCTTACATTATCTGCTAAAGCTGAATTAAACGTTACATCTTTAATTCTATATCCAAGACCAATTATGTATTCGTTTCCACTAACTTCTGTAAGCAAATTATTATCGAAACTCATATTTAACGTTCTGTCTTTTTTAAGTTCGGCCAGAATTTTTATTGAATTTTTCATTTCAAACTCAACCTTAACTAAAGGATTAAACTGTTCCGCAAGATTGACATTTGAAATAATCTTAGAAGCAAAGAAATTTCCATTAGCATCAACTGGAGCTGTATTTAAGTTAGAACGAAATGAATTGACATTATAACTTGCTCTATATCCATGTTGAATTGAAAAACGTTTAAAATTATCTTTAAACCATTTATATCGCATAAGTCCAGTATATTTTATTGTCCAGTTTGGTAACGGAACATTTCTAAATACACCGGTTGATACTTTAGCTACATCTTGACCCGAATATGCTGATAAAAATGAAGGCAATAATACTTGCTGGCTATTTTTTCCAAACCCAATAGGGTAGCCATCTGCATCTCTTGGGAATGATCCTCCTCCATAATAACCTTCTGCTAATCTGTTAGCAACTACTAATCTATTATCTCTAAAATCTTGAAATGTTTGAGAAAAGTTTACATCACTTTGAGTAAATGCAGTTGAAATTAAAATAGTTGAAACATTAAAATTACCAAAATCATATGGAGCGCGCGAATTATATTGCCCAGCAGAAACATCATATTGTTCAGAAAAATTATAAGCATACGTTCTGTCTGCCGTTAAATCAATTTTCAAATCTGGAAACAATTCCATTTGAGCAGTGAAATTAATTTTTTTAGTTTCTACTTGAGTGAAGTTCTGATTAAATTCAGGGAATGTTGTTAACCAACCATTGCGTGCTGCTTCATATCGAACATCTGATTGACTTCCGAAAACAAAACCTAATGTTGGTTTTGACGAACCAAAGAATCCTAAACCTGGAAGATATCCTGGTAAAACTGTTCCATTATTTTCGGTGTAATTAATTTGAATGTTTTTAACACTTGTAATCACTCCTATTAAACCACTCATAAAAAGACCTCTTTCAGAAGTAATATTTCCTTTTGGAGCCGTTACTTTTTGTCCTGGTTTTGGAACAGCATTTTTATCTTTATTAGTCGCAACTTTTTTCTTATTGCTTTTGGTTTTAGTTAAACCAATATACTTATAAAACAAATCCATATTTAAAGTTGTGTTTAACTTATGTGAATTTGCATTCTGAATAGTATTCCCTAAAGCATAAATATTGCCATCTTCACCTGTAATAGTTGAAAAAGCATCTGACGAACGTTGCCAGTTATAATCTCCTGTATACGTATAAGTAGATTTAACAAAACTAAGCACTGGAATTTTATTAATTGGTAAATCGTAATTTACAACCAATTGTTGGTTGTGTTGATTTGATTCTCCAATATTCCAATAATCGTCCCAAATATCTAATCCATCAATTGGTAAATTATTTTCATCTAAATAATTACGAACGATATTATTAGATGAAGCAGTATAATTTAAACGAAGTGATTTTGTTACATTATAATTAAAGCCATACGTATAGTTAAAGAAATAATTTCTTCTATACAAATCGCCAAGTCCAATTCCTTGCACATCAACTAATCTAAAACGTTGTCTGTTAAATTGACGAATTATATTTGAACTAAAAGAAACATTACTTGGTAAATAGTTAAAATTAAAATCGCTCAACATTTTATAATAACCACTCTTCTTGAAAAGCTTTGTGTTTTTAAAAGGCTCAACTGTTTTTGGTTTAAAAGTATAAGCATAATCAACTGTAGTTCTATTTTGCTTATCAATTAAATTTTCAATTTCGTAATCATGATGTTCCGTTTCATTTAAAGAATAAGACAAAGTTAAATTCTCTACGTCGTAAAAATGAGTATTCTTTTCTGGATTTTTCTCTTTTTTAACTCCAATTAAATTGAAACTAGTTCTTTTTGTGTAATCAATTGCTCTTTGCTCAATATTTGCTCTTTCCGTTGCGTCAGTTGTTATATCTAATAACTGATTTAATTCGATATCTTGATAAAAAGGATCAAATTTTGGCGTGATGGTTTCTTCGCCCACAGCATAATTAAACGGTAAATTAATTCCCCATTTTTTTGGTAATAGTTTACCTAAATTTACATTTGTTACAATGTCATATTGAAAAACATCTTCTCTACTTCTTTCATTTGGCCCTTGTTCTAAAGCGCCAAAACCGATAGTTCCTAATCTAGTTGTAGCCGAAACATTTGCAAAGTCAGCAAAATTGGTGTCTAAATTAGCCACCGCTGCATATCCGCCTTTGTTATCCATATCAGACATACGAAGTTCGTTAAACCAAACTTCACCTCTTTTAATGCTGCCCGATTTATTTTTGATACCGATCATTAAAGTTCTAACCAGTCCAAAATTTGGGTTTCCTTTTATTCCTAGAGTCAATCTATTACTAGAAGAACCAATTGCCTCTTCTTCTACAAATCCAACTCCATCTAAATCAAGCGAAATAGATGGATCATTCTGAAGAGCTAATATCTTTAACTTAGTTAATAAATCTAAAGAAATTTCTATTTCATTTTCAGAAGGCCAAACTTCATCTGGAGTTGAAGCACCATAAGCAGTAACTTTTAAAGGCATTTCAACTTGGTAGAAATTATCTGTAAAGTCATTTCCAAAACGAATAAAAGCGATTAATTCATCATCTTGTAAATCTCCGTTTTGAACTGCTTCTGCATGTAAAAACATACGTAGTTTTTTAAACTGACGCATATCTACATTTACATTTTTAAACACGGCTCTTGCATCATCATTCTCTAAACCATTAACTATTCCTCCTAATTTATCATAAACTCGTAAAGAAAGAGATTGCTCATTTTGGTTAATAATGGTATTGTTGTTATACAATTGCTCTCGAACCACTCCTGGAGGAGTTACATAATTTATAGGACTTCTTTGTCCGTTTTCTTGAATATTTAAAGCCACTACATCAAATCCTGTATTTTCATCATCTGGATCAGGATCTAATTGATCGAATTTACCGGTATAACGTCTCCATTCCCCTCTAACCAAATCTAAAGCACCAAAACGTAGCGTA
The DNA here is from genome assembly GCF_009495795.1 of Flavobacterium sp. LMO6. Taxonomy (NCBI): domain Bacteria; kingdom Pseudomonadati; phylum Bacteroidota; class Flavobacteriia; order Flavobacteriales; family Flavobacteriaceae; genus Flavobacterium; species Flavobacterium sp. LMO6. Next base: position 41,231 of record NZ_WIBH01000002.1, on the reverse strand, counting down.
ACTTCATCTTTAAATCCACTCATATACATTCTCATGAAACGAATGGAACGAAAATCTGAAATTGGACCTACTTTATTAGCATCTATAACCTCTAAAATTGGAATTTTATATAATATCCATCTTACTTTACCCACAGCACCATTTGGTAAATCTACATTGTCGTCTGTTCTAAAATCAGCAATATAATATTGCCCAACAGGTACATCTGCATCATTATCTCCGTATGCTTGAAAAGGCACTTCAAATTTAAAATAAGCGTTAATGGTATTCATCGTATTGTCACGATTTACATCTTCTACATCTGGGAATGTTGTATTACCTCTGTTATCGTTTGTAACTGAAACTGGTGAATTTCCTTCAAATCCATTGTAATTTTTGTATCGAGTAACGATATCTCCTGTAGCTTCCAAATAAAATCGATAATTATCTGCAGATGGGTCAGGATAAGACGCGAAATCTGCAAATTTCGCTGCTTCTTCAGCATCTGTTAACCCATCAAAACCAGCATCCTGAACCGCTCTATTTGCTTCATTAGTGTCAAACGCATAAATCAATGATTGAGAAGCCGGTACTTGTCCCCAAGCTGTACTAATTGTTGGTTGAGTTGAACCTACTTCTGGTAATCCATTCTCATATAATTTTCTTCCATCTCTTAAAACATCTTCAGATATTTCTCCAAGATTAAAAACTAATTTTCCTGTATTTGTTGGGTCCGCTTTATCACCAGCATTCCCATAATACGGATCCATTACCCAAAACTGAATATATTCTACATTTGATTGCTCAAAATTTGTTGAATTGATAGCTCTAGTTATACCTGCCCACGTTTCAGGAGCTTCTAAATCTGTAAATTGATTTGATCCGCTTAAACTAGGATTAAAATTATATGCTCCTCTATCTTTAGGAAAGTATGTTAAGTCTAATGTACTTATAACGGTTGTTTGCCCTTGAGCAATATCGGTTACAGGATATAATTCGCGACTAAAAATACGTCTTGTTTTATTAAATGATAAATCATCATCATTAATTCCTGCTGGTGTTTGCGTATAGAAAACAGGATCAATTGAATACCAAGCTAATTTACTTCTTTTATAACCAACACTTAAATCATCGGCAAGTGGTTCTGCGGTGGTCGCAATTCCGTCATAATTACCTTCCAAAGGCACACTTGCTAATGTCCAAGCTTGAGGCGAACGCATATCAATTGTGGTTTGAGAACCTTCAAAATCATCTATATAAGTTGTTGCTTCACCGTTAAATTGATCCGCTTTAGAAGCCCCTGGTTTTAAATAAGCGATTTCACCTCTAAAAGATAAATTTGATGGAACATCCGTATCAATATTTGGCAACTTATTTACTAATCTTGTAAAAAACGGAACCTCTGTTGAGTAGTTTGTGTTAAATCCGAAAATGGTATTATTTACAGACTCTTGCCCATAATTTGATTTGGTTGTAAAAGGTCTTTCAGACATGTTTAAAACGGTAGCTGCCATTAAAAACTTATCATTAAACTTATGCTCTACATTTAATCCCCAAAAACGTCTTGTTTGTTGCCCAAAAACAGAATTGTTTTCTACTGAAACTTCAATTGGAGTATTAGATGCTTGTAATGATGGGTCAAGAATTTGTACCTTACCCATTTGATAATTTACCGTATAATCTACACCTTCAACCAAAACTCTTCCACCAGCAGTAACCACTACTGAACCTTGAGGAACATTAAAAGCACCAATTGAAATTCCGTCTCCACCTAAAGATTTAAAACGTCCTTTTAATTGAAACTTATTTTTTGCACTTTCCTGCAAAGCAGCTGCTTGAGTAGTTTTATACAAACTTCTAAAAACATACTTGGCTTGATTGCTATTATAGGTTAACGGATCATCGTAATTTTCAACCAAAGCCGGAACATCTAGTTTTTCAAATAAATGTTTACCAAAAGGCTCAACTGTTGTAAAAATAATTTTTCCTCTTTGTGTATCTACTGTTAATCCTGGGTAAAAGTCAAAAAAACCATCACCACCTTCTTGCGGGTCATTTGTATAATTTAATTGATCTAGATTAAACACTTTTAACAAGGGTGTTTGCTCTACATCTGAAGGCAAAGCATCAATCCCAGATTGCGTTATGTAATTTAAAGGCGACGGATCTGTATAAAGAATGTTTAATTTAAAATCTTCTTGTTGCAATTGATATCCACCAGGAATTTGGTAAATATTTTTCATCATTAAATTCCATGTAGGCATTGTATAATCTATACCTGCCACTTGATACTTATCAATAGTTAAATTACTTTTTAATAATTTTAACACTAATGCTTGAGAATTAGGAATACCGGTTCCGCCCACATTTGTTGCATCAACACCATCTGTACCAAATTCTCCCACTTGATAAACATCACTTCCAATCGTATATTGATAAGAAACTGCTAAAACTTCATCGTTTGCTAATCTCTGATTTAAGGAAATATATCCTAATTGAGGATGATACGTATATTCTGTTGACGTTAATTTTCTTGCATTTTCTAGCTTAGCAAAATCAACTCCTTCAGAAGCGCCACCAACAACATTAAAACCATTAGATGCTAAAGAAACATCTCTAATAGAACTGTTTAAAAAATTACTTCCTATACTACTAGGATCATATTTATTATTGGAATTATTTGTGGGTGTATTTGCAGCAACATTGTAAAAAGTTGGGTTTGAAACTAAATCTATGTGAACCGTTTCTTGTGGCAAAACATTTGTGAGTGGCGCTTCTCCTAAATCTTGAAGTGCCACAATATTTCTTAGGTTATTTTCGGTAGAATTTACTCGATTTTGTTTGTTCGTTATCCAAACTTCAATTCTATTAATTTGAACACGCGAATTTACATACGGAAAAGTCTCTAAAGCTTTATCATAATTATTTCTGAAATATTGAGATAAGAAATAATGGCGATCGGCATCATAATCCAAGGCAAAAATTTCGAAATCTTGAAGAGTTCCTCCACCTTGAGAAGTAACTGATTTCGTTTGCGATTTTTGTTCAGAGAAAACTCCTGTAAAAGTTGTTTTACCAAATTGTAATTGCGCTTTTACCCCGAATAAACTTTGAGCGCCTCTAACCAATGAATTAGACAATGGGAAACTAACATTTCCTACTTCTATTTTCTTAATAATATCATCTTCGGTAGGAGTGTATTCTAATTTAATTAAATTTTGAAATGCAAAAGTAGATTGTGTATCATAATTGACATTAACATTTAAACGTGTTCCAACCTTACCTTGTAAACCAACACTAATTCTTTGATCAAAATCGAAACTTGTTGTTTTTCTGTTTCTTGGAGATAAAGAAGGATTATCTTGTTTAGTAAAACGAATTCCTAAATCTAATTCAACAGAACCTGTAGGCTTTACATCAATAGTATTGCTTCCAAATATAGTTTCAAAAAATTTAGAATTTACATAATATCTTGGTAATAAATCTTTTTTAGCATCTTCGGAACCTGCTTTTTTACCATCCATCGCTGCCGATTTTTCTTGGTAATATTTACGCATTCGTTCTCTCAAAACAAGTTCTTCAAATTGTTTTGGCGTAAGAATCATTGGATAATTAATATTAAACCCGTCAACAGAGCTCGTATAAATATAACGATCAGAAGCTGGATCATATGTATATTTATCTAAAATACTAACGGGATTAGGCATATTAAGTTTCCCTAAATCAACACCTGTTTTAATAGAATCTTTTTCCTCCTCGCCTACCTGAGCTTGTAGCGAAAAAGAAAAGAGCATAAAGAATAATGCTAGATTAAATTGTAATTTATTTATTGCTTTTAATATTATTTTTTTCAAGTTTTATAAATTTTTTAAAGCTTGTTTTATTAAGTTTTCAACAGTGGCGTTTGGGGTTTCTCTTATAATTTTGTCGATAACTTTTTCGGCTGCTTTCCTAGCAAATCCTAAAACTTCTAAAGCAGATAACGCTTCATCTTTATTTGTATTGCTTTCAATAACAGAAACTTCATCTAAATTATACACTTTTAACACTTTTTCCTTCAAATCAAGTATAATTCTTTGTGCTGTTTTTGCACCAATACCTTTCATTGATTGCATTGTTCCAATATCATTTGACGCAATTGCTTGTATAATTTGACTTGGAGCTAAGGAAGAGAGCATAGTTCTTGCTATACTTGCGCCAACTCCAGAAACCGAAATTAATAATTTAAACAACTCGCGCTCTTGCTTTTCTACAAATCCGTATAAGGTATGCGCATCTTCTTTAATTTGTAAAAAAGTAAATAATTTTAAACTTTCTGAATCAGGCAATAATGAATACGTATGCAAAGAAATATTAATATGATACCCCACACCATTACAATCGATAATCACTTCGGTTGGTGTTTTTTCAACTAATCGTCCTTGAATGTGAGCTATCATATTTGTATTATCTATTAGATTTTTTTCCTTTTTCTTGTGCGTCAACAACTGCCACTGCAGCCATATTAACCATTTCTTCAACACTTGCTCCTAATTGAAATACGTGTACTGGTTTATCTAAACCAAGAATTATAGGACCAATTGATTCTGAATTATTTAATTCCTTTATTAATTTATATGTAATATTCGCAGCGTCTAAATTAGGAAAAATAAGTGTATTAACTTTTTTATTTACTAATTTAGAAAAAGGAAATTTATTTTTTAGTAAATCTGGATTTAATGCAAAATCTGTTTGAATCTCTCCATCTACTATTAAATCAGGGAAATTTTCATGTAAATAGGCAACTGCTTGTCTTACTTTATTAGGACCTTCATAATTAGATGAACCAAAATTAGAATAAGATACCATTGCAATTACTGGCTCCATACCAAACATTCTAACTGTTTTTGCCGTCATTAAAGCAATTCTTGCTAAATCATCAGCTGAAGGGTTAGGATTAATTGCAGTATCTGACAAGAAAATTGGACCTCTTGAGGTCATCATCATATTGGTAGTTGCAATTTTTGAAACTCCAGGAGCTTTATCTATTAATTGCATTACAGGTTTTATTGTTGATGGATAACTTCTTGAATGACCCGTAACCATTGCATCTGCTTCTCCGGTATTTACCATCATTAAACCAAAGTAATTTCGCTCGCGCATCCATTTTTCAGCCTCATAAAAGGTAACACCTTTGCGTTTTCTACTTTCCCAAAAATGTTGTGCGTAATCTAAACGTTTCGCATCACATTCTTTCGCTTTTGGATCAAAAATTGGCACTTCTACATCAAACCCAATTTCTTCTTTTAATTCCATTATGATTTCTTTGTTTCCTAATAAAACTGGAAAACCAATACCTTCTTCATGAACAATTTGAGCTGCTTTTAACACATCGATTTGATCTGCTTCAGCAAAAATAATACGTTTTGGATTTGTTCTAGCTCTGTTTGTTAACAAACGAATCATTTTGTTATCAGAACCCATTCGCTCTAATAACTCATCTTTATATTTATCCCAATCTGTTATAGGAAATGTTGCTACACCTGAATCCATAGCCGCTTTTGCAACTGCTGGTGGCACTTCCGCGATTAATCTTGGGTCAAATGGTTTTGGAATAATATAATCGCGACCAAACGTTAATTTGGTTTCACCATACGCAATATTTACTTGTTCTGGAACTGATGCTTTTGCTAATTCTGCTAAAGCTACAACAGCAGCTTTTTTCATTTCCTCATTAATTTTAGTTGCTCTAACATCTAAAGCACCTCTAAAAATAAATGGAAATCCTAACACATTATTTACTTGATTAGGATGGTCAGAACGACCCGTTGCCATAATAATATCTTTTCTAGTAGCAATTGCTAAATCATAGTTAATCTCTGGCGTTGGATTTGCCATTGCAAAAACTATAGGATTATCTGCCATTCCTAATAACATATCAGGTGTAACGATATCTCCTGTTGACAATCCTACAAAAACATCGGCACCTTTCATAGAATGCGCTAAATCATCAAAATGCTTATCTGTTGCATAAACACGCTGCATATCCGAAATTTTCGGATCGTCTTTACGCAATGCTCCTTTACTGTTGAACATTACCACATTTTCTGGTTTCACACCAAAAGACACGTATAAATTAGCACAAGCAATGGCTGCAGATCCTGCTCCCGAAATTACCATAGTAACTTCTTCCATTTTCTTGCCTGCTAATTCTACTGCATTTAATAATGCGGCTGATGAAATGATAGCGGTTCCATGCTGATCATCGTGCATAACTGGAATATTCAATTCCTCTACCAAACGTCTTTCAATTTCAAAAGATTCTGGTGCTTTGATGTCTTCCAAGTTAATTCCTCCGAAAGTTGGAGAAATATTTTTTACCGTTGCAATGAATTCTTCGATGTCTTTTGTTCCTACTTCGATATCAAACACATCAATATCAGCGAAGATTTTAAACAACAAACCTTTTCCTTCCATTACAGGTTTTGAAGCTTCTGGACCAATATCTCCTAAACCTAAAACAGCGGTTCCGTTTGATATTACAGCTACTAAATTTCCTTTTGCGGTATATTTATAAACGTTGTTAACGTCTTTTTCAATTTCTAAACAAGGTTCTGCCACTCCAGGAGAATAAGCTAAAGCTAAATCTCTTTGTGTTGCATATTTTTTTGTGGGAACTACCTGAATTTTTCCAGGTTTAGGTTTTGCGTGATATAATAAGGCTTCTCTACGTTTACTATCTTTATGCATGGTTTTTTTATTTTACTAACTTACAAATATAGTAGTATGCTTATAAAATGAGAAATTATTTCGGTATTCTTTTGAAAAAATAAATGGATTATTTTTACATTTCCTTGTGGAGGAGTATATATCTAAGTAATGTAACATTAGGAGATAGGTCTTTACGAATTAGGATTTTTAGACTTTTGAAAACACTTAAAGTAACTGCAACTATTTCTAAAAATTTAATAACATTATCTAAAAAACAACGAATTCATCAAAGCAAGATTTTAAACATGGATATTTCTTATAATCAATTAATCGCTCAGATTTCAAACCTTTATAAATGCATAACAAGTCAACATCTTCAATATGATGTTTCTTTATAATAGACTTGAAACTTATTTTTTCATAATTTTTAAAGTAATATTCCTGTATACTAAACAATAAACTCATTAAATCATTTCCATTAAAACCAGCTATTCTGTAAGACATCCCTTTTTCAATATCAAAAACTAAAACTAACTTACCATCACATTGGTTATTATAAAAAAAACTATTTACATCCATATTAAACGGTGTTAAATCTTGATTTGTGTCAATAACATTTTGATTGTTTAATATTAAGTATTTAACTACATATTTATGGGGTAAATTATTATTTAATTCAGATATTTTCAATTTAATATTATCTTTAAATATATTAAAAATTGAATCATTTTTAATTGAAATCGAATTCATACTTTCTTCTGTAGGTAAATACCCTGATGTTTTTTCAATATATATCCATTTCTTAAAAATATGCTCATAATCTATTTTGTGTTCATTTTGAGAAAAAACATTTAAAGATATTAATAAAAAAAAGAGTTTAATATTCGCCATAATTATTAAAGTTTGTTTGATGAATAGTTTTCTATTTTTTAAATGGCCATAGGATTCTTAACAATCCTTTGCGTTTTTTGTTTTGTATGATTCCTATTAACTGGTAATTATTTCGGTATTCATTTGAAAAAATAAATCAATTAATAATTTTATAATAATATTGTATTGAATTATTTTTTCTAGAAAAGTTTAGTACAATTTTATAATCCAATTCGTAAACAAAAAACAATAATATTCGATACCTAATTAGCACATCATCATTTTCCTTAAAAAAATTATGCGGCCTTTTACCATTATATTCGTTTAAGAGATAAAAACTTTCATTATGAAAAAAATTTCTATTCTGAATATTAACCTCTAAATAATTAACATTTCTAAATTGTTTTTCTTCAAAAATAACTTTTTTACAATAAAACATATTCGATCTAAAATAATTTCCATCAGCTGAAATTTTATGGAACTTCATTTCATTGTAGTTTAATGAAAAAAGCCAAAATAATTGGTAAATAAAAAATAACGCTAAAATTATCGATAATCTAATTGCAATTTTTTTAAACATATTTTATTTTTTAGCTAAACCCTTAACCTTCTTAAAAACCGTGATCAACAAAACGGCAACTAATCCAAATGCTATTCCAACGCCAAATTCAGCTATTGTTGATGGAATACTGTGTGGCACTAAATGATGAATATATTCGATATTATGAAGAAAAATTCCGCCCGAAACTAAGATAAGCGCGATAGTTCCTAAGACAGCAAGGAATTTAATAACCAATGGTAAGGCTTTAATTAAAATACTACCTAAAGAAGATAAAAATCCTTTTTCGTTTCCATTTTTCATTAAATAAAAACCAGCATCGTCCATTCTTACAATTAAAGCTACAATACCGTAAACTCCAATTGTAGCAATAATAGCTACAAAAGTTACACTTAAAATTTGAGTGATTAGCGGATGTTCTTTTTCCATTGCTGTTCCTAAAGCGATAATGACAATTTCAAGCGAAAGAATAAAATCGGTTTTAATCGCTGAACTTACTTTTGCTTTTTCAGAATTTTCGTTATCTTCCTCAAGCTTACTTTCTTTGATAACTTCTTCGCCTTTTTTAGCACGATGAAAAAGATATTCGATAATTTTCTCCACGCCTTCGTAGGCTAAGTAAACTCCTCCAATGATTAAAGCGACTTTAATGGCTGGCGGATACAACCAATTCAAAACAAAAACTACCGGCAGAATAATTAGTTTATTGATAAACGAGCCTTTTGTAATCGCCCACAACACCGGAATTTCTCTTGAAGCCAAAAACCCAGTTGCTTTTTCGGCATTTACCGCCAAGTCATCTCCTAAAATTCCTGCTGTTTTTTTGGTTGCTAATTTACTAGTCATTGCTACATCGTCCATCAATGCAGCGATATCGTCTAAGATTGCAAAAAATCCTGATGTCATAATTTTAAAAATTTATTTATTTTTAAGAACTCTCAAAACTACGGCAAAGTTTTCTTTTGGAAAATATTTTTTGTCTGAAAAAGTTTATACAATTTTATTTCTTCAAAAAATTGATATTACGAAGCAAGCCTTCATATTTGGTTCGTTTAACTGCTGAATTTTTAAATACTTTTTGAAAAGTATCAGTAGTTATTTCTTCCCAATCCGATTTTGAGAAATTTAAAATATCCGAATTCGCCTGAAAAAGCGGTTCATTATGTGGTTTTGAAAATCGATTCCACGGACAAACATCTTGGCACACATCACAACCAAACATCCAATCATCAAACTTACCTTTCATTTCTTGAGGCAAATTATCTTTCAATTCAATGGTGAAATACGAAATACATTTACTTCCATCCACAACATAAGGCGCAACAATAGCTTCTGTGGGACAAGCGTCTAAACAAGCGGTGCAAGAACCACAATGGTCTGTTGTTGGCGTATCGTAATCTAATTCCAAATCAATAATTAATTCGGCAATAAAATAGAATGAACCCACTTTTTGCGTGATAAGATTACTGTTCTTTCCTACCCAACCCAAGCCGCTTTTTGCCGCCCACGCTTTGTCTAAAACAGGTGCCGAATCCACAAAGGCTCTTCCTGAAACTTCTCCAATTTCAGTTTGAATGAAATTTAATAATTCCTTTAACTTTTCTTTGATGACGTGATGATAATCTTGTCCGTAAGCGTATTTGGAAATCTTATACGAATTCTCATTTTGAAATTCCGAAGGATAATAATTCAACAATAAAGAAATCACACTTTTAGCATCATCTACCAAAAGCGTTGGATTCAAACGTTTGTCAAAATGGTTTTCCATGTAACTCATTTGACCTTGCATGTTATTGTTTAACCAATTTTCTATACGAGGCGCTTCTTCTTCAAGAAAACCTGCTTTGGAAATACCACAAGACAAAAAGCCGAGTCTTTTGGATTCGGATTTTATAATCTTTGAATAGTTGGAAGATGGAAGCCGGAAGTTGGAAGACATACTACGATAATTTATTTCTAAAAGCAATCATCATATTCATCAAATTATATGAATCCTGATAAAATTTATCAAAATCTACTTCACTAATATATGCTCTCCTTTTTGCTTTGTGCAAACAAGTCACAACTTCTGCTAAAGAGCGAATTGCATATCCTAAAAACCTTCTAAACTCAGGATTACTTTGCTCAATTGAACCTTCAGAAATATTTAAAGCTATCGAATCAACCGCACGATTGATTTGGGAAGTCAAATTATATATTTCACTTTTAGGAAAGTTTTGAGAAATTTTGAAAATGTCTTCACCAAAACTCATTGCATTTTGCCAAATAATTAATTTTTCAAACTTAAAACTCATAAAAATATCTTTTAAAACGAAATAAAACTTCCAACTTCAAGCTTCCATCTTCCAGCTCTTAAAAAAGTCCTCCTTGAATATTATTTTTAATTTTTCCTAAATGTTTATACGCTTTCTCCGTTACTTCTCTTCCTCTAGGCGTTCTCATGATGAAGCCTTCTTGGATTAAGAAAGGTTCGTACACTTCTTCAATGGTTTCACCACTTTCGGAAACTGCTGTTGCTAATGTTGACAATCCAACAGGTCCGCCTTTGAATTTTTCGATTATAGTTAATAAAATTTTATTATCCATTTCGTCTAAACCGTGTGCATCTACATTCAACGCTTTTAATGCGAATTTTGCTATTTCAATGTCGATTTTTCCGTTTCCTTTGATTTGAGCAAAATCTCTAACACGACGCAATAAAGCATTGGCGATACGAGGTGTTCCTCTACTTCTGCCAGCGATTTCAATAGCCGCTTCCATCGTAATTGGCATCTTTAAAATAGATGAACTACGTTGCACAATTGTGGTTAATAATTCGGTGTTATAATATTGTAATCGACTTTGAATTCCGAAACGAGCACGCATAGGAGCTGTCAACAATCCAGAACGAGTAGTTGCACCAACTAAAGTAAACGGATTCAAATTAATTTGAACCGTTCTTGCATTTGGACCCGACTCAATCATGATATCAATCTTGAAATCTTCCATTGCCGAATACAAATATTCTTCCACAATCGGACTTAAACGGTGAATTTCATCAATAAATAAAACATCTCTTTCTTCCAAATTAGTCAACAAACCAGCTAAATCTCCAGGTTTATCTAAAACAGGCCCTGAAGTAATTTTAATTCCCACTCCTAACTCGTTAGCCAAGATATTTGCTAAAGTTGTTTTACCAAGACCTGGGGGTCCATGAAACAAAGTATGATCTAACGCTTCATTTCGCAAATTAGCCGCTTGCACAAAAACAATTAGATTTTCTAATACTTGATCTTGTCCGGCGAAGTCATCAAAACTTAATGGGCGTAATGCCTTTTCGATATCAATATCATGCGGAGAATAGGATTCTTTATTTGGATTCAAATTATCATTCATAAAAACAAAGATAAGTAAAGTTATAAAACAAAAACCTCTCCGATTGGAGAGGTTTGTATATTGTGGAAAAAATCTTAGTGATGTAAAACTTCTTCTCCTTCTTTCATAGGTGTGATTTGCGTAACAAAGTCTTCATCATGACCTGGTTTACTGTAATCATAAGGCCATCTGTGTACTTCAGGAATTTCTCCAGGCCAGTTACCGTGAATATGTTCCACTGGTGTAGTCCATTCTAAAGTATTAGATCTCCATGGGTTTTGAGTTGCTTTCTTACCATAGAAAATACTATAGAAGAAGTTCCAGAAGAATACGATTTGGAATGCAGCTCCAACGATAGCAAAAATCGTAATCAAAACATTCACATCAGCTAATTCATCAAATAATGGGAAAGCCGAGTTAGTGTAGTAACGTCTTGGTAAACCAGCCATTCCAATAAAGTGCATTGGGAAGAAAACTCCGTAAGCACAAACAGCAGTTACCCAGAAGTGAACGTAACCTAAGTTTTTATTCATCATTCTACCGAACATTTTAGGGAACCAGTGGTATACACCAGCAAAGAATCCGTAAAGTGCAGAGATACCCATTACTAAATGGAAGTGAGCTACTACGAAATACGTATCATGAACGTTAATATCTAAAGTTGAATCTCCAAGAATAATACCTGTTAAACCTCCAGTAATGAAAGTAGATACTAATCCGATAGAGAATAACATTGCAGGATTTAATTGTAAATTACCTTTCCATAATGTTGTAATGTAGTTAAACGCTTTTACAGCAGATGGAATTGCAATTAATAATGTTGTAAAGGTAAATACTGAACCTAAGAAAGGATTCATACCTGAAATAAACATATGGTGACCCCAAACAATAGTTGATAAGAATGCAATTGCTAAAATAGAAGCAATCATTGCACGGTAACCAAAAATTGGTTTTCTAGAGTTTGTAGCAATAATTTCAGACGTAATACCTAATGCAGGTAATAATACGATGTATACTTCAGGGTGACCTAAAAACCAGAATAAGTGTTCGAATAATACCGGAGAACCTCCTTGGTAATGTAAAACTTCACCTTGAATAAAAATATCTGACAAGAAGAATGATGTCCCAAAACTTCTATCAAAAATTAATAATAATGCAGCAGAAAATAATACTGGGAACGATACGATACCAATGATAGCTGTTACAAAGAAAGCCCAAACTGTTAATGGCAATCTTGTCATTGTCATACCTTTAGTTCTTAAGTTGATAACCGTAACAACATAGTTTAATGATCCCATTAAAGATGATGCAATGAAAATAGCCATAGAAGCCAACCATAAAGTCATTCCTAAACCTGATCCAGGAATTGCTTGTGGTAAAGCACTTAAAGGAGGATAAATTGTCCAACCTGCAGATGCTGGTCCTGACTCAATAAACAAAGAAGAGATCATAATGATACAAGAAATGAAGAACATCCAGAAAGAAAGCATGTTCATAAATCCTGAAGCCATATCACGAGCTCCAATTTGTAATGGAATCAATAAGTTACTAAAAGTACCACTCAAACCAGCGGTAAGTACAAAGAATACCATGATTGTTCCGTGAATAGTAACTAATGCAAGATAAATATCGTTACGCATTACTCCATCAGGAGCAAAATTATCTCCTAAGAATACTTTGAAAATTTCGAAAGATTCTTCTGGCCATGCAATTTGCATACGGAAGAATAAAGATAAAACAACTCCAACAATACCCATCAATAAACCTGAAATAAGGTATTGCTTCGCTATCATTTTGTGATCCAAACTAAAAATATATTTAGTTATGAAAGTTTCTTTATGATGACCGTGATCGTGTGACATACTAATTCTATTATATTTAATATAAAATAACTTATTTAATAACTTGAGCTACAACTTTAGTTGAATCAATCGCTACAACAGGAGTTACAACTGGAACTTCTGCAGGAGCAGGAGCGTTAGCTTCTTTCCATTGCTGTGCTAATGTAGGTTTTTCTGCTAACCATGCTTTGAAATCAGCAGGTGTATCTACAACAATTTTCATTTGCATATTGTAGTGTGCTTTCCCACAAATTTTATTACATAATAATAAATAATCAAATGTATAAGGGTCTAAAGCTACACCACCATCAGCAACAATTTTCTTGCTGTTTTTTGTTCTGATTTTATTGATTTTATCCACTTTGGCAATTATAGCCTCATCATTTCTCATATCTGCAGTTGTTACTGTAGGAATAAATGAAAATTGTGTAATCATACCAGGAACACAGTTCATTTGCGCTCTAAAATGAGGCATGTAAGCAGAGTGTAAAACGTCTTGAGAACGCATTTTAAAGATAACTCTTTTACCAACTGGCAAATGCAATTCTGTAACAACTTTATCATCTTGAGCTGCTGGATCAGCTAAATCAACACCTAAAGTATTAATACCTTCGATTAATCTTACGTTAGCTTTTCCTAATGTTTTATCATCACCAGCATAACGAGCTTCCCAACCAAATTGTTTAGCATATAATTCGATAACAATTGCATCTTGTTCATCTTCTTTATCAACAAACATGATATCATTCCATGTATATAAACCATACATGATTAAACCCGCTAAAACAATAACAGGAATAATTGTCCATATAGCTTCTAACTTGTTATTATCTGCAAAGTATAATGCTTTTTGACCTTCTTTACCTCTATATTTAAAAGCAAAGTAGTGTAATAAAAATTGAGTAATGGTTTGTACGAAGAAAATCAATGCCATAGAAATAGCCATTAAATTATCAACCTCTGTACCATGTTCTGAACCTGGAGTACCAAGAACTAATTCACCCCAAGCATATAGTGAATAAATAGTAAAAACATAAATGAAACCTACGAAGGCAAACATCAAATAACCATTAACACTATTATCTTTATCGTTAGCAATTTCATCATTAGCTGAAGAACCACCAATTTGGGTTAAATCAAATATCTTAGTTAATTGCCATACTGCAATACCAACTAGAACTAAAATTATAAATACCAAGAAACTTGTCATTTTTATTTCTTTTTAACTATTAATAATGAAAATGTTTACTCTCCTCAATAAAAGGATTCCCTTTAGGCTCAATTGGAGCTTTAGTTAAAGCACTAAATACAATGAAAATAAATAAACCTAAGAAGAACATTAAAGAACTGATTTCAGGAATACCAATAAACCACTGGTCACCAACTGTTGCAGGCATAATCATATTGAAGAAATCAATATAATGTCCGAATAAAATTACGATACCTGCCATAACTACAATCCAAGTTAAACGTTTGAAATCAGTATTGATTAAGATTAACAATGGGAAAATAAAGTTTAAAGCTAACATTCCAAAGAAAGGTAATTTATAGTGCTCTATACGAGTAACATAATAAGTAACCTCTTCTGGGATATTAGAATACCAAATTAACATAAATTGAGAGAACCATAAATAGGTCCAGAAAATACTAATACCGAACATAAATTTTGCTAAATCATGAATGTGACTTGTATTTACGTGTTCTAAATATCCTTTAGATTTTAAGTATAAAGTAATCATTGCAATTACAGTGATTCCACTTACGAAGAAACTAGCGAAAACATACCATCCGAACAAAGTACTGTACCAGTGTGGGTCAACAGACATAATCCAATCCCAAGACATGATAGATTCAGAAACGATGAAAAACACTAAAAAGAATGCAGCTAGTTTAAAATTTCTCTTGTATGGAGCATTATCAGTAGCTGTATCTTGTGCAATAGAATTCTGTCTGAATTTGAAACGAACCCAATTCCAAACAGCTAAAAAGATTGCAGCTGTAACTAAAAATCTAACAACATTTAACCAACCTTTTTTGTTAAAAATTAATTTATCAAAATCTGCATGTTCAGGGTTAATAACATCAGGATTCATCCAAACAAATAAATGATTTCCTTCAAAAACATGAGCTCCCGTTATTACTAAGAAAAGGAAAAATATTATAGAACCAGGTAATAAATACGCAGTAATACCTTCCATTACTCTAAATAAGATTGGAGACCAACCTGCTTGAGCCGCGTATTGAATAGCATAAAAAGCTAAAACACCAACTGAAATTAACATGAAGAATATACATGCTACATAAAGAGCAGCCCAAGGTTTATTTTGTAACTGATGTAAAACGTGTTCTAAATGCGCTGTATGGTCATCATGAGAATGAGCATCTGCAGTAGCATGTGCATCATGATTATCAGAATGTGCAGCAGGTTCAGCAACAACATCATGACTAACATCAGCATGAACTGAAGATGAATCAACATTATTAACTGAAGCATCAGCATGAGCTGCCAAAGTAGTAACAACAGAATCACTTACTTTAGTTTCACCATGCTCAACAGCATCTTTACCTTCTTCTATTGCATGAACAACTTCTCCATGAGCAGGAGCTGCAGAATGATTACCTTCATGATGGCTATTAGCCAATATTTTTTCAACATCCTCAATTGTTTTAGGTGCGGCCATGAAACCAATTCCAATACCAACTAAACCTAAAATCATTAGGATGAACGAAAAAGTTTTTAATTTACTTGAAAACGTGTACATATCTATTATTTTCAAAAAGTTTTACTATTATAATCCAGACTTAAGTTTTAAAACGTAATCAGTAACCTGCCATCTTTCATCTTGAGATAATTGATTAGCGTGCGACCCCATAGAATTTAATCCATAAGTGATTACGTGAAAAACACTTCCTTCTGTTATTTCTCTATCTTTATAATTTGGTACTCCAAGGAATTTTTCATTTTGAACTAAAATACCTTTTCCGTCACCCTTATCACCATGACATACTGCACAATAAACATTGAACAATAATTTACCTTTTTCAGTATCAATCGCAGTTGCATCTAAAGGAGATTTTAATGTAGCTTTAGCTAAAATATAACCTTCAGGAGTATTTGGAATTTCATAAGGAACAAACCCTCTTTTAATTGAACCTTCTGCTGGTATTTGAGCTTCTACTCCCCCTTTAAAAACATTATGTTCTGAATACGTTTCATAAGAAACCGCTTCATACATATTAGGAAAAAACTGATAGTTAGGTTTTGCTTTATCGAAACATGAAGTTGTCATTAAAGACAAACCTACAACTGCTGCTATTTTATATAAACTTTTCATAACTATCTATTAATGCTTATCTACTACTTTTACTTCAACTGCTCCAGTACTTGTAAAGAAAGATACTAATTCTTCTTCGTTACCGTGAATACCAACCTCCATTAAAAAATGATCATCAGTAGTTCTTACATCTGGATTCTCAGCTTGCTTAAATGGCCATAATTTACTTCTCATATAAAAAGTTATTACCATTAAGTGAGCCGCAAAGAAAACAGTTAATTCAAACATAATCGGTACGAAAGCAGGCATATTGTCAATATAACTGAAACTTGGTTTTCCTCCAATATCTTGAGGCCAATCTTGAATCATAATGAAATTCATTAAGGTTGTAGCTACTGTTAAACCAACTAATCCGTATATGAATGCACATATAGCAAGTCTTGTTGGAGCTAATCCCATTGCTTTATCCAATCCATGAACTGGGAATGGAGTATAAACTTCTTCAATATGATGATGAGCTGCTCTAGTTTGTTTTACAGCATCCATTAAAACATCATCATCATTATATATAGCGTGTATTACTTTATTACTCATGATATTAATGATTATCTGAATGATTATGACCGTGTTGTTCTCTTTCTCTTTTGTAATTATCTCCAGAACCTTTTAAGATTGTTTTAACTTCTGCTTGAGCAATTACAGGGAAACTTCTTGAATATAATAAGAACAATACAAAGAAGAATCCGATAGTTCCAATATAGATACCAGCATCAACAAAAGTTGGTTGGAACATTGTCCAAGAAGATGGTAAATAATCTCTATGTAAAGAAGTAACGATAATTACGAAACGTTCAAACCACATACCTACGTTTACAACGATAGAGATAATGAATGACGCCATAATATTTGTTCTAATTTTCTTAGACCACATTACTTGAGGAGAAACCACATTACAAGTCATCATTAAGAAATACGCCCACCAGTATGGTCCGGTTGCTCTATTTAAAAATGCATATTGTTCATATTCTACTCCTGAATACCAAGCTACAAATAACTCAGTAATATAAGCACAACCTACTATAGAACCTGTAATCATGATTACGATGTTCATTAATTCAATATGTTGTACTGTAATATAATCTTCTAAGTTTGATACTTTTCTCATGATAATAAGTAAAGTATTTACCATTGCAAATCCTGAGAAAATCGCTCCAGCAACGAAGTATGGAGGTAAAATTGTTGTATGCCATCCTGGAATAACAGAAGTAGCAAAGTCAAAGGATACAATAGTGTGTACAGAAAGTACAAGTGGAGTTGCTAAACCAGCTAAGACAAGAGAAACCTCTTCAAAACGTTGCCAATCTTTAGCTCTACCAGACCATCCAAAAGATAAAGTTGAATAAATTCTTTTTGTAAAAGGAGTTACCGCTCTATCACGTAACATAGCAAAATCAGGTAATAAACCAGTCCACCAGAATACTAATGAAACCGATAAGTAAGTAGAGATTGCAAATACGTCCCATAATAATGGTGAGTTAAAATTCACCCATAATGATCCGAATTGATTTGGAATTGGTAATACCCAGTAACCTAACCATGGACGACCCATGTGGATAATTGGGAATAAACCTGCTTGCATTACCGAGAAAATCGTCATTGCTTCTGCAGAACGGTTAATAGCCATTCTCCATTTTTGACGGAATAATAATAATACTGCAGAAATAAGTGTTCCGGCGTGACCGATACCTACCCACCAAACGAAATTGGTGATATCCCAAGCCCAACCAACTGTTTTATTTAATCCCCATGTTCCAATACCAGTGGTAACAGTGTAAATCATACAACCTAATCCCCAAAGGAAAGCGGCTAATGCAATTGAAAAAACTGTCCACCATAGTTTGTTTGCTCTACCTTCTACAGGTCTAGCAACATCTACCGTTACATCGTGGTAAGATTTACTTCCTACTACTAAAGGTTTTCTAATGGGTGCTTCGTAATGAGACGACATAATCCTTTATATTGTTTCTATTAATTAATACTTATTTATCGTTTCTAACTTTCACGTGATACATCACGTTTGGTTTTGTTCCGATGTGCTCTAATAAATGATACATTCTTTCATCTTCTACTAGTTTAGCAACATCAGATTCAGAATTGTTAATATCACCAAATTTCATTGCTCCACTAGAACAAGCTGCAGAACATGCTGTTTTGAATTCATCGTTACCAACAACTCTTCCTTCACGTTTCGCTTTTAACTTAACAGCTTGAGTCATTTGGATACACATTGAACATTTTTCCATAACCCCACGAGAACGAACGTTTACATCAGGATTAAGAACCATACGACCTAAATCGTCATTCATGTGATAATCAAATTCACTATTTTTATTATATAAGAACCAGTTGAAACGTCTTACTTTATATGGACAGTTGTTCGCACAGTAACGAGTACCAACACATCTGTTATACGCCATATGATTTTGACCTTCTCTACTATGAGATGTTGCCGCAACAGGACAAACCGTCTCACAAGGAGCATGGTTACAGTGTTGACACATTACAGGTTGGAAAGCAACTTGTGGATTTTCTGAAGGATCTTCCATACTTGAAAAAGTATCAATCGAATTCATTAAACCAGAAGCTCCGTCTTTAACAACAATATCTCCAGCAAAAGTTTCTTGAGAAGAATAATATCTATCTATACGCAACCAGTGCATATCTCTACTTCTTCTAATTTCATCTTTACCTACAACTGGTACATTATTTTCTGCGTGACAAGCAATAACACATGCTCCACATCCTGTACAAGCATTTAAATCGATAGATAAATTAAAATGATGACCAATACTTCTATCAAAAGAATCCCATAAGTCAACTTCTGTAGCTGCTGTTGGTTTGTGATCTAGAGAAACCATAGGAACTGGGTTCCATTCTTTAGAATCAGCAGTATTAAAAATAGTTAAAGTAGTATCTTTAATGATATCTCCTCTACCCATTAATGTTTTTTGTAATTGAACACAAGCAAATTCATGTTCACCTTCTACAACACTTATAGTTGCAGATTGATTCGAATTTAAGTTAGCATATAAAGCGTATGCATTAACACCTACTTGCATTTCTTCTTTAAGTCCTAGTTTTTTACCATAACCAAAAGCTAACCCTAAAGTACCTTTTGCTTGCCCTGGCTGAATAATAACTGGCACTTTTTCTAATGAAGCATTTCCAACTTTGATTGTTACATAACTTCCGTTTAAACCTCCGTTTGCAACATTCCAGTTTTTAATCCCTTTTTCTTCAGCGTCTGCTTTTGAAATAGTAACATAGTTATCCCAAGATACTCTTGTAATAGGATCAGGAAACTCTTGTAACCATGGGTTATTTGCTTGTTGACCATCTCCCATTCCAACTTTAGAATACAATACTAAATCGAAATTAGAAGATTTTGCAGTAGCTAAAGTTGTAGCAGCAGCATTTGAATTGAACGGATTTGCATTCAAAGCATAAGCCTCAGCAACAATAAAACCGTCATGAACCGCTTGATTCCAAGATTTACCAGCTAATGATCCAGCAGCAAAACCTTTTAAGAAATCATAATAAGGAGTTGCATTATCTGTCCAAGCTAATAAAGCTTCTTGAAATTGTTTTGTATCAAATAATGGGCGAATTGTAGGCTGCATAACACTATAATTACTTCTAGTGATAGCAACATCTCCCCAGGATTCTAAATAATGTGGAGCAGCAGCAGCAATAGTTGTTACAGTTGAAGTTTCATCTTCTTTCATTGAGAAAGAAACAGAAAGTTTAACTGCTTTTAATGCTTCTACAAACTCTTTTGAATTTGATAATGTATAAGATGGATTAACACCATTCATAATTAATGTATGAACTTTTCCTGCTTTCATATCAGCTACTAATTGAGTAACTGCTTTTGCATCCCCTTTTCTAGTAAGAATAGCGTCATTTGGATTAAAAGCTTCTGATTGTAATGCTTGGTTAATTGCAATTGCCACTAATTGAGCATCTACATCATCCAAACCAGTAACAAAAACACCTTTATTTCCAGCTGCTTTTAATTGTTTAGCCGCTTTTACAACAGCCTCTTCATATTTATCAATTTTTGATGTACTAACAGCGCCACCAGTAACGATATTATAAATTTTAACTAACGCTTGTTTTTGAGCAGCAACATTCAATGGAATTCTAACATCTGCATTAGCACCTGCTAAAGACATATTAGCTTCAATTTGAATATGCTTAGACATCATTCCGTTTTTAGGAATACGACCTTGAGCATATCCTGCATCAAAACCTCCACCTTGCCAATCTCCTAAGAAATCTGCTCCAACAGAAACAATTGTATTCGCTTTTGAAAAATCGTAATTAGCTAAAGCTCTTACTCCATAAACTGATTGAAAAGCATCTAATGCATTTGATTCAGAAACCGCATCATAAACTACATGTTTAGTTGTAGGATATTTAGCAACTAAAGAAGCAATTAAAGCATCTGTAGAAGGACTTGCCATTGTATTTGTTAACACAACCACATTTCCACCTTTTGATTTAGCATCTTCTAAGCTAGCTTTAACTTTAGAGTTTACTTCAGCCCAAGTTGCTTCTTTACCAGCAATTTTTGACTGTTTTAAACGTAAACTATCATATAATGAAAGAACAGAAGCATGAACTCTTGCATTTGCTCCAGTTTTAGCACCTTCTAAATTATTATTTTCTACTTTAATAGGACGACCCTCACGAGTTTTGATTAAAATATTAGCAAAATCAAAACCATCAGCCATTGTTGTTGCATAATAATCAGCAACACCAGGGATAATTTCTTCTGGTTGAACTACGTAAGGAATTGACTTTACAACAGGACCTTCACACGCTGCTAATGATGCCGCAGCAGTACTAAATCCAACATATTTTAAAAAGTCACGACGAGTAGTTGACGAAGCAGACAAAGATTCTTTATCTCCTAAAAATTCATCAACAGGAATTGGTTCCACAAACTCGTTGTTTCTTAGCGTCTCAACAATAGAACTATTTTCGTTTAGTTCTTCAACACTTTTCCAGTATTTTTTGTTTGATGCCATTGTATAGTATATTAGCTTCTTAAATTATTTTTATTAATAGTGACATTTTCCACATTCTAAACCTCCCATTTGAGCCGCAGTTAACTGAGATACTCCGTATTTTTTAGAAAGTTCTTCGTGTACTTTTTTGTAGTAAGCATTATCTTCTACCTTCACATTTGTTTCTCTGTGACAATTAATACACCATCCCATTGTAAGAGGCGCAAATTGTTTTTGGAATTCATATTCTTGAACAGGACCGTGACATGTTTGACATTCAACACCTGCAACAGTTACGTGTTGTGAGTGATTAAAATAAACGTGATCTGGCAAGTTATGAATTCTAACCCATTTAACTGGTTTAGTTTTACCCGTGTACTTTTGTAAAGATTTATCCCATCCAACTGCATCGTATAATTTTGCAATTTGCTCATCATAAAAAGCTTTAGAATGTTCTTCTGTAGCAGTTGTTTCAGCCACTTCACTAATGTTTTTATGACAATTCATACAAACATTTAAAGAAGGAATACCTGCATGCTTACTTACTCTAGCAGAAGAGTGACAGTATTTACAATCAATACCATTATCACCAGCATGAATTCTGTGCGAATAATGAATTGGTTGTACTGGCTCGTATCCTTGATCAACACCTATTTGCATCAACCATCCGTATGCAAAGTAAGCAGAAACCAATAACAATAAGATTACTGAAACCAATACTAAAAACTGATTCTTAACATAAGCTCTGAAAAGATTCATTATTGAACGATCTTTTCTTTCAACTTCTAATCCTTTAGCATCAGCAATTTTAGTAAGCATATTATTCACTAGGAACAACATAACAACTAACATCATCATTACCAATGAAAGCACTCCTAAAATTACATTATTAGAAACACCAGAATCAACAGTTGCTCCACCACCATCAGTTGGACCAGGAGCAGGAGCCTCAGGTTTAGGCTCAGAAGTATATGCTATGATATTGTCAATATCTTCATTTGACAATTGTGGAAATGCCGTCATGGCAACTTTGTTGTTTTCTTCGAAAACTTTAATAGCTTGAGCATCTCCTGACTTGATTAATTCTCCACTATTCTTTATCCACTTGTACAACCATTCTTTATCATATTTAGCAGCGACACCACGAAGCGCAGGACCCGTAGCTTTAGCGTCTAATTTATGACATGCAGCACAATTGGTATTAAATAATTCTTTACCCTTTGCCGCATCTTGAGCAAATGCAGATAAAGAAGTTACTAGCACGAATGCTAAACTGAAGAAAATCTTTGAAAACGATTTATGGTTACCCACCTTTTTCATATTTAAAATGATTATCGACTTAATTTGGTATACTTTTAGATATCATAATCTAAAAACAACACGTTATTTTTTCAAAACTCCGACAAAAATACAATATTCGAACTATTATTAAAACCTTAATTTTGTCTTAAAATGTAATTTATATTTGTTCTAAATAATTTTTGAGTGTTCGAATATCATCTTAAATTGTATTTTTGTATTAAAATCATTTACATATGAAAAAAATATCAAAACATAACTTATTGTACTTCTTTATAGTATCCTCTTTTTTATGTATTAAATCAAACGGGCAAGATGCAAAAGCAAGTGTTTCTGTTGATCCAAAAATTGATCAATTGTTAAAAGAAAAAAGAAAACTAAACAATAGCTTGTTTTTAAATGAAGGTTATAAAATTCAGATATTTTATGGCAATAGCGAAGACTCAAAAAAGAAATTGCAAGAGTTTAATAGAGAATTTAAAGACTTGGATAGCACTATTGTTTTTAATAGCCCCAACTACAAAGTATGGGTTGGTAATTTTAAAACCCGAATTGAAGTTGAACGAGTAATGATAGACATTAAAAAGAAATATCCATCCGCCTTAATTATTAAACCTTCTAACTAAAATAGTCAATAAAAAAGCCATTCTAAGAATGGCTTTTTTATTGACTATATAATTGAATTATTTCAATTTTTTCTTCACTTCTACTTCATGGAAACCTTCAATTAAATCATACTCACGAATATCGTTGTAATTTTTAATTTGCATACCACAATCATATCCTTTAGAAACCTCTTTAACATCATCTTTAAAACGTTTTAAAGTAGCTAATTCTCCAGTATATATTACAACACCTTCTCTAATTAAACGTATTCTAGAATTTCTAAATATTTTGCCATCTGTAATCATACATCCTGCAATAGTTCCAACTTTAGATACTTTAAAGATCTCTCTGATTTCAGCAGTACCTGTAATCTCTTCTTTCATTTCCGGAGACAACATTCCTTCCATAGCATCTTTTAAGTCATCAATTGCATCGTAAATAATAGAATAGTTACGGATATCGATTTCTTCTTTTTCAGCTAATTGTTTTGCGTTACCTTGAGGTCGAACATTAAATCCGATAATAATCGCATCAGAAGCAGATGCTAATAATACATCAGACTCCGTAATCGCTCCAACACCTTTATGAATAATATTGATTTGAATTTCTTCGGTAGATAATTTAGAGAACGAATCTGATAATGCTTCAACAGAACCATCTACATCTCCTTTAAGGATAATGTTTAATTCTTTAAATTGTCCTAAAGCTATACGACGACCAATTTCGGCAAGCGTAATGTGTTTTTGAGTACGAACCGATTGCTCACGTTGTAATTGTGTACGTTTAGATGCAATTTGTTTTGCTTCTCTTTCGTCTTCGTAAACATTAAACTTATCACCTGCTGTTGGCGCACCATCTAAACCTAATACAGACACTGGAGTTGATGGACCCGCTTCTTTAATTTGGTGCCCTCTTTCATCAAACATAGCTCTAATTTTACCATGATTTTTTCCAGCTAACACATAATCTCCAATTCGAAGGGTTCCTGCTTGAACTAAAATAGTAGAAACATATCCTTTTCCTTTGTCTAATTGCGCTTCAACTACAGTTCCAAGTGCAGGTTTTTTTGGATTTGCAGTAAGTTCTAAAACTTCTGCTTCCAATAATACTTTTTCTAATAATTCTGTAATACCAATTCCTTGTTTTGCAGAAATATCATGCGATTGGTATTTTCCACCCCAATCTTCCACTAATAAATTCATTCCTGCTAATTGCTCTTTAATCTTTTCTGGATTAGCCGCTGGCTTATCTACTTTATTAATAGCAAAAATCATTGGAACTCCAGCTGCTTGTGCATGGCTGATTGCTTCTTTTGTTTGTGGCATGATATCATCATCCGCAGCAATTACGATAATAGCGATATCTGTAACTTGAGCTCCACGTGCACGCATAGCGGTAAACGCCTCGTGACCTGGCGTATCTAAGAATGTGATTTTTTCACCATTTTCTAAAATTACTCCGTATGCTCCAATATGTTGTGTAATTCCTCCCGATTCACCCGCAATAACATTTGCTTTACGAATGTAATCTAATAAAGAGGTTTTACCGTGGTCAACGTGACCCATAACCGTAACAATAGGCGCTCTATGAACTAAATCTTCTTGATTATCTTCAACAACTACTGCTGCTTCTTCAATATCGGTTGTTATGAATTCCAATTCAAATCCGAACTCATCAGCTACAATAGATAATGTTTCCGCATCTAAACGTTGGTTCATCGTTACCATGATTCCAAGCGACATACATGTTCCGATTACTTTTGTAATTGGCACATCCATTAACGAAGCAATTTCACCTACAGTAACAAATTCTGTTACTTTTAATGTTTTACTTCCTTCTTCTTGCGCTTGTAATTCATCATCAACACGTTGACGGTGAGAATCTCTTTTATCTCTACGGTATTTTGCCGATTTCGATTTGTTTCCTTTCCCTTGTAATCTTTCAAGCGTTTCTTTAATTTGATTTTTAACATCCTCTTCAGAAGGCTCTACCTTTTGAATGATTGGTTTTTTACCTTTATTAAATCCTCCAGCTGCACCACCTTTAACAAACTCTTTTTTAGGTCCGCCAGCATTACTATTTGCTCCAGGAGCACCTGGTCCTCCAGGCTTAATAATACGTTTACGTTTGTTTTTATTATTATTGGCAGCATTCGCTCCACCTGCATTAGGTGCTTGAGGAGTCCCCGGCTTTTTAATATCTTTTTTAGGATCTTCTTTTTTCTTTTTAGGCTTATCAAATTGAGATAAATCAATTTTTTGTCCTGTAAAAGTAGCACCTGATAATTTTTGATATTGAGTTTCAATTTTTACTTCACCCGCTTCATCTGTAGTTGGATCTGATTTTTCTTGAACCTCTTGAACTATTTTAACCACTTCTGTTTTTTCAACAACAGGAGTTTCTTCCTTAACTTCAGCTTTAACTGGTTCTGAAACTTTTTCTTCTACCGGTTTTACTTCAGCAACAACAGGTTTGTCTTCAGATTTAACAATAGGCTTAACTTCAGAAACAGGTTTTTCAGACTTAACTTCTTGTTTTTTAGGACTTAAATCGATTTTACCAACGGCTTTTGGAGCAGATAAAATTGCTTTAGCCTTAATAATCTCTTGTCTTTGGCGTTCTTCTTCTTGCAAACGCTTTGCTTCGTTTTCTTTTTCAAGTTCGCGTTTAAGCGCCTCTTTTTCTTTTCTCTTTTCTTCACTCACTTCAAGAGAGGCAACCTTATTCCCTTTGTCAGCAGAAAATTGACCGCATAAGACTTTATATTCCTCTTGTGATATTTTAGCATTTGGACTAGCCTCTATTTCATGACCCTTTTCTTTTAGAAAATCCACAGCTCTATCAAGAGAAATATTTAACTCCCTTAAAATTTTGTTTATTCTTATTACTCTTTCTTCAGACATATAACCTTTTTAAAATTCTTTTATGTTGTGTGTTGTTTGGTTAAAGAATTATCCTTCTAATTCTTCTTTTAATATATTGATTACATCTAAAATAGTTTCCTCTTCAAGATCTGTTCTTCTTACCAAGTCAGCAACATCTTGATTTAATACGCTTCTAGCTGTATCTAAACCGATTTTTTCAAATTCTTCAATTATCCATGCTTCAATTTCATCAGAGAATTCTCTTAATTCCACATCATCTTCTTCTTGAGCGATACCTTCTCTTATAACATCAATTTCATAACCCGTTAACAAACTAGCTAATTTAATATTATTTCCTCCTCTACCGATAGCTTTAGATACTTCTTCAATTTTTAAGAACACTTCTGCCGTTTTAGCTTCTTCGTTAATTTTAACAGTAGAAACTTTTGCAGGACTTAATGCTCTTGTAATATATAATTGAGCGTTTGTTGTAAAATTAATTACATCAATATTTTCATTTCCTAACTCACGAACGATTCCGTGAATACGTGAACCTTTCATACCCACACAAGCACCAACAGGATCAATTCTATCATCATAAGAATCTACTGCTACTTTTGCTTTTTCTCCAGGTATACGTACCACTTTTTTAATAGTAATTAAACCATCAAAAACTTCAGGAATTTCTTGTTCGAATAATTTCTCTAAGAATTCTGGAGCTGTTCTTGACATGATGATTTGTGGCTTATTACCTTTCAATTCTACATTTTCAATAACACCTCTTACATTGTCTCCTTTTTTGAAATAATCATTTGGAATTTGTTTTTCTTTTGGCAAAACAATTTCATTTCCTTCATCATCCATCAAAATTACAGCTTTTGGACGAACATGATGTACTTCTGCTGTATAAATATCACCAATTAAATCTTTAAATTGCTTGTAAAGATTTGTATTATCGTGTTCATGAATTTTAGAAATTAAATTTTGACGTAAAGACAAAATAGCTCTTCTACCTAATTGGATTAGTTTTACTTCTTCAGAAACATCTTCACCTACTTCAAAATCAGGCTCTATTCTTCTTGCTTCAGTTAAAGAAATTTCAGAATTTGGATCTTCTACTTCACCATCTTCTACCACTACACGATTTCTCCAAATCTCCATATCTCCTTTGTCAGGGTTAATGATGATATCAAAATTATCGTCAGATCCGTATTTCTTTTTTAATGCATTTCTAAATACATCCTCTAAAATTGCCATTAGTGTAACTCTATCTATGAGTTTGTCGTCTTTAAATTCTGAAAACGATTCTATTAATGCAATATTCTCCATGTCAACTCTTTATTTTAAAATGATATTATAACAATTGCTTCTTTTATATTCTCATAAGAAAGTTCCAGTTTTTTATCAACCGTTTCCTTTCCTTTTCCAATTTTTTTAGGCTCTCGAGCTTGCCACTCTAAAGTTATTTTTTCGTCATCTGCCATTGTTAATTTAGCTTCAATTTCTTCTAACGAAATAGTCTTAACTTTAATAGTTCTGCCTATATTTTTCTTGTATTGTCTTACTAATTTTAGTGGACTTGAAACACCTGCAGAAGCTACTTCTAGAGAAAAATCTTGTTCTTCTCTATCTAAATTGTTTTCAACTGCTCTACTTATGTCGATACAATCTTGCAAATTTACTCCTGAATCGCCATCCAAAATAACACTAATTTTATTAGCCTCATTAATTGATAAATCTATCAAAAAAAGCTGCTCACGCTCGGCCAATGCCGCATCCAATACCTCTTGAACTTTATTTTTAAATGTCATATTTTTATAAAAAGAGGCACGCTGTGCGTGCCTCATAATCCTCTGTCCTTTAATAACGGAGCAAATATACAAATTTTTTTGAATTAAAAAAAAGATTGTCAGTTTGGATATTTTTTGTACTTTTATGGTGTAATTCATTTTACACTTTTAAAATAACCTAAAACAAACTTATGAAACGAATTTTAGTACCTACAGATTTTTCAAAACACGCAGAATACGCATTAAAAGTAGCAGCACAAATTGCAAAAAAAAATGACGGCGAAATCTTTTTAGTTCACATGTTAGAATTACCAACATCTGGAAATGACGCTATTTCAAGAGCTCATGATATTCCAGAGTTGATGTTCTTTAAAAATGCAGCCGTAGCCAAATTAGACGAGTTAATGGACGCTGACTACTTAAATGGTGTTAAAATTTCAAGAATTATTCAATTTGAAATGGCTTTTGAAGGAATCATTAAAAATGGTGAAGCTCATAATGCTGATTTAATTGTTATGGGTTCTCATGGCGCTAATGGTTTCCAAGAAATGTTCATTGGATCTAACACAGAAAAAGTAGTAAGAAATTCTGATGTTCCTGTATTAGTAATCAAACGCGAAGAAGATACCTTCAGCGCTTCTAAATTTGTATTCGCTTCTGATTTTTCAGACGAAATAAAAAAACCATTTGAAAAAGTAGTTGAATTTGTAAATAAATTTGGTTCTCACCTTTATTTAGCAAACATCAATACTCCAAACAACTTTAAATCTACTAAAGTAGCTCAAAAACAAATGGATGAGTTTATTGCAAACTTTAAAATTGACAACTATTCTACTCATATTTACAATGATGTAAATGTAGAAAAAGGAATCTTACATTTTGCAAAAAGCATCGATGCTGATATTATCGGAATGAGCACACACGGAAGAAAAGGTTTATCTCACTTCTTCAACGGAAGTATTAGTGAAGATTTAGTAAACCACGCTAAAAGACCTGTTATTACATTTAAAATCTAATTTTTTGAGATTTTAACCAATAAAAAAAGACCACGATTGTGGTCTTTTTTTATGTTAACTTATAGTGAACTAGAGACTTATAAAAATAAAAAAACTCCACTTATTACTAAGTGGAGTTTTGTTGGCCCACAAGGACTCGAACCTTGAATGACGGTACCAAAAACCGGAGTGTTACCATTACACCATGGGCCAATACCTAACAACCTTTTCGATTGCGAGTGCAAATGTAAAACATATTTTCTATTCTGCAAATTTTTCTAAAAAAAATATTAAAATATTTATTTAACTAATATAATAAACAAAAAAATAGTTTCTTTGTAGGAAAATCTAGAAAAACAAAATACAATATGAATTCATTCAACTTTAAAAAGTGGAACACCATCTTGGGTTGGGCTACTTTTATGGTAGCATTAATTACTTATTCATTAACAGTAGAACCTACCTTGAGTTTTTGGGATTGTGGCGAATACATTGCAACATCAGCCAATTTAGAAGTTGGACATCCACCAGGAGCTCCTTTATTTCAAATGCTAGGAGCATTTTTTGCCATGTTTGCATTTAGTCCAGATAAAATTGCATTAATGGTAAACTACCTTTCTGTATTTTCTAGTGCATTTACAGTTCTTTTTATGTTTTGGTCGTTGACCCTTTTATTAAAAAAACTAATTAGTAAAGAAACCGAACTTTCAGCTAATAATTCTATTATTATTCTAGGAAGCGCAACAATTGCTTCTTTATCTTTTGCCTTTACCGATAGTTTTTGGTATAATGCTGTAGAAGCAGAAGTATATGCCATGGCAACATTTTTGATTGCTCTATTATTTTGGTTAGGATTAAGATGGGAACAAGAAATTAACACGCCAAGAGGAAACAAATGGTTGTTACTTATATCTTTAGTAATTGGTCTTTCGTTTGGAGTTCACTTCATGGCTTTGTTAGCATTTCCTGCTATTGGATTTTTATATTTCTTTAAAAAATACCACAACATTACAGTTAAAAGTTTTTTAATTGCAAACGTTGTTATTGTAGCCATCTTACTATTTATATTTAAACTTTTACTTCCTTACACGTTGGCTTTCTTTGGTAAAATAGAAATTTTCATGGTAAATAGCCTTGGAATGCCATTCAACTCAGGAACTATTTTTGCGTTTATTTTAATTGTTGCTGCTTTCTATTTTGGATTAAATTACACAAAGAAAAAAGGACATGTTTTTTATAATACTTTAATTTTAGCTACACTTTTTATTTTAATTGGATTTTCAACCTGGATGATGTTACCCATTAGAGCTAATGCAAATACACCAATTAATGAAAATAAGCCTTCTGATGCTGCTGAAGTTTTAGCTTATTATAATCGCGAACAATATGGTGAACAAAAATTGTTTTATGGACCACAATTTTCTGACACATACTCTGGCTTAGACCCTGTAACTCCATATTTAGATGAAAAACCTAATTATGAACGAGATTACAAAACAAAAAAATACATAATTACCAACGACTATGTTAATGCAAAACATAACACAGATGATGCACATAAAGCGTTTTTACCTAGAATGTGGAGCAATGAGCATAGAGAAAATTACATGATTTTTACTGAACCTTTAGAGTTTAGAATTAATCCTGAGTATGCTCATGAAGATGAATTAGTGGAAATTGTAACACAATTTAGAAAAGCATATGAAGCGGGAGAAATTGATGAAGGCGATTATGACAAATTCTTAAAAGGATATGGTGACTATTTAATCGTAGACAAACCTACTTTTTTTAATAACATGAAATTTATGATACAGTATCAATTTGTATACATGTATGTTCGATATTTACTTTGGAATTTTGCCGGAAGACAAAGTGATGTTCAAGGAAAATATGACAATAGTAACGGAAACTGGCTAACAGGAATTAATTTAATTGATGAAGTTTTTACAGGAACTCAAAAAAACCTTCCTCCAGACATGAAAAACAATAAAGGAAGAAATATTTACTATGGAATTCCTTTACTTTTAGCTCTTATTGGTTTCATTTTTCACGCTATACGAGATAAAAAAAGTTTTTATGTTTTACTTGTCTTATTCTTGTTTACCGGATTAGCGCTAAAAATTTACTTAAATGAAAGACCATTTGAACCTAGAGAAAGAGATTATGCCTTAGTAGGTTCGTTCTATGTATTTGCTATGTGGATAGCTTATGGTATTTACGCCATTTTCGATACTCTAAAAAACTATATTCAACCTAAAATAGCTATTGCAGTAGTACTTACTACTACTTTATTAGCTTCGCCAGTAGTATTAGCTTCTCAAAATTGGGACGACCATGATCGTTCTAATAAAGATACAGCCTACACAATGGCAAAAGCTTATTTAGATTCGTGTGAACCAAATGCAATTTTATTTACCATTGGAGATAATGACACTTTTCCTCTTTGGTACATGCAAGAAATTGAAGGATACAGAACCGATATTCGAATAGTTAACACAAGTTTGTTTATGACCGATTGGTACATCGATCAAATGAAAATGAAATCTCATGATTCTGAACCAATTCCAAGTTCATTTAATAGAGAGCAATACAAAGGAAGTAATAGAGATTATAGTTTATATGTTGAAAGAACTAAAGACCCTCTATTATTAGATGAAATGATTAAGTTTATTTCACTAGATGATGAGCGCGCTAAAATTGAATTAAACAACGGTAAAAAAGCGAATTATTTCCCTTCTAAAAAAGTTATAATTCCTATTGATAAAGAAACAATAATTAAAAATAAAGTAGTTTCTGAAAAATTCTATGATTCAATCGTACCCGCTATTGAATTTGAAATTAAAGATAAGGCATTGTACAAAAACCGATTAATGATGTTAGACATTGTAAATCAAAACAACTGGAAGCGCCCTATTTACTTTACTGGAGGTAGTTTTGGTGAAGATGACTACCTTTGGATGAAAGATTATCTTCAATTAGACGGAATGTGCTTTAAATTGGTTCCCATCAAAACTCCAGCAGAATCTCCTAGTCCAATGAAAATGGGAATGATTGATTCTGACAAAATGTACAATATTGTAATGAAATGGGATTGGGGAAATAGTGGAAAATCAATTATTTACCATGATGTAGAAACTCGTAAAAACAGTATAAGCTATAGAACTAATTTAGCTCGTTTAGTAGAAACTTTAATTAACGAAGAAAAACTAGATAAAGCAGAAAAAGTAATTGACTTAGCAATGGAAAAAATGCCAATTCAATACTTTGAATATTATTATATGCTAGAGCCATTTGCAATGGGTTATTATGAAGTGGGTAAAAAGGAAAAAGCAAGAGCAATTATTTCTGAAGTAATTAAAAAATACCAAGAAAATCTAACGTACTATAACGGATGGAAACCAAGCGAACAAAATTTTGGTGCCATGGACATTATGTCTGATATTGAACAATACAGAAGCTTAATTCAAGTAGCAGAAGCTGCTGAAGATTTAGAATTTTATAACAAAGAAAAAGTTAAATTCAATAATTTCAATAAAATGTTCAAACGTTTTGGAAGAAAAATGGAATAACTAATTTTTAACCATTCAAAATGTTCCAAAAGAGAATTAATTCTTTTGGAACATTTTTTTTGTAGTAAATTTACATTATGAACTTCAACTGGGTAAAAACAAATAAACTAATTAAAAAGATTTTCTATAATCAGATTTGGGAAATTCCAAATTCAGATAAAAAAATCTATTTAACATTTGATGACGGCCCAATTCCAGAGGTTACCGAATGGGTTTTAGATGTTTTAAAATCGGAAGACATTAAAGCAACTTTCTTTTGTATTGGCAATAACATACAAAAACATCCTGAAGTTTATAAAAAAATACTTTCTGAAGGGCATCAAATAGGAAATCACACTTTCAACCATTTAAACGGCTGGAAAACCAACACAAAAAGCTATTTAGGGAATTTTAAATTATGTGAAACTGAACACTTAAAACTGAACACTGAACACTCATTTTTATTTCGTCCTCCTTACGGAAAAATAAAACCAAGCCAATCAAAAGCAATCAGAACATTAGGCTACAAAATAATTATGTGGGATGTATTAAGTTACGATTTTGACTCTGCCATTTCTGAAGAAAAATGTTTAGAAAACGTAATTTCAAATACAGCACAAGGAAGTATTATCGTTTTTCACGATAGTTTAAAAGCAGAAAAAAATCTAAAATATGCACTGCCAAAAGCAATACAACTCTTAAGAAATAAGGGATTTGTTTTTGATGTAATAAAATAAATTTACTACAACTAGTATCCTAAACGCAATTTAGGGTTAAGCCTGTTCTTGCACTAAAGAGATTAAAGTATTGGCATCAAGTTCGCCACTTTGTCTCCACACCATTTGACCTTCTTTATAAATCATTAAAGTAGGTAAACCTTTGATACGAAGTGCATCTGCTAATTCCTGATTTTTATCCACATCAATTTTAATTACGCGAGCTTTATCTCCTAAGGCTGCTGCTACATGACGAATAACTTCGTTCATAGCTACTGAAGGTTCATTCCACTCTGTAAAAAAATCGATAAGCACAGGTACTTGAGCATCGATAAGTTCTCCAAATTTTGACATAAATTGAATTTATTAGTATCAAAAAAATTATTTTTAACTCGAAAATAATATACAAATGTAGCATTTTTACTGAATTACGCTACATTTTCTCCTTTTTTTAGTTGAATAACTGTAATTTCGGGCATAATTCCTACTCGTCCAGGATAAGCATGAAAGCCAAATCCTCTATTTACATAAATATACCTTCCTGCATTTTCATACAATCCAGCCCATTGTTTATAAACATATTGTATAGGACTCCATTTAATCCAACCTGGAATTTCTATTCCAAATTGCAAACCATGTGTATGACCCGATAATGTTAAATGATAATGGTTTTCATCGTGCTGAATTTTCTCATCCCAATGGCTTGGATCGTGACTCATTACAATTTTAAAATCTTCTTTGGTTAAACCTTGAGAAGCTAAATTCAAATCACCACGTTCACCAAATTTTCTTCCCCAATTTTCAACACCAACGATGGCTAATTCTTGATTATCTTTTTTGATTTTCACATGCTCATTCAACAATAATTTGAAATCAATTTTGTTATGAATAGCCTTTATTCCTTCAAAATTAGCCTGTTTTTCACTTTGTGAATTCCAATCTATATATTCACCATAATCGTGATTTCCTAAAATAGAAAACTTACCAAATTTTGGGTTATGAATTCCTTTAAAAGTAGCAATCCAAGGATCCATTTCGGTAGCATGTGTATTTACAATATCACCTGTAAACAAAACCATATCCGAATTTTGTTCATTAATCAAATCAATCGCATACTGAATTTTATCTGCATCATCAAAACTTCCACTGTGTACATCTGAAATATGCGTTATTGTGGTTCCGTCAAAAGCTTCAGGTAAATCAGGAAAAAACAACGTTTGTTTTATTACTTTAAAATTATATTTTCCAACAGTAATACCGTATAAAAAAGAGGCAAACGGAATAGCTGCAATTCCAAGGGCAATTTGGCTAACAAAACGTCTTCTTTCGGGTAAAAAACCTTCCGTATTACTTTTAGATATCAAAGAAATTATTCCTGAAAAAAAACGAATTATATCTTCTCCAAACAAAATGATGGTCAATAATAATTTTGGCACATAAAGCAACAACAACAAACCCATGGTCATCATGGTTTTTGGTGTTTGCCCAACACTTCTATCAAAATGATACAATTGATAAATTATATAAACCAAAGCGATAACAGAAGTAATAAAATAAAAAACAAAAAAAGCTTTAGACCTAATTAATGTTTTAAACGCCTGAAAAGCATAAATTTCAAGTATTGCTACAAATAGTAAAAAGATAACCCAACGAATCATTCTAAGATATTTTATGCAAAGTAAGGGACAAGTTGCACAAATTGATGCTATATTAAATGAATTTTAACAAAGTTTTTTTAATCAAAGAATTGTACTTTTACATTTTAAATGAAATTTCAGAACAATGTCACAAAAACGTCTTTTCCTTCTTGATGCCTACGCGCTTATCTTTCGTGGGTATTATGCTTTTATAAAAAATCCTCGTATCAATTCTAAAGGAATGGATACTTCTGCTATTATGGGATTCATGAATTCTTTAATGGATGTAATTAAACGCGAAAAACCAGATCATTTAGCGGTGGCTTTTGATAAAGGAGGAAGCGATTATCGTTTTGAAATGTATCAAGAATACAAAGCACACCGTGATGAAACACCTGAAGCGATTAAAATTGCGGTTCCCTATATTCAGGAATTGTTGCGCGCTATGCACATTCCAATTATCGAAAAAGCGGGTTTTGAAGCCGATGATTTAATTGGAACGTTAGCCAAACAAGCCGAAAAAGAAGGTTTCAAAGTGTTCATGGTGACGCCAGATAAGGATTTTGCTCAATTGGTTTCGGAAAATATTTTCATGTACAAACCGGCCCGAATGGGGAACGATATCGAGATTTGGGGAATTCCCGAAGTCTTAGCAAAATTTGAAATCGAACGTCCTGATCAAGTAATTGATTTCTTAGGAATGATGGGCGATTCTGCCGATAATATTCCGGGATTACCAGGCGTGGGTGAAAAAACAGCGAAGAAGTTCTTAGCCGAATATGGCACATTAGAAAACTTATTAGCGAACACGCATCAGCTAAAAGGTGCCATGAAAGACAAAATCGAAGCCAACAAAGAGTTAGGAATTTTATCCAAAAAATTAGCCACTATCCTACTCGATTGTCCGGTGACTTTTGATGCTGACGATTACGAATTATCAAAACCCGACGTAGAGAAAACCGATGCGTTATTTCAGGAATTAGAATTCCGTCAAATGAAAGCGCAATTTGATAAATTGTTTGGCTCTGGAAAAGAGTATGATGAAATTGATGCCAACGGAAATACTTCTGAAATTCCGCAACCCATTAAAAAAGCACCAGCCAAAAAATCAAACGAAGACCAATTCGATTTGTTCGGTTTTAGTGACGAATCGGATGAACCAACGGCGAATCATTCGTATTATGCAACTTTAGAAAATACGACACATTTCTACCAAATTGTTCAAGGCGATTTACCTGTAAAATTGTTGTTACAGAATTTATTAAATCAAACTTCGGTTTGTTTTGATACAGAAACTACTGGAATTGACGCTTTGAATGCCGAGTTAGTAGGAATGTCATTCTCTTTCGAAAAAGGAAAAGGATTTTATGTTCCGTTTCCCGAAAATCAGGAAGAAGCGCAAACATTAATTGAAAAATTTCGACCATTCTTCGAAAATGAAACCATTGAAAAAATTGGTCAGAACATGAAATACGACTTGAAAATTCTTTCGAATTATAACATTCAAGTCAAAGGAAAATTATTCGACACCATGATTGCGCATTATCTGATTAATCCTGATATGCGTCATAATATGGATGTATTGTCGGAAACGTATTTGAAATATGCACCAAAATCAATTGAAACTTTAATTGGTAAAAAAGGAAAAAATCAATTGTCGATGCGCGATGTTCCTTTGGAAGACATTAAAGAATATGCTACCGAAGATGCTGATATTACTTTTCAATTGAAGGAACATTTCCAACCAATTTTGGAAAAGGTAGGAACAAAAAAATTGTTTGACGAAATCGAAATTCCGCTAGTTCCTGTTTTAGCTGACATGGAAAAAGAAGGTATTCGTTTGGATGTTGAATTTCTAAAAAATATGTCGGTTGACATGCAAAAAGAAATTGATGCGTTTGAACAACAAATTTACGAAACTGCGGGTGAGAAATTCAATTTGGCGTCTCCAAAACAATTAGGCGATATTTTATTCGACAAACTAAAAATTGGTGGAGCGAAACAAAAGAAAACCAAAACCGGTCAATATGCCACTGGTGAAGAAGTGTTGAGTTATTTGGCCAACGAACATCAAATTGTGCGCGATATTTTAGAATGGCGTCAAATGGTAAAATTGCAAAGCACGTATATTGATGCGTTGCCTAACCAAGTCGATAAAAAAACAGGGAGAGTGCATACCGATTATATGCAAACGGTGGCTGCAACTGGTCGTTTGAGTTCGAATAATCCAAACTTACAAAACATTCCGATTCGTACCGAAAGAGGAAGACAAATTAGAAAAGCCTTCATTGCGCGTGATGAAAATTACACACTACTTTCTGCCGATTATTCACAAATTGAATTACGCATCATTGCCGCTTTATGTGGCGAAGAAAACATGATTAAAGCGTTTCAAAACAACGAAGATATTCACAAGAGTACGGCTGCAAAAGTATTCAATGTGCCTTTAGACGAAGTAACAAAAGAGCAAAGAAGTCATGCTAAAACTGTAAACTTCGGAATTATTTATGGTGTTTCGGCATTTGGATTGAGCAACCAAACTAACTTATCTCGAAAAGAAAGTGCGGAATTGATTGAAGCCTATTATCAAACGTATCCAAAATTAAAATCGTTTATGACTTCGCAAGTGGATTTTGCTAGAGAAAATGGTTATGTTGAAACTATTTCAGGAAGAAGACGTTATTTAAAAGACATCAACTCAGCCAACGCAATTGTTCGTGGAGGTGCGGAACGAAATGCAGTGAATGCACCAATTCAAGGTTCGGCTGCGGATATCATCAAAATTGCGATGATTAACATTCACAAAAAACTGACTTCTGATCCCGAAGGTTCGGGATGGAAATCAAAAATGCTACTACAAGTACATGACGAATTAGTATTTGACGTGCACAACTCCGAATTAGAAAAAATCCAACCGATGATCATACACGAAATGGAAAATGCTTTCAAAATGGCAGTTCCGTTAGATGTGGAAATTGGATTGGGTAAAAATTGGTTGGAAGCGCATTGATTAGTGGTCAGTGGACAGTAGCAGTTGGCAGATTGAATGGTTTTGTCATTTCAACGAAGGAGAAATTTCATAATAATTACAAAATGATTAATAAAATAAAATGATTAATAAAATAAAATGATTAATAAAATAAAATTTATTTTTGAAACTAAAATGTACTTGATTAGTCTAATACCTTTTATATTCATTCTAAAACCAAATGGAAAAGGAGTTTATGGAATTAATAAAACAGTTGGTTGGGCTTATGATTTTAGCGGATTTAGTTTTTTTTTATTTTATTTTCTATTAGCTTTTTTCTTGGGTTTTAGTTTTTTGGCAATTTTTAAAGCAAAAACGAATTTTATTTTATCTATTTTATTCTTTTTAGGAATTTCTTATTGTTGTTTATTTCAAAATGGTTACTTAAATATAGATTTGATTGACAAATTTCTTTTAATTTCAACTTTTCTTTTTCTACTAATTTTTATAAATTCCATTTATTTGAAATTTAAATCTCAAAAATAATACAACAAACCCGATACGTTTCAAAACCTATCGGGTTTATTTTTTTTAAAACATTTTGCCATTTCAAATAATATTTAGATATTTGTCTAAATATATAAATTAATATGAACGCAATTTTCAAAGCCTTGAACGACGAAACCAGAAGAGATATTCTGGAATTGCTGCGTAAACAGGAAATGACAGCTGGCGATATTGCGGACCAATTTCATATTTCAAAACCTAGTATTTCGCATCATTTAGATATTTTAAAACGTGCCGATTTAGTCACGAGCGAAAAAAAAGGACAATT
Source organism: Flavobacterium sp. LMO6 (assembly GCF_009495795.1). Classification (NCBI taxonomy): domain Bacteria; kingdom Pseudomonadati; phylum Bacteroidota; class Flavobacteriia; order Flavobacteriales; family Flavobacteriaceae; genus Flavobacterium; species Flavobacterium sp. LMO6. Next base: position 2,333 of record NZ_WIBH01000002.1, on the reverse strand, counting down.
TGTAGTCTATTCGTTGAACACTACAATTGTTGACGATATTTTACAATGGATTATTACTCTAAAAAAATAAAGTATGGAGAAGTTTAAAAAAGAAATTCCGTTTATTGCTGTCGCTTTGTTGCCTTTTGTTTACTTGGCTTACATTTGGAAAAGTTTACCAGAAAGTGTTCCAATGCATTGGAATGGTGCTGGAGAAATTGATCGTTATGGCGATAAAAACGAACTTTTATTAATGATTTTCATGCTAACTGGAATTAGCTATTTCATCTTTTTAATAATTCCGTACATAGATCCAAAACAAAAATTGCAAAACATGGGTAACAAACTGAATAATTTACGCCTAATTTTAGCATTATTCATGTCGGCTTTAGCGATTTACATTTTATATAGTGTACAACAAAAAACGAGTAATCCAGTTTTGATTTTTCCATTGGTTGGCTTACTTTTTGCTTTCTTAGGAAATTATTTTAAAACCATAAAACCGAATTATTTCATTGGCATTAAAACGCCTTGGACATTAGAAAACGAAGATGTTTGGAAAAAAACGCATGTAATGGGAGGAAAATTATGGTTTGTTGGCGGACTTTTAATGGCAATGACATTTGTGTTGCCAAATAAAATTCAAGTTTATACTTTTTTAGGAATTACTGCCGTTATTACGATTGTTCCTATTGTGTATTCGTATTTAGAATTCAAAAAAATTAAAAATCAGTAACAAAATAAAATCTCAACTACTAATTAGAAAAACAGAATCTTATGAAAAAATTACTCTTTTTTGTATTTGCCTTTTCTACTTTCACTTTTGCGCAAGATAAATTCACACGAATTGATAGCTTGCTAAACTATTTGAATGAAAACAACAAATTCATGGGTTCGTTAACAATTCGCGAAGGTGAAAATGTGGTTTTCAATAAAGCGTATGGTTTTGCCGATGTAGAAAAGAACATCAAAGCCGATCGTTTAACACGTTATAAAATAGGTTCGATTTCTAAAACCTTCACCGCTGTTATGATCATGCAATTGATTGAAGAGAAAAAATTGACACTTCAAACCAAATTGAATCGTTTTTATCCGAAAATGCCAAATTCAGAAAAGATTTCGATTTACGATTTATTACATCACAGAACCGGAATTGTGGATTTTGTTAACCAAGATTCAACATTTCATAAAGTAATTGACAAAAAACATTCAAAAGAAGATATTTTAAAAGTAATTACAACTTATAAATCGAATTTTGAGCCTGGAAGCAAATACGAATACAGCAATTCAAACTTTTTTATTTTAGGCTGCATCATCGAAAAGTTGACAAAAAAATCATACGAGGAAAATTTACTAAATCGCATCGTAAAAAAAGCGGAGTTAGGAACTTTTGAAGATAAAACCGAAATGACAGCTAAAGGCGCGGTTACTAATAAAGCTTTTGTTCCAACCACTTATTTCAGAGAAGAGGCTACAAATACAGCAAACAAAGAAAGTTATTCCTATTATTTTGATGGAACCAATTGGGTGAAATCTTATGAAAACCACAATTCCATAGCGTTTGCTTCTGGCGGAATTACTTCAACTCCAGCCGATTTAACGAAGTTTATTTATGCCCTTTTCGATGGAAAATTAGTTAGTCCAACTTCTTTAGACCAAATGAAAGAAATAAAAGAAGGTTACGGAAAAGCATTAATTCAGTTTCCTTTTGGTGAAAGACGATTTTATGGTCATGGCGGAAGAATTGAGAATTTCAGTTCGATGTTAGGTTATTATCCAACTGAAAAATTGAGTTTTTCTATAATATCCAATGGCGATAATTTTGTGCAAAATGATATTATCATTGGAATCCTGAGTATTTACTACAAAATACCATTCCCGTTCCCACAATTCATGAAAATGGACAAAGCAGAATTAGCAAAATTTACTGGAATTTATGCTTCAAAAGAAATTCCTTTGAAAATTACCGTTTCTGAAAAGAATGGCGAATTATTCGCTCAAGCTACAGGACAAGGCGCCTTTCCACTAACATTTAGAGAAGAAAAGACTTTCGTTTTTGCAGCAGCTGGAATTGAAATGGTATTTGGAGACAACTCCTTTATATTAAATCAAGGCGGAATGAAATTCAACTTCACAAAAGAGTAATATGCAGAACACCATCGCTACCATCAAAAGTATTACCAATAGTAAATATCTCGATATCATTGGAGTGGTTTTGGTGGTGAGCGTTTCAGTGTATTTACAATATTATAAAACAACATACGATTTTAGTTTTGATGGAAAAAATTACTCGTTTTACTGAGGGCACTGAAAAAGTTCCTTTAAATAATAATTGCAATAATTTAAGGAGTAGA